>JAMPIG010000009.1 GCA_023662875.1 Roseburia sp. | reverse complement strand
GCATAAATACTGGGGTTGTGGGTGCTTTTCACCCACTATTACCCCTGAAGAGCCATAAATGGAATCATTTTATACTTTGTTTGATTTGAATATTCAAGATATCCGACCAATCCATTTTTAAGCATCCTGTCTTCTAAAACGGTTCGTATAATTATAATGACAACTGTTATCGCCATACATGCCCATACACTCAAATAAGGAAATATCATACATAATCCAATACAATTTAATACCAATCCACTATATGCAGGATGCCGCACAATTTTATAAGGACCTGTTGTACATACAGCTTGTTTTCTATCATTTTGTATTCTTGCCGTAGACTCTAAAAAAGTATTTTCCAAAGTTGCTTTTGTAGAGATGTACGCCGCAAAAAGAGTTGTTATAATACCACACCAATATACAATAGTGAGATGCTCTCCTTTTTCGGATACTCCGGCAAACCAATAAACAACAAAATAATTCAATAACCAAAATAATGTTAAAAGTACTTTATCCCATAGCGGGGAATCTGTATCTGTTTTTCCCCTTTGTGCAAGAGTTTCTTCATTTGATTTAAGCAATACCAAAGAAATAATAAGGGTTGCTATAAAGAGGTAAATAAAGTAGACAGTTCCCGCATACGTCAATGCATATTTTGCACCAATCATATATAAAAACAACCCTATTATCTTTTGCAGAAAAACTCTTGCAATATATAAAATTGCTCGCTTTTTCATTGTTGCCACCTCACTGTAAAATCCCGATTTATAAGTATAATTATAGCTTATTTTTAACAGGCACACAATTCCGAAAAGGGAGATTTTTTAAATGCGGCGCCTTCGAGCCAAAAGGAAATAGATTTACTGCACAAAGGGACTGTCCTCGGCTAAAAGATTTCATTCCATTTCAAATAGGGTTTCGTTCCCTTTCAGCGAAAAGTTAAAATAATTTTCCGATATAAAAAAAGAAAACATTCTATATAAAAGAACTGCCCATGGGAAACGACGTTCAATGAGCGGCGCGCATGGGAAGAGGATAAGAGCGGCTTTGACGGCAAAGGAAATATCCGGGGTAATTGAGGAGTTGGAGGACAGCTTCTATCAGGCGAGGGATGCCTATAGGCAGCTGCACCGGGAAAGTAAGCGGAGCGGGAATCCCCTTGTTTTGCAGAATTATATGTTTGGGAATGGCAGGATGTTTGAAATACTGAACAGGCTGGGAAATTTGCAGGAGGCAATTCAAACAGTCGGAGCATGAGGATATATTGTCGGGAATATTCCTTCCCGGCTGGCAGATCAGAAAAGGGACTCCTGCGGTAAGGCGGGGAATGCCTGACAGAGAAATCGGGAGCAGGAGATAACAGAAAAAGAAAGTGGAGGACAGATTTATGGCGGTTTCAGGAATTGGAAGCATTTACGGCAATGTGTGCGGAGGCAGGTGTACTTCACAGAAAGAAAGAGCTGCGGACAGCATAGGAAAAACGAGTCGTTTTGCGGACGAAATAGAAAAAGCGGCGGAAAGCAGGGGAGCGGCGGAGAAAGAAAGCTCTTCCGCATGGGCAGGGGACATGGTCATTCCGCAGCCGCCGAATTATTCCGGTTTTACCTATGACAGCAGTATTTCCGGCAAATCCAAAGAAGAAATGACAATGGAGGAATACAAGCAGTGGTTTATGAACGAGACGTCGAAGATGCCTGTGAGCGCGTGGGTCCGTTCCACAATCGCAGGCGGTGCCCTGACGGTTACGGAGGAATGTTTTGAGCGGATGAAAAGCGACCCGGAATGGGAAAATACGGTTCTCGGAATGGTCAGGAAAATGTATTCCGTAAACGGCATCATGGGAGCGAAAGCAATCGGCTATCAGGTAATCGGCGCTTCGCCTGAGCAGTGTTACGGGGAAGCGATACCTGTAAAGAATGGCTCTCCGTTTTCCGCAGACAACGAAGAATCCTGGTGGGAGAAACGCCATAAGCGGCTGGAAAAGCTGATAGAGGAGCAGGAAAAGGGGGAGGCAAAAAAGGCGCAGGCACGGAGAGTGCAGGCGGAGTATCTGAAAAGCTGAATGGCAGGCAAAAGACCGGAGTATCTTCTGGAGCGTTTACAATATTACTTTTTTACAGGCATATTTGTTCATTGTGGCGGGCGGTTACATCGGAACGTTATTTGCCTCCGCGCTTGCCATGCTCGTATCAGCATTGTCGCGTTCGACGCCAACCGCGATTATTGTACCGTTCATTGTATTATGCACGTTCCCGTTTTTAAGCAGAATCGTCCCATTGCCTTGGGTGTGTGCTTTCTTTCCGGATCAGTTATTGGAAATCTATATCGATATTAAGGAATCCGGGCTTATAGAATTTGCGGGAAAAGGAATGACTACAGCATCGGTTATCATCCCCCTTTACGCATTGGTATGTCTGATCCTTCAGCCTGTATTGTATGGGATTTATAAAAATGTGGAGATAAAATAATTCAACAATACAGGACGGCCATGCGGCGCGGCTGGCCGCGCCGCATCCTACAGCGCCGTCCCTGCCGCGGCCGCGGGCTTGCTCCGTCTGCGGCGTCTGCGCGGTTTGGTCTTTTCGGGCGCGCGGTCTGCCTTCCGGTCTGCCGTTTTGGCGGAAGCCCTTCTGGCGGAAAACGCCGCCTTTTTTTCCTGCTGTTGCTTTGCATAACAGCTGTCGCAGACTCCGAAGGCGGACTCGAAATCCAGCGGCGTACCGCAGCACTGGCACTTGCGGATATACATTTTCTTATCCCTTGACAGATAGCGCATGATGGTGTCTTCCGTTTTTGCGCGCTCCTGCTCCAGCCGCTTACTGTCTACTTCCTTGCCAAGCCGCACCGAGAACTGGTAATACAGATCCAACAGCTTGTAAAAGGTCTCGTAACGCATCAGACCGGTGTCGGAGCACATGATCAACGCGGGGAAATGCAGGGACACATCCGCGGTATAGGTCTTGCAGTAGTAGAGCCAGAGGCTTACCACGTCCCGATTCCTGGTGTCGATGGAGCAGGTCAGCATACGGTAAAGGGTATGCTTGTCCTCAAAGCCGTCGATTTCCTTCCTGTCCCGGTACGCTTTCTCGTACAGAAACAGGATGTCCTCAATGCTGATTTTTTCAAAGGGCGGTTCGATCTCGACGGATTTCCAGATAGTAATCACCGCGTCCAGGGGATCGTCCATATCCAGAAGTACCTGGGGAAAGCCGAGGCTTACGTGGTCAACCCTTGGCTCGTCCTCCCCGAAGCGTTCCCGGATAAAGGCAAGCCCCTCCTCCCCGACGGCGTTGACATAGCCCGTATCGTAGAGGCCGAAGCGTCCGGCCCGGCCCGCGATCTGGCGAACCTCCGAGGTGTTCAGGGGGCGGTTGTGTTTTCCGTCGAATTTACTGGTCTGCACGAAAACGATGCGCCGCACCGGAAGATTCAAGCCCATGCCGATCGCGTCCGTGGATACCACAATATGGGTTTTCCCTTCTGCAAAGATGCGGATCTGCCTGCGGCGGATTTCGGGCGGGAGGCTTCCGTAGATGACGCTGACCTGATGGCCGTTCCGCTCCAGACGGCCTGCGATATCCAGCACCATCCTTTTGGTAAACACGATCAGGGCGTCTCCCTCCTGTACGTCGTCAGGGAAGGAGAACGCCTTGTCTTCACAGATTAACGGGGTCTTCCGCTCATATCTGTGAATCTCGAAGGTATCGTTGCAGAGGGAAATCAGATGGGTGATCACCTCCTCCGCGGAAGCGCTCAGGCAGACATGAATTTCATCTGCCTGCACGCCGAGAATGGCCCTGGTCCAGGAATGTCCTCTGTCGGGATCCGCGATCATCTGCGCCTCGTCTATCACGGCCACATCATACTTCTGATCCAGATCCAGCATTTCTACGGTGGAGGAGATAATCCGGCTGTTTTCCTCGTAGATGCGCTCCTCGCCGGTGAGCATGGTGCAGGGGATCTGGGCGTCCTTCATCTTCTCGTAGACCTCCAGCGCCAGCAGCCTTAAAGGCCCCAGATAGACTCCGTTTTCAGCCTGCTTGAGCCGTTCCAGCGCCTGGTAGGTTTTACCGCAGTTGGTGGGGCCGATGTGCAGGATGAATTTCCTTGTCATTTCCAACGCCTGCGGAAACTCCGTCTCCGGTCTGGTAGGAACCATGCCGATGATCTGATTGCGCAGCTCCACATTTATATAGCGGGTCAGAACCGAGCGCAGACTTCTCTGGCAGATGGCAAAGGACTGCTCCGTCCGCAGATAATCCAGAAACTTCGCGGTGATAAGCTCCTGCTCGTCCTGTTTTAAGCCGGTTATATCCAGCCGTACCAGCTCGTCTATCATGAGGTCGCGGATCTTCATGATAGCGATCTGATTGTTCTCCCGGAACGCAAAATAGGCCAGATTCCGGATCTGTCTGTGGTATTCCTCCAGATGCGCCTGGCTGACCCGGCCGTCCTTGGCCCGCTGCATTTCGGCCAGCAGCCGATCGATTCTCTCTTTGTACGTTTTCTTTCCGTCGTTGTTTTTCTTTTTCAGCTTCAGGGCACAGTCCTTATATTGGGAAAAATAGAACTGTGACAGTTTTTCTTTCTGTACCATTTATCGATTCCCGCAGGCCCCTCGGGGCCGTCCTTACAAAATAATGATCTGATATCGGATATCCGTACCAGTATAGCATAAAAGAAACGTTTGCAAAAGGGGGGAATTCATTTTTTAGTGGCAATTCACAGGGGATTATGCTATGCTTCTTAAGTAAGGTATCCTGTTCAGGGTTATATCCGAACTATGGAGCGAAGGAAGACTATATGGCAGGCTTTGATCGATCAAAATATTACATTTTCACATTTCTGCGGAAAGTGATAAAAATCATACCCTTTCACGCGGGTTCTCTTTTGCTGGCAGCTATCGTGAACGCCTTTTTGCCGACGTTACAGGCGCTTGCTATCGCAGAATTTGTGAACTGTGTGGAAGGGACATACGGCGGTGCACCGGAGGGCCGTCGGATTCTGACGCCCCTTATTCTGCTGCTCGGAATTGTGGTTTTTAAGCAAATGATACCGTCCGTCACGAATCTGATCAGCGTGTCGGCGCAGAGCCGTTTAAAGATCGTGCTGAAGAACCGGTTCCTGAAGAAGCAGGCCGCGCTTCAATACCGCTATCTGGAGGACAACGAGTCCTGTGCGTTGATCTACCGTGTCTGTGAGAAGGCGGAGGATCGTTTTTGGGCGGGTTACCGAACGGTTTGCAACGGGATTGAGCTGACGGTAAAATGCGCGGCGCTTATAAGTATTGTCCTGCAGGCAAGCGTCCTGAGCGGCGCGGCGCTTCTGGCGGTGAGCGTCCCGCTTTTTTATCTGGCCTATAAAACCGGCGGACAGAATTATGTCCTGCAAAAGGATGCCGCAGAGGTAAAAAGGCGTTATCAATATCTGTCGACGGTTCTGTCGGACAGGGCCTACGCAAAGGAGCGGACATTATTCGGTTACTCCGAGCCTGTAGCAAGGGAGTATGACCGCCTCAGCGATTATGCAAATCGGAAAGAGGCCGTGATCGAGAAGAAAAGATACGCCAATATGAAAAGCGGTTCGTTGATCATGGTCGCGCTTTCCGTGAGCATCCTGCTGCTTCTCCTTCCGGCCTTAAGCAGGGGAAAACTGTCAACCGGATTATATATCGGTCTTGCGACTTCCATTCTGAATCTGATTCAGGGGATGTCGTGGAGCCTGTCAGGTATCATGCAGGGGGCTGCAGACCTGAATGCGTATCTGCAGGATGTGAATGTTTTCTGGAACATGGAGGAAAAGGCGGACGCCGACGCGGAACCGATGAAGATCCCGGGATTCCGGGTGGAAACGGTGGAATTCAGGAACGTATCCTTCCGATACCCGGGAAGGGAGGAATATGTGCTGAAGGACTGCTCGTTCGTGCTTCAGGGGAAGAAGTGTTATGCGGTAGTGGGGAAAAACGGCGCGGGCAAGTCTACGCTCACAAAGCTGCTGACCGGATTGTATGAAGATTATCAGGGGCAGATCCTGATCAACGGAAAAAGCTTACGGGAATACCGCTATGGGGAGCTGAAAGGGATGTTTTCCGTGGTGTTCCAGGATTTTGCCCGATATGCCCTGTCCTTTCGGGACAATATTTCACTGGGAAGCAAAAAAGATAAGGAGGAGCAGCTGCTGGCGCAAATCCTGAAAAAGCTGGAGTTGGAATCCTGGGTACGCGGCCTCCCCCGCGGGGCGGATACTCAGTTGGGAAAGCTGGAGAAGGACAGCGTAGATCTGTCCGGGGGCCAGTGGCAGAAGCTGGCGATCGCAAGGCTTTTGTACCGTGAAGCTCCCGTCAATATCCTGGATGAACCCACAGCGGCGCTGGATCCAAAGGCGGAGGCAAGGGTGTATGAGATGTTCCGGCAGGTCAACGAGGAGAAATTCACAATTCTGATCACGCACCGGCTGGGAGCGGCGCGCATGGCGGATGAGATTCTGGTATTGGATCAGGGAAGGATCCTGGAGCAGGGAACCCATAAAGAATTAACGGAGTCGGAAGAGGGGCTTTATCGGGAGATGTTCGAGAGCCAGAGGTGTTGGTATGAGGCATAAAAATTTTCTTTACAATAATCTGGTCGGACTCAGGCTTTTGTGTAAAATATTTCCGAAAAATATCCTTTTTTATTCAATGCTGCAGATGCTGCACGGCGCATCCTGGGTTCTTCAGGTCGTGAGCGTGCAGTATTTTCTGGACGGGATTTTGGAAAGCGAAGGTGGTTTTTCGGGGCTTGTCCTCAAAATACTGCTGTTGGGGGCGGCCTGCGCTTTTGCACAGATCATGAACGGCGTCGTAAACTGTTACGGGCAGATCCTGAACCGAAAAGCCGCAAAAGAAACCAATAAGCTTTTGTTCCGGGCGATTGACCGGAAAGAAGCGCTCGCTTTTGAATATGCGGAGGAGCTGGATCAGATTAACAGGGCCGTCCGCGGTTCGGAGGGTGTATTCTGGGTAAGCACTACTATTTTGGATATCCTGTTTTTTTATGTTTTCTATTTCGTCCTGATGAGCTGGTATCTGTTTTCCCTGGCTCCGGTTCTCAGCGTCAGCACGGTCATTATTTTCCTGCCGAATGTGCTGGCCAGACTGCTTCACATGATCTCTTTTGAACATTTGGAAAACGAGGCCGCGCCCGTTCGAAGGAAGATGGAATATTATGCGGACTGCATTGTCGGGAAAGAATATTATAAGGAAACCCGCCTGTGGGGATGCGGCGGTTTCTTTTTCGACAAATACAGGAAGATGCAAAAAAAGCTGAACCGACTGTATTTTCAGATACAGCTGCGCAAGGAAACGATCAATTTCTGTATCAATGTTTTCACCGTGGCGGCTTATGGAGTCATTATTGCGATGCTGGTTCGGTATGTATTGACGGACAGGATTTCCGTCGGCGCGTTTGCGGCGGTTTTTGCCGCGCTTCGTGAGTTTTACGGATTTATGGATGAGGTGATATCGGAGCGTCTCGCGATTGCGATCGAAAATATGGCCGCTGTAAAGAATTATTTTGCCTTCCTGAAAGAAGATTCGGGAGAACGGAAGCAGATAAAACTGCCCGAAAGATTTGAGATACGTCTGGAGCATGTGTCTTTTGCCTATCCGCAGCCGGAAACGGGGGAGCTAAAATTTGCGCTTTCGGATATCGACCTGCAGATTCACTGGGGACAGACCGTTGCTCTGGTAGGGGAAAACGGAAGCGGGAAAAGTACGTTATGCCACATCATCGCGGGTTTATATTCCCCTACCGAGGGAACGGTTTCTTACGGGGAGACGCTAATCCCTGCCGGGAAACCCGGTTCCTGCGGGGAAGCGCAAATCCCTGCCGGGGAAAACGTTTCCTGCGGGGAAGCGAAAATCCCTGCCGGGGAAAATGTTTCCTGCGGGGAAACGCAACGGGGCGCAGGAAGAATCGTAAGCGGAATCTCTGCGGTTTTTCAGAAGTTCTGCCGTTATAGCATGTCGCTGGGCGAAAACATCCGGATCAGCGATATGGATGGCGACAGGTCTGAGGAGAAGCTGAGCCGGATCTGCCGGAACATCGGCGTAGTCCCGGAATGGGCCGGAGGAATGGACGGAATGCTGGGAAGGGAGTTCGGAGGCGCGGAGGTTTCCGGGGGTCAATGGCAGAGAATCGCTATTGCAAGAGGAATGTACCGGAACAACAGCCTTTTGATTTTGGACGAGCCCACGGCTGCGATAGACGCCCTGGAGGAGAAGTATCTTTACGAGGAATTTGGCAGATTGTCGCGCAGCTGTACTTCGATTATTGTGACGCATCGGCTGGCTTCCGCGCAGATTGCCGACCGGATTCTTGTGGTGAAGGAGGGGCGCATCGTGCAGGACGGAAGCCACAGCGAGCTGCTTGCCGTCGAGGGGGAATATAAGACAATGTACGAGCTGCAGAGACAGTGGTATCAACAATAGAATTCACGCTTCGCGAGAATTCTATTGTCATGAACAATAAAATTCATGCTTCGCGAAAATTTTATTGTCATGAATGAAAAAAAGGCACCCTGTTGAAGCGGAGACTGTCTACAGATATTGATTCACAGAACGGCGCATCAGGAATCTTACGGGATAGCCTCCCTCGTCGCAGATGGAGCGGACGATCTCCTCCGCAAAGTCCACGGAATTTTCATTGACGCAGATAATGCAGACATTTTTCCGGCGGCGGAAGAGGGAGGGCTTTACCCAGCGGATATAGTAGGAGATGCGTTCTTCCAGCAGTCTGTGCTCGATCAGCTGCTTACATTCCGGGTCGGAGATCTCGCAAAGCTCAATTTCGTTATTCACCTTTAGGGAAGTATAGATTGTCTGTTCCATGAAAGTACCTCGCTGTGTATCCTTTGTCGCTGTTGCCCGTCAAATCCCCGAAGAAACGTCCAAGCTCGGCAGTTGCTTCTTCGGCCACTTGACTCTGCCCTTTGCGCCTATTATATCATGAATCTTCGATTCATGATAGCCATTCGCTGCTCGCCGAATGAGCAAGCTCATTCTTCTCGCTAAGGCTTATTGTATCATGTTTGCTGCAAGTCTCGGGCAGAGACCCGTGAAGCCGTGGGCTTCCCGGGTTCGCTTCGCTCGTCAAATGTCCGAAAAAGCAACTGCTCGAGCGAGCACGGCAGTTGCTTCTTCGGCCACTTGACTCTGCCCTTTGCGAATATTATATCATAACAACATAGAAAAGCGCAATCCTTGCGGACAGGATTTCATGGAAAAATCCCTGACAGAACGATATTTTCTGTCAGGGATTTTGACTCATGATTCAGGAAGCGCGGGTTCTTTCGTCTGTAAAGCGCCGGACACGGACGTTTACTGTCCCTGCGCGGCCTGTGCGGCATCTGCCGCAGCCGCTTCGGCAGCCGCCTGTCTGCGCAGCATAATCTCCCATTGCTGTCCGTTCTGGATTGCCTCGTAGTCCGGGTTCAGGTAGAAGTTTATGTCATGCTGGCAGTGATTCGAGGTTACGGGCGGTACGACGGAGGACGTACCGTCGGGATTCTGCGTAATCATGGTAGAGCCGGCGATCAGGGCCGGATCCTCGATCAGAGGAAGCTCCAGACGCCCGGGAATCTTAAAGGGGCACTCGGGGCTTGCCGGCAGGCCGTCGTATTCGCAGACCTCGCCCTCATAATGGATATCGCAGCTTTCTGTTGGAACGGTTCCGTCCTCAAAGTATTCGTTGATAATGCACTCGTCCGGACAAAGCCCGGGGATGGGCAGCTTGCCCGATTTGCTGCAGACCGCGGCCTGAACCAGTCCCTGGGGAACCGGGAAGGGTTCGGGGGAGAGGTTCTCGTGGACGCGCTGCATGACGGAGCGCCAGATATTTCGGGAGGTATTTTTCTCCGCGGTAGTCTTCATGTCGATGTTGTTATCGTAGCCGGTCCAGACGGTACAGGTATAGTAAGGGGTAAAGCCCGCAAACCAGGAGTCCTTGTAACCGGTACTGCTTCCGGTCTTGCCTGCCATAGGCATATTGTGGTCAAAGTTAACGATGGAGGCCGTACCGCCGGGAGCGGTGATAACGTCTACCATGGCGTCGGTCAGCAGGAAGGCGGTGGTCTCCTTTAATACCTGCCGTCTTGTGGGAGAGGTATTATCCAGAAGGATATTGCCCTCGGAGTCCAGTACCCTGGTGTAGAGCTTCGGTACCACATACGTCCCAAGATTGGCGATGGAGGCGTAGGCGGCGTTCATTTCATAGGGAGTAACGCCGTGGGTGATACCGCCCAGGGCAAGGGGCTGCAGGACGTCGGTATGGAGCTTCCCGTCGATGATTTCGCCGTCGGTCAGCGTGGTAAAACCGAAGTTCAGGCAGTAGTCGTAGCCCAGCTGAGGGCCGATGACGGTTTCCGTCTTGACCGCGATAATGTTCATCGAGGTACGGATGGCGTCGCGGATGGAGCTGATGCCCTTATAGCCGGTATCGTACCAGTTCCGGATCGGGGTGCCGTCGTCGTAGTTAAAGGGCGCGTCGTTATATACGGTAGCCAGAGTCTGACCGGCGCTGTCGAGAGCCGGGGCAAAGGCCGCCAGCACCTTGAAGGTGGAGCCGGGGGAGCGCTGGGTATAGGTGGCGCGGTTCCAGGTTCGTCTCCCTTCCTTCACGCCGCGTCCGCCCACCATGGCGCGGACATAGCCGGTGCGCTGGTCGCAGAGCACCGCGGCGCTCTGGGGCTGGGGCGTCAGGCTGACGGATTCCTCATAATTATCTTCGGTCTCCACGACGCCGAGCTCCTCCATCATGGCGGCGCGGTAGGTGGCGATGGCCTCGTAGGCGTCCTCGTGGGAGGAGAACAGCAGGTTAAAATTCGAGCTCTTGTTTTTCTTATACCAGGAGGTCATATTTTCCTTGCTGAAATTCGACTTCGTCCCGTCGGGGGCGGTAATGGTCAGAGCGTAGCTTAAAAGCCACTTTACATTTTCGGGGAAATTATCGGGATTGGCGTACTCCTCGTCCATGATCTTCTGGATCGTGGGATCCATGGTGGACTCGATGCGCAGTCCCCCGGAGGTCAGGATCTTTTCCGCCATGGCCTGGTCGTAACCGGCCACCGTCACCAGATCCTCCAGCACCTGCTCGTAAACCGCGTCCGAGAAATAGGAGCCGGAGGAGGTGTTGGTGTTTTCCCGGTAATCGATATCGTAGTTGCCGATCCGCTCGTAAACCGCGTCGCTGTCCGCCAGGGCTTCCTGGTATTCCGCGTCGGTGATAAATTCCAGCTCGAGCATGGTATCCAGACAGCGCTTCCTCCGCTCGGCGTTGTTGTCGGGATGGCTGATGGGATTGAGGCGGGAGGGATTCTGGGTGATCGAGGCGATCACGGCGGACTCGGAAATCGTCAGGTCGCTGGCCGATTTCCCGAAATATCGCTTGGAGGCAGCCTCCACGCCCAGGGTGTTCTGACCCAGGTTGATCGCGTTCATGTATTCCAGAAGGATCAGATCCTTATCGTAGTACTTTGAGATCTCTACGGCCAGGTACTGCTCCTGTAGCTTCCTCTTGATCTTCTTGATGAAATTTTCGCCCTCGGAGGTCCATTCCGTGAAGATCGTGTTTTTCAGCAGCTGCTGGGTGATGGTGCTGGCACCCTCCGCCCGTTTTCCACGGGTGCGCAGGAAGGTATAGCCGGCCCGGAGCATACCCATAAAATCGATCCCGTTGTTTTGATAGAAACGCTTGTCCTCGATGGCGACGAAGGCCTTTCCGAGGTAGTCCGGAAGCTCGTCCATGGACTCGATCCGGAGCCGGTTGGAGTTGCTGCTGACGTACTGGTCGATCTCGTTCCCCTCGCAGTCGTAGACGATGGTCGCCTGGCCGGAGGCCACGACGTCGCCGAAGCGGATGTTGGGAGTGGAGGCCAGGATCCCCTTGTAAGCGCCGAGCCCGGCGGAAACGCCGCAGATTCCGATGCCGACCAGGGCGATCAGGAACAGCTTGACGATACCAAGCAGGAGCTTGCGTTCTATTTTTACCGTTTTGGAATTCAGTGCCTTTTGCTTTGCGCGGACACCTTTTTTACCGTAATTCATTCCAGTTCACCTTTCTCCGTATGAGAATCCATACGGCCATTCAAATTTTATTATAGCCCTTGGATAATAAAATCAGCATTTGGATTTTATTATAGCCCTTGGATAATAAAATCAGCATTTGGATTTTATTATAGCCCTTGGATAATAAAATCAGCATTTAGATTTTATTATAGCCCTTGGATAATAAAATCAGCATTTAGATTTTATTATAGCAAAAAAATTCGGGTAAAGAAAGGTTTTCTTTGCAACTTAATAATTTTAATAATTGTTTCACATTTCTGAAAAACTATGCTAACATGAAGGGAAGAGATCATAAAATACCGGGACGGGTGAGGATAACGGGTGTTATGGATAATGGTGAGAGGGATTCCTACCGGGTTTTGCTGGAGGGCGGCCAGGGGGAATATGAGGAGAAAAAGTCCCGCTTTATCGCGACGGTGAGAGGGTGCGGGAGTGAGCGGGAGGCGGCGGCCTTTATCGAGGAGATGAAGAAGAAGTACTGGGACGCCAGACATAACTGTTCGGCCTACGTCCTGGGGAGCCGGGGGGAGTTGACCCGCTGCAGCGACGACGGGGAACCAGGCGGTACGGCGGGACGTCCCATGCTGGAGGTGCTTCTCAGGGAGGAAATCCGCAACGTGGCGGTCGTGGTGACCCGGTATTTCGGCGGCGTGCTGCTGGGGACGGGAGGTCTTGTCCGGGCTTATACCAGGGCGGTGCAGGAGGGGCTGAAAAACAGTCGGACGGGCTGGATGCGCTACGGCCAGGAATGGCAGGTGGGCACGGACTATAACGGGATCGGGAAGCTGCTTTATTTATTGGGAAACGCGGGGGTAACGCCCTATGCGGAGGAGTACGGGGAGCGGGTTTCCTTCCGGATAACCGTCCCGGCGCAGGAGGCCGGAAGGCTGCGGAAGGAAATGACGGAGGCCACGGGCGGGAAGGTAATTATTGAAAAAATAAAAGACCTCTATTTCGTTGACAAAGAGTCCGGCGAGGTCTAAAATAAAACTGTCGGTTCCGGGTTGTTCCGGATCATTCTATGGCGCGAAAGGCGGTGGTTTTTTTATGAAGAGTGCGTTATCAGGCTCAGACGGTTCTGTTCCGGGTCGAAGTTGTACTGCAATAAAAAAATCACATAAGGAGAAGTGCCATGGAAAGAAACAACGAAATGGAGGAACTGCGGGAGCTCCTTGACCGGAAACAGTACACGGGGCTTCGTCAGTTTCTGACGGAGTTGAACGACGCGGATATCGCCGCGCTGATGGAGGAGCTGGAAAACGAGGAGATCCGGAAGGTGTTCCGGATTCTGCCGAAGGATCTGGCGGCTGACGTGTTCTCCTACCTGGAGGTGGAGAGCCAGCAGGCGATCATCAGCTCTCTGTCCGACAAGGAGGCCGCCAACATTATCGACAATCTGATGGCCGACGACGCGGTGGACTTTCTGGAGGAGATGCCGGCCAATGTGGTGGATCAGCTTCTGGCCAACGCCAGGCCCGATACCCGCCAGGCCATCAACCATCTGCTGCGCTACCCGGAGGATTCCGCCGGGAGCATTATGACGGTGGAGTATGTTTCCTTCAAGGAAAGCATGACGGTGGAGCAGGCGATCCAGCATATCCGGGAGGTGGGGCTTGACAGCGAGACCATCAATATCTGTTATGTCCTGGACGCCCAGAGGAAGCTGGTGGGAACGGTGGCCCTGCGCTATCTGCTGCTCAGCAGAGGCGACGAGGTCATCGGCGACCTGATGCATGAGAACGTGATCTCGATCAATACTCTGATGGATCAGGAGCAGGCGGCGGCTCAATTTAAAAAGTACGATTTTACCGCCATGCCGGTGGTGGATAATGAAGACAGGCTGGTAGGGATTATCACCGTGGACGATATCGTGGATATCATCGAGGAAGAGACCACGGAGGATATGGAAAAGATGGCGGCGATCGTGCCCAGTGATAAGCCCTATATGAAGACGACGGTGGTGGATACCTATAAAAAGAGGATTCCCTGGCTGCTGCTGCTGATGGTTTCGGCCACCTTTACGGGGGCGATTATCAGCTCCTTCGAGGAGGCGCTGAGCGTCTGCGCGGCGCTGATCGCCTTTATCCCCATGCTGATGGATACCGGCGGAAACGCGGGAGGCCAGGCCAGCGTCACGATCATCCGCGGCCTTTCCCTGGGGGAGATCGAATACCGGGATGTGGCGCGGATTGTCTGGAAGGAAATACGGGTGGCGCTTCTGTGCGGTCTGACGCTGGCGGCGGCGAATTTCGCCAAGCTGATGATTTTTGACGGGGTAGGGATTGCTGTGTCCTTTACGGTGTGCCTGACGCTGGTGGCGTCGGTGGTGATGGCTATGCTGGTGGGCTGCCTGCTCCCGGTCGGGGCAAAGCGGCTGGGCTTCGACCCGGCGGTGATGGCGAGCCCCTTTATCACGACGATTGTGGATGCGCTGTCCCTGCTGGTGTATTTCCGGTTTGCGTCCATGATTATGGGAATCTGAGGAGATTCCTGCAGCCTGACCGGGAAAGGTAAGGACGCCGCGGGGATGGAAATGAGAAGGTACGGGAGAGTTTATCGTGGAAGACAGTAAGTGTGCAGAGGGCAATCAATGTATGAAGATCGAGGAGCTGGATCCGACCTTCCTGTTTACCTGGAAGGGAACCCGGTACAAGGACGAGTGCGTCTATCAGAGCCATGACCATCTGGAGATGGCAGTGATCCTGTCGGGGACGGGGAAATACCGGTTTGAGGACGGGATTATTCCCGTGCAGGAGGGGGATCTCCTGATTATCAATCCCGGCGTAAAGCATCAGGCTCTTTTCTGCCCGGAGGCGGAGCAGCCGGCCACGGAGTTTTTTGTGGGGGCGGCGGATCTTCATCTGGCGGGATTGCCGGAGAACGCCCTGCCGGTTCCGGCGGGAGGTCATATACTGCACACGACGGGGGAGCTTCGGCAGAAGATTTTTAAGGTCTGCGCCTCGATGGAGGCGGAGAACGCGGTGTGCCGTCAGGGGCGGTATTTTATGATGAAGGCCTATCTGATCCAGATGATCCTGCTGGTGATCCGGGAGCAGTGCGAACCGGCGCAGCGGCCGAAGGGACGTTCCTTTGAGACCGGAAGCAGGCAGTATCTGGTAGAGCAGATTCTCGACTATATTGAGGAGCATTACAAGGAAAAGCTTTCCCTGGATCAGATCGCGGAAAACATGTACCTGAGTCCCTTTTATATCTCGAAGATCTTCAAGAGCGAGACGGGGGACGCGCCGATCCGTCATCTGATCAATATCCGGCTGGAAAAGGCAAGGGAGATGCTGGAGAACGGCTGGGAGGGAAGCATCCAGGAGGCCGCGGCCGCAGTGGGCTACGACGACGCCTATCACTTCAGCAAGCTCTTTAAAAAGAAATATGGGATCTCGCCCTCCCAGGCGAGAAAAAAAGCGTAGGCAGCAGGCTCGCAGAGAGCCTGTCGAATGCGACGGGATTCACGCTTGGAGGGAAACCCGCCGTCATAAAGAAGAAGGAGGTATTGAGGGTATGAGGTATTTTTTTGAATCCCAGGTCGAGAAAAAGGAGAAAGGTTACATGATCCGGATTCCTTTTAATATCTGGGAGGTCTGCAAGCAGCGGGATGTGATCCAGGCGGAGGTCGTCCTGGATAATAAAATCATCGATTGCGAGCTTCTTCCCCTGGAAAAGGGAAGCTACGAGATTCATATCGAGGACGAGGACGCGGTGAATGTAGAGCCGGGCGTCGCGCATAAAATTCTGCTCCATGTAAACGGTTCCCTGATCCGGATGGATCAGAACAGCCCCTACAGCTTCGATAAGCCCATCCGGAAGATTGACGGGATCCAGGTGATTATCCAGCCGGAGGACGGACTCTGCGGGCAGGCCTGCGTCGCGATGCTGGCAGGAGTTACGATCGCCGAGGTCATCAGCGTGATGGACTGCAGGGAGTGGCAGGCGACCATGGGACGTGTGATTTCCGCCCTGAATTACTACGGGATCGACCACAACGATATCATCGTCTACACGGAGGGAAAGGACGCCGTGCTGCCGAAGTGCTGTGTCATGATGGAGAAGATGGGGCGGTTCTGCCATTATCTGGTTCATTACGACGGAAAATATTATGATTCCAACCTGGGCGTGCTGGAGGAGTACGATATGTCGAAGCTTCTGGGCTATCTGGAGATCAAGTGCTGAGGAGGCCGGGGCGCTGAGGCGGGATTTCATAACGATTTGCGTTGCCCGACGCAGCTGCAAAATACCGGTTGCGTGAGATAAGGTCTCCGCAAAAGTGTGTAAAGAAACCAAAGGCTGCGCCGACATGACGGAAAGTGTGAAAAAGGGGTTTGGAGAAAATGAGTAAGCAGACGAAGGTTTACGAGGCCGTGGCTCAGGCCACGGGCCTTAGATATGACGCCCTGGGAGGGGGGTGTACGGAAAGGCGGACGGGTTCGACGTGATGATATACGCCGAGGATTCCGGCACGCCGACCCTGCTCACCATACATACCGCGGCCCGGAATCCTTCCGGCGCGATTCTGGATTCGAACGAGGCGAAGGAATTTGCCGGGGGCGCGGAGCTGGTAAAAAGCCTGGAAGAGGATGGCAACCATATTGTGGTACATCTGTGGAACGAGTTTAAGCTGAATAAACTGACGGAAAAGCTGCCCGGCGCGCTCCGGCAGACGCTTTCCTTCCTGCGTTCGAGGGGGTTTGTCCCCTGCTGCAGCATCTGCGGAAAGGAAACGGAGGTCTCCGGTATTCTGGCGGGCGGAGACCACTATCATCTCTGTCTGGACTGCGAAGGCACGATGCGGGGCAATATGACCGCTATGATCCAGCAGAAAGGGAAGAAGCGCGAGAATATCGTGGGCGGTATTGTGGGAGCGTTTCTCGGTTCCCTTCTGGGCGTCCTGTGTATCGTCCTGCTGAGCCAGCTGGGGTATGTGGCGGCGATTTCCGGCGCGGTTATGGCGGTTGGCGTGCTGAAGGGCTACGAGCTGCTGGGCGGAAAGCTGACGAAAAAGGGAGTCGTCATCGGCGTTGTGATCATGCTGCTTATGACCTGGCTGGGCGATCGGCTGAGTTGGGCGATCCTGCTGTATCGGGCAGGCGGCGGGGCCGAGGTCGGGTACAATCTTTTCGACTGCTATCGGCTTGTGCCGTACGCGGTTAAGAGCGAGATCATCGATCCGGGCAGCTATGGAAGAGACATCGCCATGATTTACGCCTTCCTGCTTCTGGGAGCGATCCCTACGATCCGCTCCAGGGTAAAGGACGATCAGGAAGAAGCGCAGATGCGCAGATTGGGAAGCGTCAGTAATTCCCTTGAGGGGATGAAATCTTAAGGGGCAGGACATTCCTTGCGGCTCTTATAGAGCAGGCCCTATTATGAGGTATGAATGTTATCGTTTGAGGGGAGAGCAGATTCCGAAGCTTTCCCCTTGTTTATTTCCGTGAGCGAAATGTGTCTTTCAGGCACATAGGAAAGCAGGTTTGCAGCGGGGTTATTGCCTCAGAAAAAAGGATGCCGCACAGTGGGGAAAATAGCGAAATCGGGAAGAAATTATAAAGGAAATATAAAATCTGTTATTTGAGCGTTTAGTGAGAAAATGGAAGAAAACGGAAGAAATCAAGAGAAAATAAAACGGAACGAGAGATATTAAACCGAGAATGCGGTTGAAAAACCCGGCATATAAAACTAATATATGTTTTGATGATTAGCACTCATGCAATTAGAGTGCTAACAAAATGAAAAAAGAACGAATTCTACAAGGAGGCATTCAAATGAAATTAGTACCGTTAGGCGACAGAGTTGTTTTGAAGCAGCTGGTTGCGGAAGAAACCACAAAATCAGGCATCGTTCTTCCCGGCCAGAATAAGGAGAAGCCCCAGCAGGCCGAGGTGGTGGCGGTAGGCCCCGGCGGCGTTGTGGACGGCAAGGAGATCAAGATGGAGGTCAAGGTCGGCGATCAGGTTATTTATTCCAAGTACGCCGGAACCGAGGTTAAGCTGGAGGATGAGGAGTACATCATCGTAAAGCAGAACGATATTCTGGCAGTGATCGAGTAAGCGAAGGCAAGTCCTGGAAGGAAGCTTCAAACAAAAATTTTTCCGCGGGAAAGCTCCGCGGAGCAAGGAAAGGTTGGTTATTGATATGGCAAAAGAGATTAAATACGGAGCGGAAGCCCGTGCGGCATTGGAGTCCGGCGTAAATCAGCTGGCGGATACGGTCAGAGTGACCCTCGGGCCGAAAGGAAGAAACGTAGTATTGGATAAGTCCTTCGGGGCACCCCTGATTACGAACGACGGCGTGACTATCGCCAAGGAGATCGAGCTGGAGGACAGCTTTGAGAATATGGGCGCGCAGCTGGTAAAGGAAGTGGCGACGAAGACCAACGACGTGGCGGGCGACGGCACGACGACGGCTACCGTCCTGGCGCAGGCGATGATCAACGGCGGGATGAAGAACCTGGCGGCAGGAGCTAACCCCATCATCCTCCGGAAGGGTATGAAGAAGGCTACCGATTGCGCGGTGGCGGCGATCTCCGGCATGAGCCAGAAGGTAAACGGCAAGGAGCATATCGCGAGAGTAGCGGCGATCTCCGCGGGTGACGAGGCGGTAGGCCAGCTCGTAGCGGACGCGATGGAGAAGGTAAGCGGCGATGGCGTGATCACCATCGAGGAGTCCAAGACCATGCAGACCGAGCTGGATCTGGTGGAAGGAATGCAGTTTGACAGAGGTTATATCTCCGCTTATATGGCGACGGATATGGATAAGATGGAGGCGACCCTTGACAATCCCTATATCCTGATTACCGATAAGAAGATTTCCGGTATCCAGGAGATTCTGCCCCTGCTGGAGCAGATCGTTCAGTCCGGCGCGAAGCTGCTGATTATCGCGGAGGATGTAGAGGGCGAGGCCCTGACGACGCTGATTGTCAACAAGCTGCGCGGAACCTTCAACGTTGTTGCGGTAAAGGCTCCCGGCTACGGCGACAGAAGAAAAGAGATGCTGCAGGATATCGCGATTCTGACCGGCGGAACGGTAATCAGCTCCGATCTGGGATATGAGCTGAAGGACACCGACCTCAGTATGCTGGGACGGGCGAAGAGCGTTAAGGTACAGAAGGAGAACACGGTAATCGTAGACGGCGAAGGGGAGAAGGATGCGATCCAGTCCAGAATCGCCCAGATCCGGAACCAGATCGAGGAGACGACCTCCGACTTCGACCGGGAGAAGCTGCAGGAGAGACTGGCGAAGCTGGCAGGCGGCGTTGCGGTAATCCGCGTGGGCGCGGCTACCGAGACCGAGATGAAGGAAGCGAAGCTTCGCATGGAGGACGCGCTGGCGGCAACCAGAGCAGCTGTGGAGGAAGGTATTATCTGCGGCGGCGGCGCGGCGTACGTTCATGCGTCCAAGGAGGTTGAGAAGCTGGCGGAGACGCTGGACGGCGATGAGAAGACCGGCGCGCAGCTGGTGTTGAAGGCCCTGGAGGCTCCCCTGTATCACATCGTTGCGAACGCAGGCCTGGAAGGCAGCGTCATCATCAACAAGGTAAAAGAGTCCGCTGTGGGAATCGGCTTCGACGCGCTGAAGGAAGAGTATGTAGATATGGTGCAGGCAGGCATTCTGGATCCCGCGAAGGTAACCAGAAGCGCCCTGCAGAACGCGACCAGCGTGGCAAGCACTCTGCTGACGACGGAGAGCGTTGTGGCGAACATCAAGGAGGAGACTCCCGCTATGCCCGCCGGAGCAGGCGGAATGGGCGGTATGATGTAATTGCCGCGGTATACGGAACAGAGAAATTGGGAAGTAAGAAAATCAAAAAGGCTTGAACCATGGGTAACAAATTGACAGGCGCCGCCCCTTTGGGCGGCGCCTGTCTGCGCGAATCAGCAGAATCAGGAGTCCAACGCGAACGGGGGAAGCGTAGCTTCCTGGGTCTGCTGATTCGCCGCCACACGGCGCAGAGGAGGAGAAAATGAATCGATTTGAGTATATTGTTGAGGAGATTGACGGAGACTATGCTCATCTGAGGCGGACGGACATCGAGTCGGAGGAGCGGAAGCTGGTGGCGAGAGCGCTTCTGCCGCCTGAAATCAGAGAGGGAACCAGACTGCTGTACGAGTGGATGCAGTACAGTATTCTGGAAGCATAGACGAAAAGGATTTTTCGGAGAAAGGGATGGTGTGGCTGTTCGCATGATCAACCTGTTGCTTTGCGGGAACAAAAGAGTTTTTGACGGCGCGCTGACACAGCTGATCTCCATGGCGAACCGGACGCAGGAGGAGATCCGCGTCTTCCTTATGACGATGGAGCTGACAAGGCTGCGGGAGGATTATACCGCCATTACGGACGAACAGGCCGCTTTTCTGGCCCGGGTCATGCAAAAGAAAAATCCCGGAAATATCGTAAAGAAGCTGGATGCGACGCAGCTTTACGAGGCGGAATTCCATCGATGCGTCAACGAGACGGCCTACTGTACTCCCTATACCCTGCTGCGGCTTCTGGCGGATCGGATCCCGGAGCTTCCGGATAAGCTTTTGTACCTGGATCTGGATATCATGATCGCGGGCGATATCCGGCAGCTCTGGGAGATCGACGTCAGCGGCTATGAGTACGCCGTGGTGAGGGAAAAATATGGCTGCTGGCTGATCCGGCCCGATTATTTCAACGCAGGTATGTTGTTGCTGAATCTGGAAATGATAAGGGAGACGGGACTTTTGAGAAAGGCCAGGGAGCTGATCCGCAACAGAAAGCTGCTCTTTGCGGATCAGTCGGCAATCTTTCTTGCTACCACCCGGAAGAAGCTGCTTCCCCGGAGGTACAACGAGCAGTCCCGGTTCGACCGGAAGGATACGGTGGTGTGCCACTTTTGCAAAAGGCTGATGCTTCTGCCCTATCCTCACACGGAAAATTATAAGCAGTGGCAGGTGGAGGAGATTCACAGAGTCCTGCACTGTCATACCTTTGACCGGGATCTGGAGGAGTATCTGGCGCTGAAGCGGGAATTCGAGGAGCGGAAAGGCGCGCTGTCCGGAGAAGGGTGCCCGAAGGCTGGGAAGTGTGCAAAGATTTTCTAAGCGGTCAAGAGGGTGTGCTGCCGGAGCGGATATGGGGTGTGAGGGAACGAACGCAGGAATGCGATGCAGAACAGGCGGAAAGGAGCGACGCGATGGAAAAGTGGAACGGTGCGGGAGGAGAAATCCCTGTGTTTTTTGCGGTGGACGACGGCTATTGTCCCTTCCTCGCGGTTGCGCTTCAATCGCTGATCGATAATTCGTCGGAGGAGAACCGGTATCGGATCAAGATCCTGAATACGGATATCAGCGCCGGGAACAAGCGTCGGATCGCAAGGTATGAGAGAAGCAATATCGATATTGAATTTGTAGATCTGAATTATTATATCCAGAAGGTGAAGGATAAGCTTTATACCAGGGATTATTATACCAAGACCACTTATTTCCGGCTGTTTCTGCCGAATCTGTATCCGCAGTACGATAAGGTTTTATATTTGGACAGTGATATCGTGATCCTGGACGATATCGCGAAGCTTTACCGTATCGATATGGGAAACAATCTTGTGGCGGCGGCACCGGACGATGTGATCCAGTTTAACGAGGTCTTTCAGGTATACGCGGAGAAGGTCGTCGGGGTAGCGGATTACCGCAGGTATTTTAACGCGGGGGTTTTGCTGATGAACCTTCACGAGATGCGGAAATTCCGGTTTCAGGAGAAGTTTCTCTATTCTCTGGATCGAGTTACCTTTGCGGTGGCGCAGGATCAGGATTACCTGAACCGGCTCTGCAAGGGGCGGGTAAAGCTGATCGACAGGGTGTGGGATCGAATGCCCATCGAGGATCCGCGGATCCGGGCGGAGGAGGTAAAGCTGATCCATTATAACCTGGCTTTTAAGCCCTGGCACTTCGAGGATATTTTATACAAGGAATTCTTCTGGATGTATGCCCGGGAGACGGAGTACTTCGACCAGATCAAGGATATCCGGGAAAACTATACGGAGGCGGATCGTTTTCGGGACAATCAGTCGCAGGACAGGCTGATGAGGCTTGCAAAAAGGGAAGCGGACTGTGTGGGGGACGACCGGAGGTTTCGGAGGTAAGAGCGGCGGGAGCAGGTAATGTGCTGAACGATCAGAGGATCGAAGATTTCGGAGGTAAGGGCGACGGGAGCAGGCAATGTGCTGAACGATCAGAGAACCGGAGGTTTCGGAGGTAGGAGAGCGGAGGAAGAGAGGATGAGCGGAGGGAAAGCTTTGCGAGGAAGGATGGAAGCGGCGGCTCTTCGACCGCCCGGGAAGGATCCCGGGCGGCTGAAGGTTCTGGAGCGGATCCGGGAGCTGGAGCGGGAAGGAAGGTTCGACGTGGACGCGGAGGAGGATCCGCCGACGCTGCCCCTGGAGCCGGACAGGATCGATTATCTGCGGAAAAAGCCCGGCAGCAGGCTCAAGGTAAGGCTGTCCTACGCTTTGGCGACCCGATTTGTGGACGGGCTGCTGCGGGACGGGAAGCTGGTCATCCGGGAAATCCGGGGGCTGGAGCATTTGGAGAAGCTGGACTGCGGCGCGATCCTGACCTGCAACCATTTTCACCCCTTCGACTGTTTTACCGTAGAGCACCTCTTTCGGATTTCCGGGCAGAGGGAAAAGCGGCAGCTTTTCAAGGTAATCCGGGAGGGGAATTATACGAATTTCCCCGGATTTTACGGCTTCCTCTTCCGAAACTGCAACACTCTTCCCTTAAGTCAAAATAAGAAAACCATGTACTTGTTTCTCCAGGCGGTGGATGAGATTCTGCAGAGAGGCGACTTTATCCTGATCTATCCGGAGCAGAGCCTCTGGTGGAATTATCGGAAGCCGAAGCCTCTGAAAAACGGGGCGTATAAGTTTGCGGTAAAAAATGACGCGCCGGTGCTGCCGATTTTTATTACCATGGAGGACGGCGGAGCGATCGGGCCGGACGGATTTCCCGTGCAGGAATATACGATATTCATCGGGAAGGCCATCTATCCGAAGGCGGGACTGCCGGAGCGGCTCCGGGCAGCCGCCATGCGGGAGGAAAACTATGCCGTTTGGAAGGAGGCTTACGAGTCCTTTTACGGGATTCCGCTGGAGTACGGGGAGGAGAGGTAATTATGAGGAGGAAGGAGGACAGGGCGGCTTGCGGCGCGGAAGCAAAGCGTAAGGACGGAAGGGAGAGCCGTTGTGTGGGCGTAAAGCGGGAGGACGAAGGGAAGACCTGTCGTAAGGAAGTAAAGCGGGAGGACGAAGGGGAGACCTGGTGTATGAGTGAAAGACAGCAAGGCGGCAGGGTGATTTATTACATGGACGAGCTGAACGAGGAATTTTCCTCCGTGAAGATCAAGCCCCGGGTCATCGACGGGAGTTACCGGTATTTTCATGGGAAAGTCTGGGATTTCTGTTCTCTGGCTGTTCAGAACCTGTTCAGTATGCCGGTCAAGATTTTCTATCAGAAGATAAAATTCCGCTTGAAGTACGTCGGACGGGAGAAGCTGAAGGAGTGCAATAACAGAGGTTATTTTATCTATGGGAATCACACCCAGCCCTTTGCGGACACCTTTATTCCCAGCGTGGCAAACTATCCCCATCGCAATTTCTTTCTTGTGAATCCGGAGAACGTTTCCATGCCGGGCCTGCGGGTTCTGACCGAGCTGCTGGGCGCGATTCCCATTCCCTGTGATTATGTCGGGATGAAGCATTTCCGGAAGGCTGTGGAAGAGAAAATCCGCCGGGGATTTTCGATCACGATCTACCCGGAGGCTCATATCTGGCCCTATTATACCGGGATTCGGCCCTTTTCCGCGGTTTCCTTCCGCTATCCGGCGGAGCTGGGCTGCCCGGTTTACGCCCTGACCAATACTTATCATCGAAGGAGGGGAAGAGGAGAAAAGGCGGCGATCCGAACCTTTATAGACGGCCCGTTTTATCCGGACGAGAGTCTGTTGCCCCGGGAACGTCGGCGGGAGCTGCGGGACAGGGTTTACCGGTGTATGACGGAGAGAAGCAGGGAGAGCGATTACGAGTACATCCGTTACCGGAGGGCGGGACAGGAGCGGTAGCTTCCGGAGACGGCACAGTATCCGCGACACCTTTCAGGCGCAAAACCTTACCTCTTGCGCAAAATCTATTTACAGACGGAAAGCAGGATGTATACTGAATAAAGAGAAAAGGGAAGCGGCGCATCGGGAAAAGAGCAGGAAGGTTTCGGGAGCAAAGCGGACAGGGAACAGGGTATGCGGTTTTCGGAAAACCGGACGGGAAGCAGGGCATGAAGGTAAAAATCGAGATCGAAGAGGGGCTGGCGGAGGAGGAAGTCGTCATCCGCTGCGGAAAGCTGAACGACGCTGTGGTCAGCCTCCAAAACTACATATTAAAGCAACAGAACGGCAGAAGTTACCTGACATTGACCCGGGGTGAAACCGTTTTCTTTGTGCCGCTGGCGGAGATTCTCTTTTTCGACACTGAGGGCAGAGAGCTGAGAGCGCACACGGCGGATAAAATTTTTCTCTGCGGCTATAAGCTTTATGAGCTGGAGGAGCTTCTTCCGGGAAACTTTATGCGGATTTCCAAGTCTACGATCGTCAACCTGGATCACATTTATTCCATCACCAGAAACCTGACGGCCTCCAGCCTGATCGAGTTTGCGGGAAGCGGTAAGAAGACCGCGGTATCCCGGAATTATTACAAGCTTCTGCTGGAGCGGCTGAATGCGCGGAGGCTGAGGGACGAATAAGCGGAGCGGGGAGCCGGATGGGAAGCGCGGGAAAAGCCGCAGGAGAAAGAGAAAAAAGAGTGCAAAGGCGGATAGGAAAGCGCAGGAAAAGCCGCAGGAGAAAGAGAAAAAAGAGCGCAAAGGCGGATGAGAAGCGCGGGAAAAGCCGCAGGAGAAAGAGAAAAAAGAGCGCAAAGGCGGATGGGAAAGCGCAGGAAAAGCGGGCGGGAGAAAGGGAGAAAAGAGCGACAGAGCGGCGTGGGAGGACAGAAAGACCAACAGAGTAACGAAAAGAAATGCGCACGGAAAGGAAGGGCGGAGAGATGGCAAGAAAATTTGAGATAGAGGTCGGGGAACCGAGCGAAGGCAGAGCGGCGGGAGGCAGAAAAAGGAAAAAGATATTCTGGGGGATTGTCCTGATTGCGGGAGCGGTGGCGATGCTCTTGAGCAAGCTGGGGCTGTTTAGCGGCGTGGGCTTCTGGCGGATCGTGTTTTCCGCTCTGCTGGCTGCGTTTTTCCTAAACGGCATACTGCGGAGGAGCTTTGGACAGATTCTGTTTTCCCTGGCTTTTCTGGTAATCCTGAACGATCAGCTGCTTCATCTGGAGGCGATCACGCCCTGGCCGGTTCTGCTGGCGGCGCTGGTTATGACGGCGGGGCTGAAGATGCTCTTTCCGGGCTTTCAGCGAGGCGGGCGCGGCCATCACTGGGATCTGAGCTGGTCTCCATCGAAGCTGCCGCCGAAGGAGGCGCGGGCGGAAGGGACGGTCAGCTATGATATCACCTTCGGCAATACAGTGAAGTATGTTATGGGAGAGATGACGGATGTTTATCTGAAGAGTAATTTCGGCGAGATGGAGGTATTTCTGACGGAGGCGCAGCTGAAGGAAGGAACCGGGCGGATCCATATGTCGATCAGCTTTGGGTCGATTCAGCTGTATGTTCCCGCGGACTGGCTGGTGGTCATGGATCTGGATACGGCATTCGGAGGAGTAGAGCAGGACGGGAAAAATCATCCTTCCGGCGAAAATACCCTGTATCTTGACGGGGAGACGGCCTTTGGCGGGCTGACGATTCATTATGTCGGTCGGGAGGAGCGGGCTGACGAGGGTCAGGGGACTCGGACGAATGCGGCGGATGCAGAGGAGAAGGAGCTGCCTATGTTCAGCTCGGTGAGGGATTACCGCAGGAAACCAGCTCAGGAGACGCGGGAAAAGTAAGAAGCTCGGGAAGAGCAGCCGAATTTGAAATGGAACAAGTAAAAGGCGGATGGAATGAAGGCTGGAAAAAATGGAGAAATTTGACGGATTCAGAAAAAGGGAGGCGGACAGGATGAGTTGCGAGAAGGAGTACCGCAGAAAATTTTACGAGAAAAACAGGCTGAATTATGTCCTGGCGATAGCAGCCGTCGTCGGGAACAGCGTTCTGCAGGTCGTGCTGGCAGCCTTTATCAAGGGGTTGATGGATCTGGCGTCGGAGGGAAGCCTGGAACAGATGAGGCCTTTTCTCTTCCTGGCGCTGGCTCTTCTGGCCGGGCTTACGGCTGCCTCTCTGCTGCGGCGGACGGCCAGAAACAATTTTATGCGGAGAGCGGTGGAAGGATACCGGAACAAGGCTTTTCAGGAGATTACCGCGAAGGGAATCGGTTCCTTCGGAAAAGATAACACAAGTAATTATATTTCGGCTTTGACCAACGACGTGACTTCAATCGAAACGAATTATCTTTCCGCCGGTTTTAATATCATAGAGCAGCTGCTGACGGCGGTTCTGGCGCTGGCGCTGATGCTGTATTACAGCTGGGTCATGACGCTGGCCGTCCTGATATTCTGTCTGTTCCCCATTGCGGTTTCCGCAGCTTTCGGAAACAAGCTGGCGAAGCAGGAGGAGGAGATCAGCGGGCGGAACGCGGGATTTGTGGCGATGGTGAAGGATCTGCTGGGGGGCTTTGCGGTGGTTAAGAGCTTTCAGGCCCAGAGAGAAGCGGCGGAGCTTTACGGGGAAAAGAACCGGGAGCTGGAGCAGATTAAGTGCAGCCGTCGGAAAACGGCGGATTTAATCGAGATGACGTCTGGCCTTGCAGGATTCCTGGTGCAGATCGGAATATTCCTTTTCGGCGCGTATCTTGCGGTCAACGGCAGGATTACGGCAGGCGTTGTGATCGCTTTTGTACAGATGATGAATTACATACTGGCACCGATCGGCAGCCTGCCCGTCTTGTTCGCCAACCGGAGGGCGGCGTTGGGATTGATAGATAAGCTGGCGGCCCTCTGCCGGGAGACCGAGGAGACCGGGAGACAGGAAAAGATAGAGGGGCTGGGAAGCGGCGTCC
Organism: Roseburia sp.; assembly: GCA_023662875.1. Taxonomy (GTDB): domain Bacteria; phylum Bacillota; class Clostridia; order Lachnospirales; family Lachnospiraceae; genus Acetatifactor. The sequence goes on along the minus strand of JAMPIG010000009.1, from coordinate 32,126 downwards.
GGCTGGAGCGGGTAAGCTTTGCCTACGAGGAGGGAAAGCAGGTGCTGCGGGAGGTGAGCCTGGAGTTTGAGCCGGGAAAGAGCTACGCGGTCGTAGGGGCGTCCGGTTCCGGGAAGTCTACGCTGCTCGGCCTGCTTACGGGAGATCATCCCGGGTATGAGGGCAGCCTGAGAATGGGCGGAAAGGAGCTGTGCCAGGTAGACCCGGACAGTATTTTTGACGTGGTCTCCGTCATTCAGCAGAATGTGTTTATCTTTGACGATACCATCCGCCGGAATATCTGTATGTTCCGGGAGTTCCCGGAGGAGCTTGTCGAGGCGGCCGCCCGGCAGGCCGGGCTGGCAGGGCTGATCGGGGAGAAGGGCTGGGACTATCTCTGCGGTGAGGGCGGCTCCAACCTGTCGGGAGGAGAAAAGCAGCGGATCGCTATCGCCAGGAGTCTCCTGAAAAAATCACAGATGCTATTGGCGGACGAAGCGACCTCCGCCCTGGACGCGGAGACGGCGGATACCGTGACCGGAGCGATACTGGATCTGGAAGGAATTACGAGGCTGGTGGTGACGCACCGGCTGGACGAGAAAGCGCTGAAGCGTTTTGACGAAATTGTCGTCCTGCGAAACGGCAGGGTGGCGGAGCGGGGAACCTTCGCCGGGCTGATGGAGCGGAAAGAGTACTTTTATTCCCTGTATCAGGTCAGCAGGGAGTGAGGATTTCGGAAAATGGCGGGTTGAATTTGTCACACCCGGATTGGGCGGTGTGTCCGCGGCTGACTTTGAGGTCGCGGGCATATTGCCCCGAGGACAATAGAATTCGGGGTCAAAAGGAATGAGGCGGGGCGGTATCCGAGAGCTGCAAGAGCGGATGCCGCTCCGTTTTGGTCGTTTTTGCGCAGTTTCAGCGGGAAGATGCGTAGAAGGGGAGAAAGGCGGACGCTATAATAAAATCAAAAAGCAGGCTTTATTATCCAAGGGGTATAAGAGTATGAAAAACTTATCGGACAGAAAAGGACAACAGAAAAGCAGGCTTTTTCGGACTCTGGCGGGAGGTATCCTGTTTGCGCTCGCTGTCGGCCTTTGTTCCTGCGGGGAGGCCGGGCGGGAACCGGAGCCGGAAAAGGATATGACGCCTACGGGGATCCTGGTTCCCAGGGCGACCTTTCAGGAGGTGAGACCGAACGTACAGGGAATGCAGGACGGCTCTTACTGTTGGATTGGAGATTTTATTTACTCCGCGGAGTGGGAGATGCCGGAGGGAGCGGATTTCCCTAGATTTACGGTCTACCGGGAGGCGGTAGACGGCTCCTCGGAGAGGGAGGCGTTTGACGAACAGGATGACAGGCTGATCTACGCGCTGTTTACCGACGGCACCGGGAATCTGGGCTATATTGCCGCGGAGCACGCGGACACGGAGCGGGAATACTTTCTGATCCGCAAGGACGGGGACGGGCGGGAGCTCTCCAGAGTCCCGCTGGAGCTGGCGGAGGATCCCACGGCGATCCTGGAGGGAGCTATGGATCCGGAGGGGAACGCGCTGTACGTAACCAGAGCGGGACGGGCATATCTGCTGGATTCGGAGGGAAAATCGCTGGGCACGGCGGATCTGGGGATGAGTCAGCCGAGCATCCTCAACTGCGGGGAGATGGGGATTTATATTTGTCAGGCCGATCTGTCGGGGAGAGGAGTGATGCCGCTTCGGAAGGCGGATTTCGCGGCGGGAACGGTCAGGGAGCTGAGGGATATCCAAGTGGAGGATCTCTTGTCGGAGGAGCTGAATATCTCTGCTCTGGGAAGCGAGGAAGGGATCCTTTTGGCAGGAAGGAAGACGCTTTGGCGTTATGACCCGGAGTCCGGGGAGCGGGAAGAGATTCTCTCCTGGCTGGATCCGGAGATCAATATCGAGGGAAGCGGCGTCACGGCCGTCCGATACGGCGATATATTGGAAGATGGGAAACGGGAGATGGAAATTCTGCTGGCGGGCTGGAACGTCGCTGTGCCGGAGGTAGCGAAGATCACCTATATCGATCAGGTCTATGTCTCCGAGAGGCAGTCCCTTGTAGCGGGGGTGGCGGAGTATTCCATGATGGAGGACGTCGTGCGGCGCTTCAACCGTAGTAACACCCGTTATCGAGTAGAGCTGAAGCACTATGACACGGATACGATGCTGAGCGACCTGATACTGAACCCGGAGGAGATGCCGGATCTTCTGGATATCAACTGGATTGTGCCGGACGTCCTGGTCAGCAAGGATCTGCTTGAGGATCTGGAGCCCTATTATAAAAAGAGCGAGGTTGTGAAGAAGGACGATATTCTTCCCGCTGTCTGGGAGGCGGGCCGGATCGACGGCAAGGAGGTAGGGGCGGTAATCTCCTTTGGCATCCAGACCTATTGGACGACGATCCCGGATTTTCCGAGGGACGGCTGGGGTATAGAGGATTTTATGGATCTGGCGCAGAAAAATCCGGATAAAAACCCTCTGGCGACCTACACGCCCGTGTCGGTGATGAATCTTTTTGCCGCGACCCTGCTGGACGATTTTGTGGATTGGGAAAAGGGAAAATGTTCCTTTGACAGCCCGGAATTTATCGAGGCGCTGGAGCGGATTGCCTCCCTGGAGTATCCGAAGGAGGAGGCGGGGAGCCGGAAGGTTTACCAGGAGGACGAGGCGGTCAGGAAGTTCCTGAAGCAGGAGTTTTGGCTGAAGTCGGATTATTACGCCGCGCCTTACTATTATCAGCAAGCTGTGCAAAAATATGGGGACAAGGCGTTCAATGTAGGCTATCCCACCGTCGGGGATGAGCCGCAGTATCTGATGAATATCAATCAGCAGCTGGCGATTTACAGTAATTCGGGCTGCAAGGACGGGGCCTGGGCCTTTATCGAGTTTTTGCTGTCGGAGGAGGAGCAGACCTGGTACGGGGACGCTCACCCGGGCTTTCCTGTGCGGAAGGACGCCTTCGAAGCCTACCTGAACCGCCCCTACAGCGCCGTCCGCGATTATGCGGGAGACACCCCTGGGGAGGGGGCGGAGGAGCTTGCCTATATGGCGGAGCATATGCGGAAGGGAGATACGATCCGGCTCTCGGAAATCTGGGATATAATCTGGGAGGAGGTTCCCTATCTGTTTGAGGGGGACAAGGATGCGGAGACGGTGGCCGAGCTGATCCAGAACCGAGCCCGCCTGTACCTGGAAGAGAATTTGTGACGCTTCCGCTTGGGTTGAGCGGCCGCCGGAAACGGGAAAATGAATTTTAGCTGAATTTAACGGAAAAATGTGCGATAAACGGTTGACATTTTTAAAATTTAGGACTATACTTCATCTGTAAATGATTTAACGGTTAGATTGAGAGTGGCTTGACGGCCACTCTTAATTCATGTATGCGGCAATCGAATTGCGCAAAGCCGTGTTCCGCGGCAGGACGGATGCCGGGAGAATCTCCGTCTTGCGGCGCGCCGCAGGAAAATGCTGCGGAAGCGCTTTGAGGGAGGCGGAAGCGTTTTTTGGCGAAAGGCGCGGCCTGCCGCCGGGAAGGAGACGGGAATGTCCCGAAGGGAAGAATACGAGGCGAGGACGGAACAGCTGCTTGCGCCCATCGCGGAGAAAAACGGCGTTTCGATCTATGATGTGGAGTATGTGAAGGAAGGCGGAGATTATTATCTGCGGGCCTATATTGATAAGGAGGGCGGCGTGACGATCCAGGACTGCGAGAATGTAAGCAGGGCGCTGTCGGACGAACTGGACCGGGTGGATTTCATCCCGGAGGCCTATATCCTGGAGGTCAGCAGCCCGGGGCTGGGCAGAACCCTGAAAAAGGATAAGCATCTGCAGTCCGCCCTGGGCCAGAAGGTCGAGCTTAAGCTGTTCCAGCCGGTGGAGAAGCGGAAGGAGTTTGCCGGGGTGCTGGAGAGCTTTGACGGTGAACAGTTGACTCTGCTGGAGGATGGAACGCCCCGGAGCTTTCGGCGGGCGGATATCGCGATTATCCGGCTGGCATTGGATTTTTAGGAAGAGTGAAAATAGAGAAACAGGCTGATACAGGCCGGAATGGAGGAAAGGGAAAAGAAATGAACAAAGAATTAATGGAGGCGCTGGATATTCTGGAGAAGGAGAAGGAGATCAGCAAGGAGACGCTGTTCGAGGCGATCGAAAACTCTCTGCTGACGGCCTGCAAGAATCACTTCGGGAAATCGGATAACGTCAAGGTAGAGATCGACAGGGAGACCTGCGACTTCCTGGTTTACGCCGAGAAGGAGGTCGTTCCCGCGGCGGAGGACGTGGAGGACAGCTGCCTGCAGATTTCGCTGGACGACGCCAGGGAGATTTCCAAAGAGGTATCGGTCGGCGACGTTATCCATGTGGAGATCAAGTCGAAGGAATTCGGCAGGATCGCTACCCAGAATGCCAAAAATGTGATCCTTCAGAAAATTCGCGAGGAAGAGAGAAGCGTGATCTATAACCAGTATTACGAGAAGGAGAAGGACGTCGTCACAGGCGTGGTACAGCGTTATATCGGCAGGAACATCAGCATCAACCTGGGCAAGGCGGACGCCATGCTGAGCGAGAGCGAGATGGTAAAGGGCGAGGTATTCCGGCCGACGGAGAGGATCAAGGTCTATATCCTGGAGGTGAAGAATACGCCCAAGGGGCCGCGCATCAATGTGAGCCGGACGCATCCGGAGCTGGTCAAGAGACTGTTCGAGTCGGAGGTGATGGAGATCAAGGACGGAACCGTAGAGATCAAGAGTATTGCGAGAGAGCCGGGAAGCCGTACCAAGATCGCCGTCTGGAGCAACAATCCCAACGTGGATCCCGTAGGTGCCTGCGTGGGTATGAACGGTGCCCGGGTAAACGCTATCGTAGAGGAACTCAGGGGCGAGAAGATCGATATCGTAACCTGGGACGAGAACCCCGGCCTGCTGATTCAGAACGCCCTGTCCCCGGCGAAGATCGTGGCGGTGTTCGCGGATCCGGACGAAAAGACGGCGAAGGTTGTGGTGCCGGATTACCAGCTGTCCCTCGCGATCGGCAAGGAAGGGCAGAACGCCCGTCTGGCGGCCCGGCTTACGGGTTATAAGATCGATATCAAGTCGGAGACTCAGGCGAAGGACGCGCCCGGCTTCCGGTACGAGGATTATCTGGACGAGGAGGAGTACGAGGACGACGAGTACGAATACGACGAGGGCGGCTATGACGAGGGCGGCTACGGAGAAGGAGCCTACGAGGAGTCCGGTTATGCGGAAGGCGGCTACGAAGAGTCCGGAGAAGCCGGCTATGGGGAAAGTGACAACGACGGGTTCGATTATGACGGCGAAGAACCCGGCGACGCGGAAAACAATTAATTGGTGAAAAAAATGGCAAAAAGGATTCCTTTGCGGCAGTGTGTGGGCTGCGGCGAGATGAAGGGAAAGCGGGATATGATGCGGATCCTCAGGACGGAGGATAACGCGATCTGCCTGGATACGACAGGAAAAAAGAACGGAAGAGGCGCATATATATGCAGGAGCAGGGAATGTCTGCAGAAGGCAAGGAAGAACAAAGGTCTTGAGCGCTCTTTTAAGATGAGTATTCCGAGTGAGGTATATGACACTCTGGAGAAGGAGTTTGACAGTCTTGAAGCAAAATAAAGTATTTTCGCTTTTGGGAATCGCTATGAGAGGGCACAACCTGGTCAGCGGCGAAATGCAGACCCTGGATGCGATAAGAAAAGGCTCCGCCATGCTGGTAATCATTGCGGAGGATGCGTCCGACAATACCGGGAAGCTTTTTCGCGATAAGTGCTCGTATTATAAAGTACCGGTCTTCCGATACGGAACGAAGGAAGAGCTGGGCAGAGCGATCGGGAAGGATTTTCGGTCATCGCTGGGCGTATGTGACGCGGGATTAGCGGATGCCATCATGAAACGACTGGAAGAAGAGAAATAAGCCGGGAGGCGGAAGGGGAGGAAAGCATGGCGAAGATAAGGATACATGAACTCGCTAAAGAATTAGAAGTGCAGGGAAAAGATATCTTAAGCTTTGTACAGGAAAAAGGCGTCGAAGCCAGGTCGGTGAGCAGCTCTGTGGAAGACAGTATGGCCGACGCGGTGAGAAAAGCTTTTGGGAAAAAAGAGAAAAACGTGAAGGCCGATCAGGAGCAGCCTGTAAAGGAGAAACCCGGAAAGGAGACGCGGCCTCCGAAGGAGGAGGGTGAGCGTTCCGCGGAAAAGGGAGGGGACGTTTCCGGAAAGGAAGAGCGTTCCCCGGAGAAGGGGAACGGCGTTTCCGGAAAAGGAGAGCGTCCCGCGGAAAAGGGAAGCGGCGTTTCCGGGAAGGAAGAGAGTTCTTCTGAGAAGGAGAGCCGCAGCCCTGAAAAGAGAGAGGGAGCTTCTGCGAACACAGGGAAACCGTCGGCGTCCGGAAAGGAAGAAATGAACCGGGAGGACAGACAGACAAAAGGGGCGAAGGATGCTCCCAAAAAGAAGAAAACGATTATTTTTGTAAATAACGCGCAGAATTCCAAGATCCCCAACCGCCGTCCCGGCGGGCAGAGCGGGAACGGGGGGAACGGCGGAAGACCCCAGGGCGGGAACCAGAACAGGTCTCAGGGCGGAAACGGATTTCAAAATAACGGTCGTAACGGTCGTAAAGGCCAGCCTGCGACGCAGGTTCATACGCCCATCCGCCCGCTGACGCCTCCTTCGCCGACGCCCAGCGTGCAGATGGTGCCCTCCAGGCCCCAGCCCAAAGCGCGCCCCGAGGCGGAAAAGCAGCAGGAGATCAAGGCCGCTCAGGCGGAGACGATTCGGGAGCAGGTTCCGGGCGGAAAGACGGAGAGGGCCGAAGAATCGTTGGCGGAAAGAGGTTCCCAGGGAACCCGTCCGCAGGAGAGCCGCAGCCAGGAGAATCGTGGTCAGGAAAACCGCCAGCAGGGCAGCCGTTCCCAGGATAACCGCGGGCAGGAGAGCCGTTCCCAGGGCTTCCGCTCCGACAATCGGGAGAACCGGGACAACCGCGGTTTCTCCGGCGATCGGGATGGTCGCGGTCAGGGCGGCTACTCCGGCGGACGGGACGGCCGTGGCCAGGGAAGCTATTCCGGCGGACGGGACGGCCGGAGCCAGGGCGGCTATTCCGGCGATCGGGATGGCCGCGGTCAGGGAAGCTATTCCGGCGGACGGGACGGCCGAAGCCAGGGCGGCTATGCGGATAATCGGGATCGCGGCCAGGGCGGCTTCTCCGGCAGCCGCGATAACCGGGGACAGTTCCAGGGCAGAGGAGGTAACGGCAATGGCAGACCTGCGGGTGACAGGCGTGACGGATATCAGAGACCTGGTCGTCCGGGTTCGGAAGGCGGTCAGGGTGACAGGCGCGGTCCGGGCATGGGTCCGGGGGGCAGCCGCGGTTTCAACGGTGCTGGTTCCCGCGATAACAGAGGCAATGGCGGGCAGGGAGCTGGATTCCGGGATAAAAACCAGGGCAAGGGCTTTGGAGGAGAGGCTCCGTCGAAGGATCTGGAAAAGAGGCGCGAGGAGGACAAGAGGCGCGCAAGCAGCCAGGAGAAGGATAAGCGCTCCAGGAAGGATCATATCTACGAGGAGGACGAGGCGTTAAAGAATAAGCCCGGCCGCTTTATCCGTCCGGAAAAGAAGAAGGAAGAGGTTGCGGAGGAAGTGATCAAGGTAATCACCCTTCCCGAGGCGATCACGATCAAGGAGCTGGCGGAGAAGATGAAGCTTCAGCCGGCGGCGATTATAAAGAAGCTGTTCCTGGAAGGAAAGATTGTGACGGTCAACCAGGAGATTACTTACGAGGACGCGGAAAATATTGCCATGGAGTACGATATTCTCTGCGAGAGGGAAGTAAAGGTAGACGTGATCGAGGAGCTGCTGAAGGAGGGCGAGGAGAACGAGGAGGAGATGGTGGAGAGACCGCCTGTCATCTGCGTTATGGGCCATGTCGACCACGGCAAGACCTCCCTTCTGGACGCGATCCGGAAGACAAACGTAACCGATAAGGAAGCGGGAGGTATTACACAGCACATCGGCGCGTATACTGTAAACGTAAACGGCAGGAGGATTACTTTCCTGGATACGCCCGGACACGAGGCGTTTACTGCTATGAGAATGCGGGGAGCGAACTCTACGGATATCGCGATTCTGGTGGTCGCGGCGGACGACGGGGTAATGCCCCAGACCATCGAAGCCATCAACCACGCCAAGGCGGCCGGTATCGAGATCGTTGTGGCGGTAAACAAGATTGATAAGCCCTCGGCCAATATCGAGAGGGTGAAGCAGGAGCTGACGGAGTATGAGCTGGTTGCCACAGACTGGGGCGGAAGCACAGAGTTTGTACCTGTTTCCGCAAAATCCGGAGAGGGAATCGAGGATCTGCTGGAGACCATTCTGCTGACAGCGGATATTCTGGAGCTGAAGGCAAACCCGAAGCGTCGGGCGAGGGGCCTTGTCATCGAGGCGGAGTTGGATAAGGGACGGGGGCCTGTGGCCACCGTGCTGGTACAGAAGGGAACCCTGCGTGTGGGAGACTTTATCTCCGCGGGGGCCTGCCACGGCAAGGTCAGGGCAATGATCGACGACAAGGGCAGAAGGGTGAAGGAGGCGACGCCCTCCACGCCGGTGGAAATCCTGGGACTGTCCGACGTGCCCAGCGCGGGAGAGGTGTTCCTGGCCCACGAGAACGACAAGACGGCGAAATCCTACGCGGATACCTATCTGGCCCAGAATAAGGAGAAAAAGCTGGAGGAGACCAAGTCCAAGATGTCTCTGGACGATCTGTTCTCCCAGATTCAGGAGGGCAATTTAAAGGAGCTGAACCTGATCGTCAAGGCGGATGTACAGGGCAGTGTGGAAGCGGTGAAGCAGTCGCTGATGAAGCTGACGAACGAGGAGATCGTCGTAAAGTGTATCCACGGCGGCGTGGGAGCGATCAACGAGTCCGACGTAACGCTGGCCAGCGCGTCCAACGCGATTATTATCGGCTTCAACGTAAGGCCTGACGCTACCGCAAAGGCGACCGCGGAGCGGGAGGGCGTAGACGTAAGGCTCTATAAGGTAATTTACCAGGCTATCGAGGATATCGAGGCCGCTATGAAGGGTATGCTGGATCCCGTATTCGAGGAGAAGGTCATCGGCCACGCGGAGGTACGTCAGATCTTCAAGGCTTCCCAGATCGGAAATATCGCGGGCTCCTATGTGACGGACGGTGTCTTCCAGAGAGGCTGCAAGGTGCGGATTACCCGGGAGGGCGAGCAGATTTACGAGGGCGCTCTGGCTTCCCTGAGGCGGTTTAAGGACGACGTAAAGGAAGTCAAGGAAGGCTTTGAGTGCGGCCTTGTCTTCGAGGGCTTCGACCAGATTCAGGAGCTGGATGTCGTGGAGGCCTATATTATGGTTGAGGTGCCGCGCTAAGTGTGCAAAGATTTTCTAAGTGTGCAAAGTACGCGGACTAAGAAAATCTAAATTGCACAAGGCGAACAGGTTTGCCTCGAAGAACGCCAAGAGGGGGCGCAGCCCACCTCTTTGAGGGGGCGCAGCCCACCTCTTTGAGGGGACGCAGCCCACCTCTTTGGGCAGGCGTTCTTCCGGAAAAATGAGGTATGAAATGAGGAAAAACAGTATCAAGAATACCCGGATTAACGGGGAAGTGCAGCGTGTGCTGGCTGAGATTATCCGCGGAGAGATCAAGGATCCGCGGATCAGCCCCTGGACAAGCGTGGTGGCGGTGGAAGTGGCACCGGATCTGAAGAGCTGTAAGGCATGGATCAGCGTGCTGGGGGACGACGAGGCGAAGCGGAATACGCTGGAGGGGCTGAAAAGCGCCGAGGGCTTTATTCGGAGGCAGATTGCCAGAAGCGTCAATCTGCGCAACACTCCGGATATTACCTTTGTGATGGATCAGTCGATTGAGTATGGCGTCAATATGTCCCGCAGGATCGACGAGGTAATCGCCGCGGACGCGGAACGGTCGGAGCAGGCGGAGTCTGCGTCGACGGAGAGTGAAGCGGAATGAAGATTTTCTCGGGTCGGAAAACCCTAACCTGAAAAATCGAAATCATTTCGGGAAGAACGAAAACGGAATATATTTGCGAAGCGAATTTGTTCGCTTTGGTTAGCGTTTTTTCCGAACTGTGTTCGGCATAGTACGCCGCCTCGGCATGACGGGAAGTCAGGAAGGAAAGAATAGAGGCCCGCTGAAGCGGGCCAGAGGAATCAATATGAGTATGGATTTAATCAAGGAATGTGGGAATGCGAAAAGGATCGGGATCAGCGGACATGTCCGTCCCGACGGAGACTGCGTGGGCGCGGTTCTGGGCCTGCGCATGTATTTGCAGAAGTGTCTGCCGGGGGCGGAGGTAAAGGTGTTTCTGGAGCCTCCCGCGGAAATCTTCCGGGGTCTGAAGGGCTTCGACGAGATCGACAGCAGCTTCCCGGAGGAGGCTCCCTTCGACGTGTTCTTCGCGCTGGACTGCGGAGCGGATCGGCTTGGGGACGCGGGAAAATATTTTGAAAAGGCCGGAAAGCGGATCAATATCGACCATCACGTCAGCAATCCCGGGACGGGCGATGTGACGGAGATTCGACCGGAGATCGGTTCGACCTGCGAAGTGCTTTATGACCTGATGGTTCCGGAAAAGCTGGATCGGGAGCTGGCGGAGGCGCTTTATACCGGCATCATCCACGATACAGGGGTGTTTCAGTATTCCAACACGACCCCGGAGACTATGGAGAAGGCGGCCAAGCTGATTTCCTACGGCTTTGACTTCCCCAGGCTGATTCAGGAAACCTTTTACCAGAGAACCTATCTGCAGGCCCAGATTATGGGAAGGGCGCTGATGGAGAGCATCCGTTTTATGCATAACGCCTGCATCGTCAGCGTCCTGGATCGGAAGACTATGGATTTTTATAACGTGGATTCCAGGGATCTGGAGGGAATTGTGAACCAGCTGCGGAATATCGAGGGGATCAGCTGCGCCATCTTTATGTACCAGACGGATGTGCAGGAGTATAAAGTCAGCCTGCGTTCCGACGAAAAGGTGAACGTGGCGGAGGTGGCGGCCTACTTCGGCGGCGGCGGCCACGCCCGGGCGGCGGGATGTACCATGCGCGGCAACTTTTACGACTGTGTTAATAACCTTTCCTTACATATTTCGAAGCAGTTGGAGATCAGATGAACGGGATTATTATCATCGACAAGGAGCAGGGATTTACTTCCCATGACGTTGTGGCGAAGATGCGGGGGATCTGCGGCCAAAAGAAGATCGGCCATACCGGGACGCTGGATCCCTGGGCTACGGGGGTATTGCCGGTCTGTCTCGGCTCCGGAACAAAGCTCTGCGAGCTGCTGACGGAGAAGGATAAGGAGTATGTGGCGGAGCTTCTGCTCGGCGTGGAGACGGATACCCAGGATATTACAGGGCGGGCGCTGGCGGAGCATACGGTAAACGTGACGGAGGAAGAAGTGCGGCGGGCCTGTGAAAGCTTTCTGGGAGAGTATGAACAGGTGCCGCCGATGTATTCCGCCATAAAGATAGATGGGAAGAAGCTGTACGAGCTGGCCCGGGCGGGGAAGGAAGTCCCCCGGGAGGCGAGGACGGTGAAGATCGATGAGTTGGAGATTCTGGACTGCAGTCTCCCGGTGGTAAGATTCCGGGTCGTCTGTTCCCGGGGAACCTATATCCGGACGCTCTGCGCCGATATCGGCGGAAAGCTGGGCTGCGGCGGCACGATGAAAAGCCTGCGGCGCACCAGGTCGGGAAGCTTTTGTCTGGCGGAGGCGGTGACGCTGGACGAGCTGCAGCGGCGGAAGGAAGAAGGACGGCTGGAAGAGATCCTGCGCCCGGTAGACAGTGTATTCGCGGACTGTCCTGCCCTTCATACGGAGGGAGAGGGAGACAGGCTCCTGCAAAACGGTAACGCGATCCGCCCGGAGCAGACCGTCGAGAAGAAAAGGCACGCGCCGGGACAGCGGGTTCGGTTCTACCGCGCGGACGGGCGCTTTTTCGGCGTTTACACCTTTGAACCGCGAAGGGACTGTTACGTCGTCTGGAAGATGTTTCCGGAAGACTGATAACGCCGGAAGCGCAGCGTATTCTCGTCGCAGCAGGGGATGAATGCGAAGCATTCTTCTAAGTGCCGCTGGGCGGAATCATGGAGGTTAGCTTGGAAATTATTACCGGTACTACGGATTTTTATCTGACAAGAGAAACGGCGGCTGCCATCGGGAAATTCGACGGCGTACATATCGGCCACAGAAGACTTCTGGAGGAAATACTCTGTTGTAAGAGCAGGGGATTAGCCTCCTGTGTTTTTACCTTCGATCCGCCCCCGGCGGTGTTTTTCGGCCGCTCCGACGGCAAAGAATTGACCACCAGGGAAGAAAAACGCCTGTTATTTGAACGGCTGGGGGTGGATCTCCTGATCGAGTTTCCCATGACGGCGGAGACGGCGGCTATGCTGCCGGAGGTCTTCGCGGAGGAGATTCTTGCGAAGCGGATGAATACCCGGCTTTTGGCCGCGGGGACGGATCTCTCCTTCGGCGCGGGCGGCGCGGGGAACGCGGCTCTGCTGGAGCGTCTGGGACCGGAGCTCGGCTTTACGGTAAAGACGATTGATAAGGTGTGCCTGGACGGACGGGAGGTCAGCTCGACTTATCTGCGGAGCAGGGTGGAGGAGGGCGATATGCGCCTGGCGGAGCGGCTGATGGGGACGGCTTACCCGATCGCAGGCCGAGTTGTTACGGGAAAGAGGCTGGGGAGAACCCTGGGCTTTCCTACGGTGAACCTCCTGCCCGGAAGAGAGAAGCTGCTCCCGCCCGCCGGAGTCTACTTTTCCGACGTACAGTACGGCGGCCGGATCTACAAGGCAGTCAGCAATGTGGGCTGCAAGCCCACGGTGACGGAGGAGGGGGTGACGGGGGTGGAGTCCTATCTCTATGATTTTCAGGGGGAGATCTACGGGGAGGAAATCCTGGTCTTTCTGCGGGAGTTTTGGAGGCCGGAGCGCCGGTTTGAAAGCCTGGAGGCGCTGAAGCGCCAGCTGGAGCAGGATGTCGCGGAGGGGGCTTTGCGTCCGAATTTGTAAAAAAAGAGAAATTTCTATTGTAGTTTTCCGTTTTTTCCCGTACAATAAGCTTGGTGCGTCTTTGCAGGCCCGTGTCGGGCAGGGAGGAAAAACGGTATGAGCGCAAGTATATTCATGTCTATGGCGGGAGGCCTGGGGCTTTTTCTGTTCGGAATGCGGGTCATGAGCGATTCCATCGAAAAGGTCGCCGGAGCGAAGCTGCGACGTATTCTGGAGATCTTTACTACAAACCGCTTTACGGGAATGCTGGTGGGAATCGTTTTTACCGGAATCATTCAGTCCTCCTCCGCCTGTACGGCCATGGTGGTCAGCTTTGTAAACGCGGGATTGATGAACCTTTCCCAGGCTGCGGGCGTGATTTTCGGCGCGAATATCGGTACGACGATCACCTCCCAGCTGGTATCCTTTAATTTATCCGAATACGCGCCGCTGATTCTGCTGGCGGGCGTTCTGGCAGTCATGTTTATCTCGGTGGAAAAAGTCAAAAAGTTCGGCGAGATCATCGTCGGCTTCGGTATTCTTTTCCTGGGATTAAGCACTATGTCAGATTCCATGGCAAGCATGAAGGATGTGCCGGAGGTGGTAAGTCTTCTGGCCTCCCTGAAAAATCCCTTTATGGCGACGCTGATGGGGCTTGTGCTGACGACGGTGATCCAGAGCTCCTCGGTGACGGTCAGTATCGTTCTCCTTTTAGCCAATCAGGATCTTCTTTCCCTGCATATTACCCTTTATATTATTCTGGGCTGTAATATCGGCGCATGCAGCACGGCGCTCCTGGCTTCCCTGTCCGGTAAGAAGGATGCCAAGCGGGCAGCGCTGATCCATTTCTGGTTCAATGTAATCGGCACGGTGATTCTGTATATCATCCTCTTTTTGGCGGAGGAGCCCGTCATGAAGCTGATCTGGCTGATCTCCTCGGACAACGGGCGTTTTGTGGCGAACGCTCATACGCTGATTAAGATTTTCCAGGTGATCATTCTCTTCCCCTTCGCTTCCTGGATTGTGAAGCTGGCCTGTCTCTGCGTGCCGGGAGAGGATCGGAAGGTGGGCTACCGGGAGAGCTATCAGTTGAAATATATCGGCGACAAGGTCGTGTTCAATCCGGCCACAGCGGTAATCGAGGTCATCAAGGAGCTGGATCGTATGGCCTCCCTGGCCAGCGAGAACCTGAACCGGGCTATGAACGCCCTGATTACGCTGGACGAGGAGGACATCCAGGAGGTTTACGAGGTGGAAAAGAACATCGACTTCCTGAACCATGCCATCACGGATTATCTGGTCAAGATCAACCAGACTACGCTGCCCATCGAGGACTTGAAGAGTCTGGGCGCTCTCTTCCATGTGGTGAACGATATTGAGCGGATCGGGGACCACGCCGAGAATGTGGCCGACGCGGCGAGACAGCGGAAGGAGACCGGGATTTCCTTCAGCCACGAGGCGCAGAGGGAGCTGGGGGAGATTCTGGATATGGTCAATACGATTATCCAGTATTCGATCGAGATGTTCGTCAAGGGCGACGAGCGTCATATGCAGGACGTCATCACGTTGGAGGACAGGGTGGACGCCAAGGAGAAGGAGATGCAGAAGCAGCATGTACAGCGCCTGACCAGGGGCGAGTGTTCGCCGGAGGCGGGGATGATCTTCTCCGATATCGTATCCGGGCTGGAGAGAGTGGCGGATCATGCGACCAATATTGCGTTTGCGGTGATTGAGGCGGAGGCGGAGTGAGGGCTGGCGGAAGCTTCCTGACAGAGTGACGGCGGCGGACGGCAGGCATTCCCCGTCGGACACGCTCGCACTTGGGGGCTCGACGCAGCGGATGCTAAGCTCGAAAGAACCTCGCTAAGCACCGGCGTCTCGCACAGTCCTCCGGGGAACGCCTGCTGCCCGCTGCCTGTTTGGCATTTCGTTGGGAATCTCATGAGAGATGGACATAAGGAAGGGAAAGATGGAAAAAGAACTGATCGAGGAGTTGATCGGTACATGCGGCCTGGGAAAGGTAATCGGGGAGGCGGAAGCGGTATCCGGCGGCCTGATGCACAGGATGTACAGGGTAACCACCGACAGCGGCGTGTATGCGGTGAAGCATCTTAATGCGGAGATCATGAAAAGGCCGGACGCCCCTGAAAATTACGCGAGGGCGGAAAGACTGGAAAGACGTTTGGAAAAAAGCGGTCTTCCGATTGTACCTGCGATGGAAATCGGCGGGAAAAAGATGCAAAGGATAGGAGATCAGTTTTTCTATCTGTTTCGGTGGCAGGAGGGGGAGATTGCCGACTGGAACCGTATTTCAACTGACATGTGTTGTCAGGCCGGAGCGATTTTAGGGCGTATTCACGCGATTGAGCCGAGGAATACGGAACATCGGCCTGCAGAGTCGAGCCATACAGACTGGCACGGATATGTGCGCAAAGCGGAAGAGGCAGATTCAGAGCTGGCGTCTTTGCTGGCGGAAAAGGAAGAACTTCTGTATTATGCCGAGAGTGAGTTGAACCGGGCAAGGGCCTCCCTGCCGAATCTGACGTGCATATCCGATGAGGATATGGATCCCAAGAACATTATGTGGGAGAACGGTCGGCCGTGGGTCATCGATTTAGAATGTCTGGATTATGGAAATCCTGTGTCTCATGTCTTGCAGCTGGCGCTGCAATGGTCGGGGATTGTTACCGGCGAGCTGGATTTGGATAAATTGGCGGCTTTCTTTGACGGTTATCTGGAAGCGTACGATAATTGCTTTCGGGGCTACGGCGATATCGTCGGGGTGGCGTATACCTGGCTGGAGTGGCTCGAATATAATATCCAAAGAGCCCTTGGCTGTTGTATCGACGAAGCGGAAAGAAATCTGGGAATTTCGGAGGTAAAAAATACCCTGGAGAGAATCCGGTATATTCACAGGATGGAACCCGAGATTAAGGAGACGTTGTGTACCCGCCTTCGCAGGCCGGATGTAAGCCGGTATGACAATCACGACGATCGAATCTGCTATTATGAATTGCTGCTTGAGCAGGAGCTTCGTGATGTGCCGGAATACAGGCTTCCCGACGGATATCGGTTTGCGCCTTATTCTGACGGGGACAGGGATAACTGGATTGCGATTGAGATGTCGGCAAGGGAGCTTACGGATTATGAGCAGGGCTTAGAGGCCTGGAACCGCTATTACGCAGGCAGCGAGGAGATTCTTTCGGAAAGGATGTTCTTTGTTGAAACGGAGAAGGGGGAAAAGATTGCTACGGCTACGGCCTTTTATGATATTTATGGCAGGGATACCTCAGGTGCCGGGTGGCTTCACTGGGTGGCGGTCAGGCGGGAATACCAGGGCCGGGGGCTTTCCAAACCGTTGATTACGCATGTTTTGAAGGTTATGAAAAAGCTGGGATATTCTCGTGCAAAGGTTCCGACGCAGACCAATACCTGGCTGGCCTGCAAGGTCTATCTGGATTTGGGTTTCCTGCCGATCCGGGAGAATCTGGAGCACAGTTATGAAGGGTGGAAAATCGTGAAAGAGTTAACCGGGCATCCCGCCTTAAAGAATATTTGACATCAAAAAAGCAACCGCTCCGACCAAGGCCAGGTTGCTTTCTTGATAAAGTAACAAATAGTTGAGGCGAACCGTTGTCTTACGGGACGCTTTAAAATTATTATAATCCTCAGCAAAGAGGAAATCAACAGAAAAATTCAGCACAGAAAAATTCTTCCTGCCAAATTTCGGGAAAACGGTCGGAACCCCTTGACAGAGGGTTTCGGAGATTGTATAATTTAAATCGTAACAAATTTGTAATTATTTTGTAAATAAGATTTAATTTAAAGGATACAATCGATGAAAATATTAAGACAAAAGAAATATTTAGCGGCGATTTCCGCGGGAATTATGATTGCGATGTGCCTGGAGCCCTTATCGGTACAGGCGTCCGAGAGCGAGAGCGTGCTCCCCTCCGCGGGGATTGCTTCCATGCTGGAGGCGAAGCTTACGACGGAGGAATACATTCAGGCGGCGCAGGACGCGCAGGGGGCCTGCTGGGGCTATACCAATATCGGTATCGCCAATGTGGAGAACGGCAACCTGAATGTGCGGGAGACTCCTTCGACGAGCGGCAAGCTGGTGGGGAAGATGGCGAAAAATGCGGCCTGCGAGGTATTGGAAATGCTGGACGGCTGGGCGCATATTACTTCCGGCGAGGTGGAGGGGTATGTCAGCCTGGATTATCTGCTGACCGGCCCGGACGCTATTCTGATGGCGCAGTCTCTGGTACATACCGTGGCGGTAGCCAATGTGGACGGTTTGAACGTAAGGGATCAGGCGAATACGGAGAGCGCCGTCCTGACTCAGGTTCCCCAGGGGGAAGAGCTGGAGTATGTGGCGACTCTGGAGGGATGGATCCAGGTATCCATAGACGGGGAGGACGCTTATGTCTCCGCTGATTATGTGACGGTGCAGGACAAGCTGGATACGGCGATTACCATGAGCGAGCTTCTGTACGGCGTGGGCGTGTCGGACGCCAGGGTAGAGCTGGTGGAGCTGGCGAAGAAATCTCTCGGAAATCCTTATGTCTGGGGCGGGACAAGCCTGACGAAGGGAGCGGACTGCTCCGGTTTCGTCCTGACCCTGTACAAGAAGTTTAACGTGACCTTAAGCCATTCGGCCCGAGCGCAGTCCAAGGAGGGGACAAAGATTTCCTACTCGGAGATCCAGCCCGGCGATCTGGTCTTCTACGCGAACAGCTCGGGAACTATCAACCATGTGGCGATCTACATCGGCGGCGGGCAGGTGATCCACGCCAGCAGCCCGAGAAGCGGCATCAAGATCAGCAAGTACAATTACCGGACGCCGGTGAAGTATGTGAGTATTTTTAAGGATTGACGGCGCGGAAATGAGATGATGGGCGAATCAACCGTTGCGCGGGGAAGGGATTGGAACAGATTCGTTTCCCGGCAGCAAGGTCTTATAAGGAAAATGATGAAAGAATAAAAGAAAACGCCAGGGGCGGCACACGAAAAACAGTGTGCTGCCTCTGGCGTCTTTTATCCTATAGAAAATTTTATCGCAATCGGGGAAGCAGGCGAGATAGTATTTCAAGCCAGCTGCGTCGGCTTTGCTGAATTCGCTGGATTTGTGAACAGGTTTCCCCGCCTGCCCGATCCGCTTTTTAAAGGGTCAGGGAAATTCAATTCTCCGGCAGCTCTCCGCCCTCGTCCAGATAAAGCTGGATTTTATTCTGGATGATCCAAGCTACGTCCTCCGCGCTCTTACCTCCCTCGATATAGCTCTGGGCTTCCTCCCATACGACGGTTAGGATGTCGTCGCATTCCGCGGGAGCGGGGACACAGCTCTCCAGAAAGTCCTTATACTCGTTCAGCACCGTGGTTCCGTCCTCCCTAAGCGTCAGGGGAATTACGGTCTGGGATTTCTGCCAGGATGCGGTCGGCCCGTCTTCGGTCTCCCAGATCACCAGATCCTTTAGGCTGATCTTGCGGACGGAATCTTCTATTTCCCAGTTAAGGATCGGATATTGGATCTCGTCGCTCAACACACACTCCAGGTAGGCGGCCACGGCGGCAGAGTTTTTCGCATTCCGGTTTACCACCAGTACGCCATCGCTTGACAGATAGCTTCCGCAGCTGCCCTTCGTGGGAAAGCCCACCCTGTTGAGCTCGTCCCCATATTGCGCAGAGAGCAGATCGAAAGCTTCCAGGCTTGAGACCGCGCAGTTGCCAAGACTTCCGCCCACGCCCAGGAAGGTAGTAGTCCCCATGGGATCGGCAGCGCCGTACTCCCTGGCAATTTTCAGGATTTTCAGGAACAGGTCGCTGTCAAAGAAACTTTGCCGCGTTTCCGGGTCGAGGAGGGAGCCGTCCTGCAGGCCGAAGGTAGTCATCCTGTGCAGCACCGCCTGGGGAGCAAAGGGCGTTTCCCCCTGGCACAAAACCCCCGTAAATTTTCCGGTGTCTAAAAGAGCGATGATATCCTCCAGGCTCCAGGTATCCTGATCCCAGACGCTTTTTAAGGTCACTACCGTCTGGATACTCGTCTCCGGCGCAAGCCCTGTGAGGACGCCGTCCACGGTTCCCTGTTCGAGGATACCGGGAAGCACCTGATCCTGCAGCTCCTTCGAAAGGATCTCTCCGAGATCCGCCAGCAGCCCCTCCCTCTGCATCCGCCGCATATCCGCGAGGGAGACATAGAGGACGTCCGGCCCCTTTCCGGCGATCATGTCGGCGAGGATTCTGGTTCGGAAATCCTCTTTCTCCGACTCCGCGCAGGTCTCGTAGGAAAAGGAGAGGCCGGGGTTGCTGCGGGAGGCCAGGGCGGAAGCGTTCTTCACGCAGGAAGTGTCACCGAGCAGGCTGACAATCCTTGTGGCGTCCTTATCTTCCGGTTTTTGCGCGGACAGCGCCGTCAGCCAGTCCTCCTCCCTGTCGTTTACGGTTCCGTACATCCGAAAGACCGGGGGCTGTCCCTGCCGGAGAACCAGCATGTTCTCCTGAATAGTGGAGACGCTGTTTTCGTCAAAGGAGAAGACAAGCGTCCGCTCGCCGGACGCAATATCCCATTTTACGATGCCGAGGTTTAAGGAGGCGTAGTAGAGATCGTTTCCCTGTATCCCGTAAAACCGGGAGACCTGCTCCCCTTCCAGGACGGCGAGGGTGCGGAAGGTTTTCGCCTCCGCGTCAAGCCAGAGGAGCCAGGTGGATCTTTCCTCCCGGATCTCTACCGGGAAAACCAGTTCTCCCTGCGGCATCCGGAAGGGCGTCTGAACCGTATTGAGATAGTCGGCGTCATACTCCGCCAAAAGTGCTCCTTCCGCGTCGAAAACGGACAGATACCGGGAGGTAAAGCCGTCGGTTCCACGGATATAGCTGTTTCGACCGCTGTCGCAGAAAATTTCCGGATTCAGGCGATCCTCCCGAAGACCCGCCGCGGAAATAGCGGGCAGCAGATCCGCTTTCTCGGTGCTTTCGCCTAAATCCGTAAACACAACGTAGTCGTTGAGCGGTTGAAATTCGGCGGCCTCCGGGTCGGATACCCGGATCCGAAGCGCATAACTTCCCTCCTCCAGAATATCGATGCCGAGAAGGTAACCGCCGTCCACGCCGAGGCTTTCGGGAAGAATTTCCTTCACCACGGTCTGCGCGGACGAGGTATCGTATTCCTCCAGCAGATACTTATCCTTCGTCCCCTCTCCGTCCGCAACGTCGAAGCTATGGAAGCGGTAGAGGATGTTTCCGCGGGCACCCAGCTCGTCCACCCGGTTAAACATAGAAGGTACGGCGTCCTCGTAGCTGACGTCGTCGTGCTGCCAGCTGATATACTCTGTAACCCAAAGGGATGGATTTTCCCGGATTTCGCCCGGAGCCGCAAAGCCCTTTGTCTGCCAGTCGGCGGTGAGGGCGGCCTGCTCTTCTCCGCCGGACGCATCCGACTGTTCTTCCCCGCCGGAGGGAGCGCCCGTCTCATCGGCGGGAGTCCTTTCCTGTCCGCAGCCCGCGAGGAAGAGCAGGCAGGAGAGAAGGGTCAGATAGAGTCGAAAGTGTTTCATGTGTATACCCCCTGTCCGCTTTAGCGGACATCGATTCAATATTTGGAAGTTTACTTCCATACTTTTTTCCTCCTGAACAATTGATTAACATCATAAATTTCCAAAACAAACGGTTGCGAAACCAACCGGAAGATTCTTACGGCCAATTCCTGAAGAAAAGGAATCCGAAACCGCGGCAGTCCCTTCTCAGATTGCCTTCTGACACTTGTAAAAGGCCAGAAGGCCAAACGCGCCTCCCGCCCGGAGAACGACAGTCTCCAATGTGCTGACCAAGCCGGTAACGTCGCTCAGGATCGGAAACAGGGCAAGAATCAGAACCGCCGCGGAGAGAAAGGTGCGGGTCAGCTTGATTCTCCAGGCGATGCGTGCCAAGTGCGCCTCGTCGGAGGCACCGATCTCTTCCATTGCCCTGGAAAGAGGGATGTATAGATAATAGCTGGCAGCCAGACCGAGGACTTTTGAGGACAGGGAGAGGATTATTTCAAGGACAGCTGTGCCGAAAAACCGACGCAGTACAACAACCGGCAGATTGAACAGGGTAAGCAGGAAAGAGGTTTTAAAGCCCCGGATGTCTTTTCCAGCCTGGCAGAGCCCTATGTAGACAAGGATTAAAGACGCCAGACCTACGAAAACGATTACCAGGATAAGTACCAAAAGAGGTATCGACCCTGTCAGAAGAAAAACATATGCCAAGCCAGTGCCGAGGGTTCGGGGAAGGAGCGTAAATGCAAATATACCGATCTGGGCAATAAACATTTTTTTCAGACCGGTCTTTGCTTTTTGTAAATTCTGCAAGTCAATTCCTCCTTTCCTGAAGCAGAGAATGCGGCGATCCCTTTTCGCAGACAATGAGCCAGGAATCGTAAGATCCGGGCTCATTGCCGCGAGGGTCACTACCGATAGGTTCAAAGGACATATTCCTCGTGGGACATTTCAAGATTGATGTCCCGCTGCCTGCTTTGAGGACTTGTTCTCTTTGTGAGCGAAACCCGCTTTCTCAGATTGCCGCCGAGCTCCTGTACAGGAAGATGATGTAGAGCACGCTGCCCACCAGGGAGGCGATGGCTACCAGAATGTCGGCGAGACCCGCGATGAGATTCAGAAGCGGGATCACCGCGAGGATGGAGGTCACTACGGAGACGGCGGCGCAGACCAGATTGATAATCCATACGGTGTGGCCCAGCTGCGCCTCGTTGGAAGCGCCGATCTGCTTCATCGTCTCCCCGACAGAGGTACAGACGAAGTAGATGACGGCCAGGCTGAGAATGGTGTCGGCCAGGGAGAGAATCGTTCCGAAAACTCCTGCGTTGAGAAAGGTGTGCAGAACAGTGACCACCAGATCGATGATGGTAAGCAGGAAGGCCGTCTTACAGCCCTCGATGTCCTTTCCGGCCTGTTTGAGCCCCACAAGGCTGAGTATGACAAATACCCAGGCCGCCAGCCCCGCCAGAACGTCGACCAGCGGGATCAGAGCCAGGAGCACACAGACGACTGCGCCGATCTGTGCGATAAACATCTTATTCAGACCGGCCTTTGCTTCTTGTAAATTTTGCATAACATTTTCCTCCTTCGATAAGAATATATGAGCTATGATAGCATATGGCGCGGGAAAACGCAAGATTTCCATTGCTGTCGATATCAATTCAAATGACGGTAGAAGAAGTATATGCAGCCATCGGGAAATCGACAGAGGAAAAGTGTCATGCAATTAAAACTTTGCTTTATAGATGTTTGAACCCGGCGCAGGAAGCGATCAGGAGGCGAAGAGGCGGCTGCAGCGCAGCAGCTTTTCTCAACAGACCGGCAATAAAAAGTATAGCTTTTTCAGGATAATCGTACTATATTTTAGGATAGAACTTATTAAACTTATCGTGGAGGAGCTGTTTTTATGGATATTTCGCTGGAAGGAATGTGGAAGATCAGACTCTCGGACGGTACGGAAGGGGAGATAGAGCTGCCCGGAACCTTGGATGAAGGAGAGATTGGGCCGGAGGATTCGGGGACAAATCAGTGGCAGCCGGATGCGGAGTCGGAGGACAGGGAGTTTTGGGAGCAGGGGCCGATTGCTACCCGCTTTACGAGAAAACACAGTTATGAGGGAGAGGCTGTGCTGCAAAAACAGCTGACCTTACGGCTGCCTGTCGGGAAAAGGTGTTTTCTGGAGGCGGAACGCGCGAGGGCGCTGAGGCTTCTGATCGACGGGGAGGAGATACCGGCCTGCCGTCCGGCGAGTATCAGCTCTCCCTGGCGGTTTGAGGTGACGGGGCTTTTGGAGGGAAAGCATGAGATTACGCTGCTCTCGGATAACAGTTATCCCGGGCTGCCTCATAACGCGATTGTGTATTCGTCTGCGGCGACGGATGAGACGCAGACAAACTGGAACGGTATTCTGGGGCGCTTCGGCATCACTGTAAAGGAGCCGGTATTTTTACAGGGACTTTTTGTCTATCCGGTGGAAGACACGCTGACGGTACGGGCGGAGGTCAATGGGGGCAGACCCTGGCGGGGAAGGCTTCGGCTGAAGAGCGCCGCTTTGGCGGAGAGTGTGGAATTGGAGATTGCGGGAGAGGCAGGCGTCGCCAGGATAGAACAGGCCGGGCTTCCTTTGGCGGAGGGAGTCAGGCGCTGGGATGAGGAAGAAGGAAATCTGTATGCGCTGGAAGCGGAGTTGGAGGGCGAGGCAAACGGGCGGAAGGATTCCGGCGTCCGATTCTGTTCCGCGGAGACAGTGACCTTTGGCGTCCGTTCCTTTGGGGATAACGGCCGGGGCAGGCTGGCGCTGAACGGAAGGACGATTTTTCTGCGCGGGGAGGCGAACTGCGCCATGTTTCCGGAGACGGGTCATCCGCCGATGACGGCGGAGGAGTGGGAGGACATCCTGAAAAGATATCGAGCCTATGGGGTCAACTGTATGCGTTTTCATTCTCACTGCCCGCCGGAAGCGGCTTTTACCGCGGCGGACAGGCTGGGGATGCTGATGCAGCCGGAGCTTTCCCACTGGAATCCCAGGGACGCCTTTGAATCAGAGGAGAGCTTTTCGTATTATCGGGAGGAGCTGGAAGGCATCCTGCGGATGCTGGCGAATCATCCCTCTTTTGTCATGCTGACCTTCGGAAACGAGCTTCATGCCGGGGAAAAGGGGCATCGGCGTATGGGGGAGCTGCTGCGGTTTGCCAGGGAGTTCGATCCCACCAGGCTGTATGCCAACGCCTCCAATCCGCATTACGGGAGCCTGGGCTGCGATCCGGAGAGCGATTTTTATACGTCTCAGAGCTGGCGCGGGCTGGAATTGCGGGGAACCTCCGCCGGAATGACGGGATATATCAACCGGGAGTATCCCGGGGCCGGGCATGATTATGAAAAGACGATGGAAAAGCTTCGGGAGGAGTTTAAAAAGCCTGTTTTCAGCTTTGAGGTGGGACAGTTTGAGGTGCTTCCCGATTTCCGGGAGCTGGAGGAGTTCCGGGGTGTAACGAGGCCGGCCAATTATGAGCTGATCCGGGAAAGGGTCAGGGAACAGGGGCTGGAGGGCGTCTAGGAGCGGTATGTCGAGGCGACGGGAGAGCTGTCCCGGATCGGTTACCGGGAGGAGGTAGAGGCTGCCCTGCGAACAGGGCGGTTGTCGGGGATTTCTCTGCTGGGGCTGCAGGATTTCCCGGGCCAGGGAACGGCACTGGTCGGAATGATGAATTCGCATCTGGAGCCGAAGCCCTATGACTTTGCGAGGCCGGAGCGCTTTCGCAGCTTTTTCCGGGAGAGTTTGCCGCTGGTATTGTTGGAAAAATATACTTATGTGAGGGGAGAGCGGCTGCAGGCTCAGATCCGGATGGCGAATTATGGGAAAGGGGACATAGATGGAGACGTCTCCTATCGGCTTTGCCGGAAAGAGCGGGACGGCAGGGAAGAGATGCTTCTGCAGGGAAGCCTGGGACAGGCGCACTGTCCTCAGGGGGAAAATACGCCTGTCGGCCGGTTGGACGTTATGCTTGATTTCGGGGAGAAGGCGGCGCGGCTGGATCTGACGGTAGCGGTGGGCGGCGTCGAAAATATGTACCCTGTCTGGGTCTATCCCGGAGCGCGAGACGGCTCGGGTGCGGTTGACATGACCGGAGCGGAGTCTCGATTTGAGGAGAAGCCTGAAAGCGGGACGGACATAGAATCCAGGAATCGGAAGAAGTTCTATGAGACGGAGGTATTCGACGAAGAGACCAGAAAAGTCCTGCGGGCAGGAGGAAGCGTTTACCTTGCCCCGGTCTCGGATCAGGAGCATCTGCCCCGGTCGATTCAGGGGCAGTTTACGACGGATTTCTGGTCGGTGGGAACCTTCGGCAGCCAGGAGGGAGGCATGGGACAGCTGATCGATAAAGATCATCCGATCTTCCGAAACTTTCCGACGGAGTCCTTTACGAACTGGCAGTGGTGGCCGATGGCTGGGCAGAGGGCGGTTATTCTTCCCAGACCCCTGAAATGTATTATCACCGAGCTGGACAGCTATGCTTTTCTGCGGCCCATGGCGCAGCTGCTGGAGTTTCGGTGCGGCGGAGGAAAGGTTCTGTTTTCTTCCCTGGGACTGCGTGCCCTGCGGCAATATCCGGAGGCCGCGGCGCTGCAGGACGCAATCTATAGCTATCTGGCCTCCGGGGAGTTTGAACCGGATCAGGAGCTGACGGAGGAGGAGCTGGAAGGTTTTGTGGCGGCTCCGCAGAAGGCTGCGCCGTAGCGAAGCTTCCTCCCCCGAAAACTCCCCAAAGGCTCCCAAAAGCTCCCCAGCCAAAAGAAGAAAAGAAGTGACAAAACGGACAGAATAGAGTAAAATAGGTTCGAAGGAGAAGGAACGTTGGAAAAGAAAAAGCTGCTTTTGATTGCCACAGGAGGGACGATTGCCTCCGGGTATACGGAGGAGGGCCTTGCGCCGCAGATTGCCGCGGAGGATTTACTGAGCTATGTGGAGGAGCACAGGGAATTCTGCCAGGTCAGCGTGACGCAGCCCTTTGGCCTTGACAGTACGAATATTTGCGGAAGGCACTGGCTTGCCCTGGCGGCGGAGATTGAAAAGAATTATGAGGCCTACGACGGCTTTGTGATCTGTCACGGGACGGATACCATGGCTTTTACGGCGGCGGCGCTGTCCTATCTGGTGCAGAACAGTCGGAAGCCCGTCGTGATTACCGGTTCTCAGAAGCCGATCGATCTTCCGGTGACGGACGCCAGGACGAATCTGCTGGACAGTCTGCGGTTTGCTTCGGATGGGAGGGCGCACGGGGTCAATATTGTCTTTGGAGGAAATGTGATTGCGGGAACCAGGGCGAAGAAGGAGCGCTCCAAAAGCTATAACGCCTTTTCCAGTATCAATTACCCTTCCGTGGCGGTGATTCAGGACGGCAGAGTTCTGTTTTATATTGACGATAAGGCTCCGGGGAGGGATGAGGTAACCTTTTACCATGCGCTGAACGAAAGGGTACTGCTTTTGAAGCTGATACCCGGGATGGACGGCGGCGTTCTGAACAGGCTTTTCCCATGGTATGACGGAGTGATCATCGAGGCCTTCGGGGTGGGAGGGTTTCCGGAATACGGAGAGCATCCCTTTTATCCGGAGATCCGCCGCTGGATTGACGGGGGGAAGGTCGTCATGCTGGCTACCCAGGTAACACACGAGGGCAGCGATATGGAGGTCTATCGGGTCGGAAAGACCATCAAAGCGGATTTTCAGCTGATGGAGGCCTATGATATGACGCTGGAGGCTACGGTGACAAAAACCATGTGGGCGCTGGCGCAGAGCCGGGATCGGGGAGAGTTCAGGAGGCTGTTTTATCGGTCGGTGAACCATGATATTCTGTTTACGCCGGAGCGGCAGAACGCGGCGGACGCGAATCGGGAAGGAAATGAAGGGAAAAGAGAAGGAACACAGGGATAGCGTCGGCGGAGCGGCGGATTTCAAGAGAAGAGTTTTTGAGATTATTCAGATTGGGAACAGGACAGATTTTCCCAGTCTGCTTTTTGATGTCTTTATTGTGGTGGTTATTGTCCTGAATCTCGCGGTGACGTTTATCCAGACCTTTGACGAGGCCGCGGGGCTGGCCGGTATGCTGGGGCGGCTGGAGCTTGTCACCATGTTTATCTTCCTGGCGGAGTATCTTCTGCGGATCTGGACGGCGGAATACCTGTATCCGGAAGCCGGGCGCGGGCGGGCGACGGTTCGTTTTATCCTGTCCTTCTACGGGCTTGTGGATCTGCTGACGATTCTGCCCTTTTTCCTGCCGTTTTTCTTCCCCAGCGGCGCGGTGGCGTTCCGAATGCTGCGGGTGGTGAGGATTCTGAGGCTCTTTCGGATCAATTTCCATTATGACGCGTTCAACG
Source organism: Roseburia sp. (assembly GCA_023662875.1). Lineage (GTDB taxonomy): Bacteria > Bacillota > Clostridia > Lachnospirales > Lachnospiraceae > Acetatifactor. Next base: position 5,164 of record JAMPIG010000009.1, on the reverse strand, counting down.
TGATCACGGCGGTGCTGAAAGAAAAGAAAAACCAGCTGGCGTCTTCGATTTTTCTGATTCTGGTGATGCTGCTGGCCTCTTCCCTCTGTATGTACGGTCTGGAGCATGAGGCGCAGCCGGAGAATTTCGCCAACGCTTTTTCCGGTATCTGGTGGTCGGTGTCCACGCTGCTGACGGTAGGCTACGGCGATATCTACCCCGTTACCGTGGGAGGCAGGCTGATGGCTATCGTGATCGCTTTTCTGGGCGTCGGGATGGTTGCGATTCCAACCGGTATCATTTCCGCCGGGTTTGTAGAATACTATACCAGGATTAAGACGGGAACCTATTCCAGGCAGGAGGCGTCTTTTATTACGCTGGAGCTTGACGAAGGGCATCCTTTTGTGGGACAATTATTAAAGAACGCGGCGATACCGAAGGGATTGTATCCGGCGGTGATTCTGCGGGGGGACGAGGTTTGTACGCCATATGACGGGCTGGAGCTTCGGGCGGGGGATCATATTCTGCTGGGAACCATGGGAAATCTCCGGCTCGACTGCAGGATGGAGGAGGCGGTTCTCAATCCGGGGCATCCCTGGATCGGCAGCAGGATCCGGGAGCTGGATCTTTCCAGAAGGGTATTTATCATCATGATCCGGCGGCAGGAGCGCAACATCCGTCCCCGGAGCGATACCGTTTTACAGGAACAGGATGCGGTTCTGCTGTTTGAAAAGAAATGAGGAGAGCCATAAACCGGATTTTGGCGTCGGAAGGATAATGCATCAGAGAAAGAGAGGATTATTACCATGGATTTTCAGAGGAGAAGAGATGCGGTGCTGGAGAAAATGGAGCCCGGCAGCATCGCGGTACTGTATTCCGGGATCGAGACCCATGTCAGCGCCGATGAGTACGCGGCCTTTCAGGCAAATCGGAATTTCTTTTACCTGACGGGGCTGCGCAGGGAAAGGATGGCGCTGGTGCTGGATAAGGCGGCGGAACCGGCGGAGGTTACGCTGTTTATCGAGGAGGCGGATCCGGACAAGGAGAGATGGTACGGCAGGAAGGTGACCGAGGAGGAGGCCCGGGAGATTTCCGGAATCGAGAAGATTTCGCTGATCGGGGCCCTGGAGGGTACGATCAACAGCAAGATGACCCGGGAGGATGTGACACAGGTTTATTTTGATACCTATCGCCACAGCCAAGAGGATCTGCCGGACTACAACGCGGTCATGGCAAAGCGCTTCCGGGAGAATTATCCGGGTACGCCCGTGAGAAACCTGTTCCCGCTTGTGGCGGCGGAACGGATGTGGAAGGATGAGGACGAGGTGAGTCGTATCCGGGAGGCGGTCGGACTGACGAAGAACGCGCTGGAGCGGGTGATGAAGGCGCTGAAGCCGGGAATGAAGGAATATCAGGTCCAGGCGGAATTTGAGTATGATATTTTCCGGAACGGTGCGGACGGCCCGGCTTTCCCGACCATCGCCGGCAGCGGCAGGAACGGAACCATGCTGCATTACGACACCAACCGGGAGACCTGCGAGGACGGCGCGCTGCTGCTGCTGGATCTGGGCGCGAGAGTCGCCGGGTATAACGCGGATATTACCAGAACTTATCCCGTAAACGGGAAATTTACGGAGAGGCAGAAGCAGGTGTACGATATCGTGCTCGCGGCAAACCGCCGGATTGCTGCGGAGGCAAAGCCGGGGATGACGCTGAAGGAGCTGAACGAGATCTGCAAGAAGGTATTGGCGGAGGGGTTGATCGGCCTTGGCCTGATCGAGAAGGAGGATCAGGTTTCCAAATATTATATGCACAGCGTATCCCATCACCTTGGTATCGATGTGCATGACGTCACGGTAGCGGCCAACGCGAAGCTGCGTCCGGGAGCGGTTATTACGGATGAACCGGGGCTATACATTGACGAATGGGAGATCGGCATCCGGATCGAGGATGACCTGCTGATTACGGAGAACGGCGCGGAAGTTCTTTCCGCGGATATTATCCGCACGACGGAGGAGATCGAGGCGTTTATGGCAGGCTGAGCATGGCGGGGTTATTGACTCGTGACAATGGAATTTTCCCGAAGCGTGAATTTTGTTGTCGCGCTGCCTGTCATTATAGGGAAAAGGGGAAAGGGATGCCTGCCAGGAGCAGGTTACGGAAAGGCATGGAGGTTAAAATGGATAAAAACAAGTTTGCGCTGACGCCGCCTATGGGCTGGAACAGCTATGATTATTACGACACGACGGTGAACGAGGAGCAGGTGAAGGCAAATGCGGACTATATGGCGCGGCATTTGAAGGAATACGGCTGGCAGTATATTGTTGTGGATATCCAGTGGTATGCCCACGGCGCGGGCAGCCGGAGGGATACCTATCAGTATATTCCCTTCAGCACGCTGGAGATGGATGAATTCGGCAGGCTGCAGCCGGATCCGGAGCGATTTCCGTCTTCCGCGGGTGGGGCGGGTTTTGGACCGCTGGCGGACTACATACATTCTCTGGGGCTGAAATTCGGCATCCATATTATGAGAGGAATTCCCCGCATCGCGGCGCACCGGCATATGCCGGTAAAGGGGACGGAGGCGACGGCGGACGTCATCGCGAACCCTTCTTCCATCTGCGGATGGAATCCGGATATGTACGGGGTGCGGGATATGGCGGCCGGTCAGGCTTATTATGACTCTCTTTTGGAGCTTTACGCGCAGTGGGGCGTGGATTATATCAAATGCGACGATATCTGCAACACCAATCTTTATCCGAAGAATCCCTATTCCGCGCGGCATGAGGTCGAGATGCTGGCGGCGGCGATCGGAAAGTGCGGGCGGGAGATCGTTCTCTCCCTGTCCCCCGGACCGGCGCTGATCGAGGAGGCCTGGCATTACGAGACCTACGCCAATATGTGGCGCATCACGGATGATTTCTGGGACGACTGGAAGCTGCTGAAGGATATGTTCCGCCGCTGTGAGCTCTGGCAGCGTCATGTGTCGGAGGGCTGCTATCCGGATTGCGATATGCTGCCTCTGGGACAGCTGGGAAAAGGCTTCGGCCGGGAGCGCACGACCAATTTTACGAAAGAAGAACAAAAGACCATGATGACGCTCTGGTGTCTGTTCGGTTCCCCGCTGATGATCGGGGCGGAGCTGACGAAGCTGGATCCGGAAACGCTAAAGCTTCTGACCAACAGGAGAGTGCTGGAAATGCGGAAGCCGTCCTGTAAGCCGACCCAGCTTTGCCGGGACGAAAAAAAGGCGGTCTGGAAGGCCTGCGACGAGAGCAGCGGAGCTGTCTACGTGGCGCTGTTCAACCTGGGCGAGGAGACCTGCGAGTTATCGGTTGACGCGGAAAGCGCAGGGATTCATACGGATGAAGCGCTGACCGAGCTTTGGACGGGAGAATCGGTAAAAGCGGCGGAGGGAAGGCTCAGGACGGAAGTCCCTGCACACGGCTGTCTGGTGTTCAGGAGAATCGTACACCAGATATAGGTGAGTACCGGCGGATGCTGAAAAAGGATGGTGAACGCAATGTACAATCCCCAGCTTGAAACATTTATCCGGGCAGCGGATGCGGGAAGCTTTCATAAAGCGGCGGAAGAATCCCATATCACGCCGACTGCCATGATAAAGCAGGTCAATTCCCTTGAAGCGGAGATTGGCTTTCCGCTGTTTACGAGGACACACCGGGGACTGGTTCTGACCCGCGCGGGGGAATCCCTTTATAGAGATGCAAAATATATATATGATTGAATACAGCCGCAAGGCGATAGCCCGTGCTCAGGCCGCTATGCAGGAGGAAACGAAGGTTGTCCGTATCGGCACGTCGCCCATGACGCCGGCCCAGCTTCTGACCGATCTGTGGCCCCAGATCCATCGGTATTGCTCGGACGTCAGCTTCCAGCTTGTGCCCTTTGAGAATACGCCGGAAAATGCAAGGGAGATCTTGAAAAACCTTGGAGAACATATTGATGTGGTGGCAGGGATTTTTGACGAAGCCCTGCTTGACCTGCGAAAATGTGCGGGGTTTGAAATTTCAAGGGAGCCGATCTGCTGTGCTGTTTCTATTTATCATCCGCTTGCAAAAAAGGACAGGCTGACTTTTGAAGATCTGTACGGCGAGAACCTTATGATTATCCACCGCGGATGGAGCCGGTTCATGGACAAAGTCAGGGACGATATTTTAGAGAACCATCTGCCGGTCAATCTTGTGGATTTTGATTTTTATGATGTGGATGTTTTCAACCGGTGTGAGAGGCAAAAGAATGTTCTGTTGGCGATAGAAAAGTGGTCCTGCGTCCACCCGATGATGAAGGTGATCCCCGTGGAGTGGGATTATGCGATCTCCTTCGGGATACTTTGTCCGCCGCAGCCTTCTGAGATGCTGGAAAGATTTTTGGATGCCGTCCGGCAGGTCGTATCGGCAGGATGAAGAGCCTGCCAGCCTATTGTGAGGATCGCTGTATAAGAGATACTGGCTGTCAGTTATAACTTTTGGTATATACTGCCACACGAAACGAGACTTCTCAAGGAGTTTCGTTTTTTTTATAATGGACAGGAGTAGAAAGGAAGGACATGATGAAAAAACGGAAAAGATTATTTTTAAGTCTCGGACTTGCTCTCAGTCTTGTATTCAGTCTTGCCGTCTGTGGCAGGACTAACAATGGAAATGAGGCAGTGACATCGTCACAGACGGGAAATGGCGGCGCATCTTCTTCCCAGGGTAGCAGCGAAGGCTCCGGTTCAATAGTCTATTTCACATCGGATATTTCCCCGGAGGGGATGACGGCGGTTTATGAAGCCCTGGGATGGACGCCCACCGGGAATGTGGCGGTGAAGCTTTCCACCGGGGAGCCGCCTGCAAGCAATTATCTACGCCCGGAACTGATTAAAGATCTGGTGCAGTCCGTGGAGGGCACCATCGTGGAGTGCAATACGGCCTACGGGGGATCCCGCGCCGAGACCGCCATGCATATGCAGGTGGCGGAGGATCATGGTTTCACGGCGATCGCGGATGTGGACATCCTGGATGCGGACGGTTCGGCAGAGCTTACGGTAGACGGCGGAAAATCACGAGCCATGCGGCTTGACCACCGGCTCTGCCGGTGGTCAAGCCGCATGGCTCGTGATTTTTTCACTGTGTGCCCGGCGGCGCACGTTTCTAACCGGTGCAAGTCCGGAATCCGCCCGGTA
>JAMPIG010000099.1 GCA_023662875.1 Roseburia sp. | reverse complement strand
CTCCACCGGACGTTATCCGGCATCCTGCCCTGCGAAGCCCGGACTTTCCTCACCTGCAGGCGGCCCAAGGGCCGCCGCAGCCGCGATCATCTGTCTTACTTACCGAACTATTATACCTGCCCTCCGGAAGAAAAGCAAGCAGGAAAGTAAACGGCATCGGACGACACCGCTGAATCACACATTAAAGCAGCTTCCTCCCACAAACTCCCGGCAGATCGAATTGTTGGGAAGGCTTTCGCTGGGTACGTTCAGGAAATAATCCAAAAACTTCAACAGCCGCTTCGCCTCGTAGTACTCCGGCATATCCCTGGAAATCTGGAAAAGCAGAGGAACAGCGAAGGTCTTCAGCACCGCCAGCTCATAGATCTGCGCAGAGTTAAACATGGCGTCCGCCTCCTCCTGGAACGGGAAGATATTCTCCTCCTCTCCCCGCCGCACAGAGGGCCACATCTGGATCGTCCTCTGCGCGCTGGCTCCCCTTGTCCTGGCGTCCCGCACCAGCCTGCGCAGCAGGCGGCCGTCCGTGGTGGGAATCCGGTTGTGTCCGTCTATATTCAGCGTCGTCAGCGCGCTGATATAAATCTTGTACTTGCTCTCCAGCGGCAGCGCGTAGGACAGCCTGTCGTTCAGACCGTGAATCCCCTCGATGACCAGAATATCGTCCGCGCCGAGCTGCTTGTAATTTCCCCGGTACTCCCGCTTTCCCGTCTTGAAGTTAAAGGTTGGCAGCTCCACCCGCTCTCCCGCCAGAAGCCTCACCATATCCTCATTAAACTGCTTGATATCGATGGCCTCCAGACACTCAAAGTTATAGTCTCCCTTCTCATCCCTGGGCGTCAGCTCCCGGTCTACAAAATAATCGTCCACTCCGATCGGATGAGGCGACTTCCCCAGTGTCCGAAGCTGGATCGAGAGCCGATGGGAAAAGCTGGTCTTTCCGGAGGAGGACGGCCCCGCGATCATTACAAATTTCACGTTATTCCGGCCGACAATCTCCTTCGCGATCTCGCCAATCTTCCTCTCCTGCTCCGCCTCCTGTACCAGGATCAGCTCGCTCATGGAACCCTTGCAGATCTGATCGTTCAGATCCCCCACGGTCTCAATCTCCGCCTTTCTGCCCCAGTCCTGAGAGGCTTCCATCGTCTCGAAAAGCTTCCGCCGCTCCTCAAAGGGCTCCACCTGATGAGGATTCTTTTTTGCAGGCAGCAAGAGCATAAACCCGTCCTCGTAGGGAATCAGGTCAAACCACTTTACATACCCCGTGTGCGGCAGCATATAACCGTAATAATAATCATAAAAACCGTCGATCTCATAAATATTGACAAAGGATCCCATGCGGTAACGGAAAAGCTTCTCCTTGTCCGTCATCCCCTTACTGCGGAACAGCTCCATCGCCTCGTCCAACGGATAGGAACGCTTCCGGAAAGGAATATTCTGCTCCGACAGCTCCCGCATCCTCGCCAGCAGCTTCTCCGCGCTCTCCTGCGTCACCGGCAAACTGCCCAGCACATTTACATAATATCCCTGCCCGATCGCAAACTCCACGCAGCTCTTCTGCGCCGCCTCCGGGCCGAACAGATCATAAATACTCTTCAAAAGCAGCATCGTCGCCGTCCGCACGTAGGTCTTATGCCCCACGTCGTCCTGCAGCGTAAAAAAGTCCACCACGCAGTCCTTCGTCACTTTCTTGAACAGCTCCCGGATCTTCCCGTTCACAGTAACCAGCGCAATCGTCCCGTCGTACTCCTTCTGATACTCCTCCGCAATCGCCTCATAAGTCGTCCCCTGCGGATATTCCCTTTTTTCTCCACGCACCGTAACCCTAACCATACTGCACCTTCCTCTTTTCTTATCTTAATTTTATCGCGCGGGCGGCGCTGCCAAGCTCGCGTCCTCCCCGACTCGCCGCGCGGCACCACTCGCTCCGAAAGCCGACTTGCCAGCCACCCTTTCGCGGCTCCACAGCCGCACGACGGCTCGCGGGCCTGTGAAGACTGTGCCGGGCGTCGGCACTTGGGCTCCGTACTTTGGAGTCCTACGTGTCCGCTACGCACGGCCCCCAAGCGCGAGCGGGTCTGAACAGGCCCTTGAGTCGGCGAGCGGCGTCACTCGTATGGAACCCCCAGCCGGGGCTTCACTCACACCGGAACCTCCGCAGCGCCTCCTCCAGCATCCCCAGCTCCCGCTGCAGCTCCTCCAGCCGCTGCGCCGCCCGGCCGCCGTCCCGGGCCGCCAGCCTGCCCAACAGCTCCTCCACAATTCCCTTTCGGAACAAAAGATACTGCCGCAACACCGGATGCCGCCGCTCCAGCAAGAGCCGCCCATACTCGTCGCACAGCCGCTGTGTCTCTTCTCCCTTCACAGCGTCCGCTTCCGCCCCTTCACCCCGCCAGACGGCCTTCATGGCAAAATAATACTTGCCCTCCTCAAAAACCGCGTCTTCCTCCAGAATCCGAAAACCGGCGTCCCGCAAAAAAGCGCGAAACTCCCGAAGCTCCGACTGCGGCTGCAGGATCAGCTCCTTCATCCCTTTCGCCTTCTCCATACTCTCCGCAAGGATTTTCGCCATCAGCGGCCCGCCCATACCGGCGCAGATCACAGTATCCGCCTCTTCCGACGTCAGACTTTTCAGCCCGTCCGACAACCGGGTCTCTATGTATGCTCCCAGCCCGCAATCCGCCACATGCTCCTTTGCCGCCGCCAGAGGCCCCTTGTGCACGTCCATCGCCAATACATGAGGACAGATTCCCTTCTGCACCAGCCAGATGGAGAGAAAACCATGGTCACATCCCACATCCGCCGCCCGGCTTCCCGGCGTCACCATCCCGGCCAGCATGGCGAGCCTCCCTGACAGCGCAACATGCCCGGCCTTCATCAATCCAGGTAATCCTTCAGCTTCCGGCTGCGGCTGGGATGACGGAGCTTTCGCAGCGCCTTGGCCTCAATCTGCCGGATTCTCTCCCGGGTAACGTTAAATTCCCTTCCGACCTCCTCCAATGTACGGGCGCGGCCGTCGTCCAGGCCGAAGCGCAGCCGCAAGACCTTCTGTTCCCTCTCCGTCAGCGTCCCCAGCACCTCTACCAGCTGCTCCTTCAGCAGCGTAAAGGCCGCCGCATCCGCCGGCACGGGAACATTGTCGTCCTGAATAAAGTCGCCCAGATGGCTGTCCTCCTCCTCGCCGATCGGCGTCTCGAAGGAAACCGGCTCCTGGCTGATCTTCAGAATTTCCCGAACCCGTTCCACCGGCATATTCATCTCATCCGCAATCTCCTCGGGAGAAGGATCGCGGCCCAGCTCCTGCAGCAGCTGCCTGCTGACGCGGATCAGCTTGTTGATCGTCTCCACCATATGAACGGGAATACGGATGGTTCTCGCCTGGTCTGCGATCGCCCGCGTGATGGCCTGGCGGATCCACCAGGTCGCATAGGTGGAAAACTTATAGCCCTTGCGGTAGTCGAACTTCTCCACCGCCTTGATCAGACCAAGGTTTCCCTCCTGGATCAAATCCAGGAACAGCATCCCCCTGCCCACATACCGCTTCGCGATACTGACAACAAGGCGCAGATTTGCCTCCGCCAGCCGCTTTTTCGCGTCCTGGTCGCCCACCTCCATCTTCTGGGCCAGCTCGATTTCCTCCTCCGCGGAGAGAAGGGGCACCTTGCCAATCTCCTTAAGATACATGCGAACCGGATCCTCGATGCTGACTCCGTCCGGCACGCTGAGGTCGATATTCTCCATATCCACCTCGTCCTCTTCGGTCAGGATGATCTCCTCGTCGTCCACCTCGTCCTCCTCGGTGATGCGCAGCACGTCCACATTATTCTGCTCCAGCGCTTCGAGGATCTTTTCAAACTGTTCCTCCTCCAAAGGCATGTCCGCAAAAAAATCATTGATTTCCTGGTACTCCAGCACATTTTTTTTCTTTTTGGCTACCGCTAACAATTCCTTGACCTTTTCGTCAAACCTTGCCTGTGTGTTTTCATCCATCGTAATAAATCCATCCTTCCTTCGGGAACCGATTCCCCTCTATAATTTACAGCTATTTTTGACTCTAATCCAGCGAAATATGCAGTTTTGCCAGCTCTTCCAGGGCTTTCTTTCCCTCGATTACCTGATTTAACGCGCTCACGTCGCTTCCCAATCTGGCAGAAAAGTATTCGTAGCTGTTCCGCTTTACCGCCAGCAGGATATCCCGGAACGCCTTCTCCCTCTCCTGCCTGGTCGCCAGCTGCGGCAGCTTCGTCTGGAAAAGCTCCGCCGCCTCCTGCTGCTCCCGGCTGTCCTCAAAGGTACTGACGATTCCCGCCGGATTTGATTTTCCCGCGTCCAGATCCGCGAACAGCCGCTCCGCCACCCTGCGGTAAAGCTCCTCCGTAAAATCTCCGGGCGAGATATATCTTTTGATCTTCTCATATACCCCCGGCTCATCCGTAATCCAGGTAAGTAAAAGCCGCTGCGATTTCTTTGCGCTCTCCTCCGGCTTAAATTTCGGCTGAGCTCCTGATTTCGGTCTTTCCACGGGCTTCGCCAGCCCGGTCTGCTCCGCGTACCTTACCACCAGCTTCCGCAGATTCTCCGCGCCGATGAGATACTTATCCGCTATGGCCTGAAGATAATTCTCCCGCTCCACAGCCTCCGGAAATTCGCAGAGCTTTTTCGCGATCTCCCGGTGAAACCGGGTCTTTGCCTCGGGATCGCCCATATCAAACTGCCGCTCCAGAATCCGGATCTCAAAGAAAAAGCTGTTCTCCGCCCGGTCAATTCTCTCCTGGAAGGCTTCCTTCCCCAGGGCCTTCATAAACTCGTCCGGATCCTTGTAAGGCTCCATATTGATTACTTTCCCCGCGAGTCCGGCCTCCCGCAGGATACCGATCCCCCTCAGGGCCGCCTTGATCCCCGCGCCGTCGCTGTCATAGGCCAGAAGCACATTCTCCGTATATCGCTTCAGCAGATTCGCCTGTTCCACGGTAAAAGCCGTCCCCAGCGAGGCCACCGCCTGGGTGAATCCCGCCTGATGCATAGCGATGACGTCCATATATCCCTCGCAGAGGATCAGATTGCCGCTGCGGGACTTCCTGGCAAAATTCAGGCCGTAAAGGTTTCTTCGCTTATCAAACACCGGCGTCTCCGGGGAATTCAGATACTTGGGCTCCCCGTCCCCCATAACGCGCCCGCCGAAGCCGATCACCCTGCCGTTGCCGTCCTGGATCGGATACATCACCCGGTTCCAGAACTGGCTCCTCAGCCCGTACTTCTCGGAAACCGTAGCCAGTCCCGCTTCCTTGATCAGCTCATCCTCAAAGCCTTTCTTCCGCAGATACCTTACCAGCTCCGCCCCGTCCTTGTCGGCGTACCCAAGCCCAAAGCGGTGGATGGTCTCGTCGGTCAACTCCCGCCTCCTCAAATACTGATATCCTGCCGCGCCGTGGGGAGAACGAAGGCCGTAGTAAAAGAATTTCGCCGCTTCCTTATTGACCTCCAGCAGCCGGTTTTTTTTGTCCGCCCGCTTCCTTTGCTCTTCCGAGTACTCCTGCTGAGGCAGGGTCACCCCCGCCCGCTCCGCCAGCAGCTTTACTGCCTCCGGGAAAGAATAATTTTCATACTGCATCACAAACGTATATACATTTCCGCTGACGCCGCAGCCGAAGCAATGGTACATCTGCTTGCCGCCGGACACGGAAAAGGACGGCGTCTTCTCCCCGTGAAAGGGACAGCAGGCCCAGTAATTTCCGCCCTTCTTCTGCAGCTTCACATATCCGGACACCACATCCACAATATCGTTCTTCTCCCTGATCTCCTCCACCAGCTCTTCCGGATAAAACATGAATCCCTCCCAACGCTCCAATCACCCGCCGCTTTTTTCCAGCCTGTCCCGACTTGCCGCAGACCTGGAAGAACGCCCGCCCAAAGAGGTGGCCCCCTCTTGGCATTCTTCTGTGCGAGATTACAAAATCTTCGCGAAGCGGCCTATCCCAGATTGCCGCAGACCTGGAAGAATCCACTCCGCGGATTCTTCCGTGCGCAACTTAGATTTTCTTAGGCTGTGTACTAAAGAGGTGGGCTGCGCCCCCTCTTACTGCCTTGGAAAATCTTTGCGCGCTGTTACATGGTCGTCCACGACTTCGGAATATAAATCCTGTCGTACACAGCGATAGCGAACCGATCCGTCATCGCCCCTATGTAGTCGCACACCACCTGCTCCCTGGGTTCCCCCTCCGAAAGCAAAACCAAAAACTCCTCCGGCAGCTCGTCGACATTTTTCATAAAATGCGTGTACAGCGTCTCCGTCAGCATCTCCGCCTTGCCCTCTTCGCTCTTTGCCACAGGGTTCTGATATACGTTCTCAAACATAAACTTCCGCATCTTCTGCATGGCCGTGGAAATCTCCTCCGACATACAGATATCGTTCTTTCCCATGCTGTTCGTCACAATGTCATGCACAAAATGATCCAGACGCTCGCTGGGGGTACAGCCGATGACGTCCCGGATTTCCTTCGGGACATCCGCCTCCCGGAGAATCCCCGCCCGGACGGCGTCGTCCATATCGTGGTGGATATAGGAAATCTTGTCGGAAAGCCGCACCACCTTTCCCTCCAGAGTGTGGGGCTTCCCGATGGTCTGATGGTTTAAGATACCGTCCCGAACCTCATAGGTCAGATTCAGACCGTTGCCGTGCCTCTCCAGCCGGTCTACGGTACGGACGCTCTGCTGGCTGTGTTCAAAGCCGATGGGGCAGACCCTGTTCAGGGCTCTCTCCCCGGCATGTCCGAAGGGCGTGTGTCCCAGATCATGTCCCAGCGCGATCGCTTCCACAAGATCCTCGTTCAGCATCAGCGCCTTTGCGATGGTTCTGGCGTTCTGGGATACCTCCAGCGTATGGGTGAGGCGGGTACGATAATGATCCCCCTCCGGCGACAGAAATACCTGCGTCTTGTCCTTCAATCTCCGAAAAGCCTTGCAATGCAGTATTTTATCCCTGTCCCGCTGAAAGGCCGGCCGGATATCGCATTCCACCTCCGGCTTCAGCCTGCCTTTGGATTTCATGCTCAGGGACGCATACGGGCTTAAATATTCCTCCTCCCGCTTCTCCAGACTCTCTCTGATCGTCATCTCAGCTCCTGTTCCGACTCTTACGAGTCTCAGACAAAACCATTCTTCTCACCTTATATATTCTGCATTCCGGCCCGTTTTCCTTTTTCTATCTGCAAATATCGTAAATAAATTCCGCGTTTTTATCCATGGCGTCTCTGGCCGCCTTCACCGGGGACATCTGGAACACGTGCCACATTCCCTGGTAAATATCCATCTTTACCGACACATTGGCCTTCACAAAAGCCTGATGCAGCCGTTCGGCGTCGCTGAGCAGGATCTCGTTCTCCCCGACCTGGATATAGGTGGACGGGAACCCCTCAAAGCTGCCGAACAACGGCGAGATCAACGGCTCCGTCAGCTCCTGTCCCGGCGCGTAAGCGTCGATCATCCTCTGAATATACTCCCGATTCAACACCGGATCCACCTCCGCCTTCGCCAGAAACGATTCCCCTGAGGAGGTCAGATCCGTCCAGGGCGACATCAGTAAAATGCCCCTCGGCAGCAGTCTCCCCTCCGCTTTCAGCTTTAACGACAGCGCGAGGGCCAGATTCCCTCCGGCGGAATCCCCCGTCAGGATCACATCCCGGGCACCGTAGCCCAGCAGCATGAGATAATTCCACACCTTCATGGCATCCTCCAGCGCCGCCGGATAGGGATGCTCCGGCGCCAGACGGTAATCAAAGCACAACACATCCATAGAGGTCGATGCGGCCAGCTTGGAGGTCAGCGTCCTGGCGTACAGACTGCTGCCGGTGGAGTAGCCGCCGCCGTGGCAGTGCAGAATAATATATTTTTTCATATGGGCGCGGTTCACGCAGATCCACTCCGCACCGATCCCCTCAATCTCAAATTCCCGGTAGTTCATGTCCCGGGTATTGCCAAGAATCGCTCCCAGGGCGTCCTGGGACTGCCTGTGTTTCTCCAGATCCGGATTTTCTACCAGCCCGTGCGCTCTCCGGATCAGGTGCATCAAATTCTGGTTTCCTTTGTCCGTCAGTTTCATCTCTGTCTCTCCCTCTTAAAATGCCGTTTCCCGCAACCTTCGCAGCAAAGTCGCACGCCGCCTGCTTCTTCCTCAAAATACAGGCTTCCGAAAACCCCACTGTCCCCTGCAGGCCACCGCTGCCTCCTCAAAATACAGGCTTCCGAACGCCGCGCTGCAAGCCCGCCGTTCTTCCGCTTCCTCCCTAAAAGTGCAGTCTTTTACGCACCGCGTTGCGAAGCCTCCTGCGGGACAGCATGGTAATGATAGCGATATCCAGAATTACCGTCACCGTCAGCACGACGGCCGACCAGCTCAAGGAAATATGCCCGCCTGCGTATCGGTCAATCAGAATCTCCAGTCCCACGCACAAAAGACCAATCCCGGTAAACAGATACAGGGCGATCGTCAGAAAGGATTTCGGCAGCTTTCGGATACAGACTGCCTCGGCCTCCGCCACCGCCAGCACCAGCAAAACGATTGGCACTCCCAGCTCCGAAAACCACTCCCCCGTCTCTGTCATAAAGGTCAGCAGATAAAGATAGGCGATCACCGCCAGCCCGTCAAAGAGCAGGGAGACATAGATCGGCTGTCTGACATAAATAATGACCGGAATCAGGATGACCCACAGAATCGCGCAAGCCCCGATCACCGCCAGAGACCAGGGATTTCCCCGGAAAACAAACGCATTCAGGATTCCGCTGGCCGCGGCAGTAGCCAGCACCACCATCGATACCAGCAGCCCCAGATCCTTCTTTTTCACCGTTTCCACCGGCCCCTTCTCCACCGGAAAGGGCTGCTGGGCCTGCCGGATTTTCTCCAGATCCGCCGGGTTGATTACCGGCGTATTACAGAGAGGACATTCCTTCGCGGAAGCGTCCAACTCCACGCCGCAGTTTACGCAATATGACATAAGAATAACCATACCTTTCCGCAGCCTGCGAGATCCCGACAACGAAAGCGCAAGCCTTTGTTGTACGCTGCCGCAGGCACAAATTTGCGATTAAAAAATACTGTTCTTTTTCCGCACTAGTCTTCCTGCCCGCGATTGCTTTCTATTTTTACATGAATCCCGTCCCGCACCAGTTTCCGGAAAAAATATCGCTCCACATCCGCCTCGACAATGCTGCTGGCAAAATTGACGGTCAAAATATCCCCAAAGCTGATAATCGCGCAGTTTGTCCGCCGGGAAAAAGGCTGCCCCATATAAATATCAAAGCGTTCGATATAAGGCTTCATCCCCTCCGGCACCTTTAACGCCCCCATATTCGTCAGTCCGGCCGACGAATTCCTGTCCTGTACCTTCGTGTAAAAGGTTTTTACGACCAGATCCTTGATAAAGAGAGGCACTACCCGGATCAGGGGATTTCGCTGCGTCGCGGCGTTCGTCGTAATATCGCCCCGCAGGAACTTCTCGGTAATATAATAACGCATGTAATTGTGAACCTGCGTCACAATTTCCTCAAAGGAATAGTCCCCCAGCCGGGGATCCACCCCCGGATAAACCATAGTGATAAAATTCCGCAGCGTGACAGAAGGAAAAAAACGCCGCAGATTTACAGGCATGGCAATCTTTACCGGCCTCAGCCGGGCGTCCGGCTCCTCCCTCTGTTTTTCCAGAAGCGCATATAGCAGCACCGCGTTCAGGTACTCCGTGATGGTGGCATGATAACCCTTCGCCACCGCCATCACCTCCGAAACCGACAGGATTCCGTCGATAATATTCAGCGTATAAAAGGGCTCCGCCGTCCCCCTGACCCGGTACGCCTTTTCCTGCAGTCTGGGCGGACAGACCTTTGCGTTGGCATACCGCATATAGGCGTCCTCCAGCTCTCCCTCCGCCGGCGCTTCGTTGATATCCAGGACAAAGCCGCCGTTTTCGATCTCCTCGTGCCCCTGCAGACGCAGATATACCGCCGTCATGGTAAGGAGAACGCACATGCCTCCCGTCCCGTCACCTAGGCTATGGTGCGCCTCCAGGGCAATCCGATTCCTGAAATAGTATACCCGCACCAGATAGCGGTTATTTGCCTTGAAATACATAGGCTGACAGGGGTTCTTGACATCCTCCTGCACAAAAGGTCCCGGCCGGTCGTTGGGCTCCAGATACCTCCAGAACAGCCCTTTCCGAATCGCCGCCTTATAGGTCGGGAACCGCGGCAGGGTCAGATCCAGCGCCTTCTGCAGGAGCAGCGGATCCACCTCCTCCTTCAGCACTACGGACAATCGATAGACCGATGAGAAATCCCTCCTCTGAAGGGTCGGATAAACGATAGCAGACAAATCCAGCTGATACCAGTCCCTTCGATCCCTCTCCCCGAACTTTTCCGTCCCCTTCGTCCCTGGAGACCACGCTTTTCTGTTACTCATAAATACTCCTTTAGCAGCCAGTGAAAAAAAGAGTGCTAAGCAATCACTTAACACTCTTCCCTGCAGGAAAAGAGACTTGAACTCTCATGGTATTGCTACCACACGGACCTGAACC
>JAMPIG010000098.1 GCA_023662875.1 Roseburia sp. | reverse complement strand
GGTCAAATTCCTTCAGCGACAGCTTTTTGTATTCCTCACTCGTCATAATATCCGCTCCTCTTTAACAGCAGCGCCATGGTTGCATTTCTTTACTGATTCATAAAACGAACCATTTCATCCGCAAGCTGTTTCGGATGATTCATAATATCTCCATGTCCATATCCCTGAAAGCATCGGACGGTCAGCCGGGGGTACGCCGTTTTCAGCTTTTCAATCGCTTTTTTCATATGGCCTTCTTTTTCACCATACCAGCTTTCCGCCACAGTTTTCGGAGATGTATTCCTTTTCCTCTTTTGTCTGCTCATATTGGTTCATGACAGGATTTTCATCTCCGCACACCAGATAATCACATTCGCTGCATTCCGTACAGGTTCCGGTGCGGATCAGCCCTGCATGGATATGGGAAAGAGCCATATAGTCGCAATTACACATAAGCGGCATCCATTCCGTAAGACCATGCTTCTTCGCAAACTCTGCAACCGGGCATTGCGTAAAGCTGTATCGCACAATGCCGCTTTTTCTGTCATACGGTTGGAGGACCGCCGCAAAGTCATCCGCATATTTTCCGGCGTGCCGATTCGTCTTTTCGACTGCAGCCTGAAATATCAATCCAAGAAGATTCATTGTCCATTTATGGTTCGCATTGAATATCTTACCAAGAGTCCGAAAAGGAGCCATAAATATTTCAAACGATACAGGCTGTAATTCTTCCAGCGAATGCTTCCTCGGCTCAGCCGTACAGTAGGCAAGCAGCAAAATACTGTCATAAATCTGGACGGAATGGGGACTCTTTTTCCCTCCGAAATCCGGCGCATCCTTCAGAAATGCAACATATTGCCGCCGTACCTCATCCCATACTTTTCCCGACTCAGAACCATATTCCTTTTTGATCCAGCCGCACAGCACCCTTTTCGCGTGTCGGGAATATAATACCTCCCCCATCCGCCTCACCCCTTCCTGCACCGGAAAACCGCCATGCTCTCAACAGATTTCACCTCTGCTTTCCGATACATGGATTTCAGGCGCATACTCAGGCTTTCCACGGTCTCAAAGGGAGGCGTGAAAAATCCTTTCGGCGTATATAATTTCTCAATGAACCAGTCCGTCCGCTTATTCTCGCCTTTCACATAAAAGCAGCCGCAGAAAATCCCGCCCGGCTTCAGGACGCGGAATACCTCTCTGTATGCCGCCTCCTTATCGGGAAACGCATGGAATCCGTTCAGCGACAGCACGAGGTCGAAGCTGCCGTCTTCAAAGGGCAGCTTTCCTATATCTCCCTGTAAGAAACGGACATTCTTAAGCCCCCTCTTTTCGGCCTGCCGTTTTGCCCTCTCCATCATGTCCGCAGAGTAATCCAGACAGGTGATGTCCGCGCCGCCAAGCGTCTCATACACCGGCATGGTCAATACGCCCGTCCCCACCGGCACCTCCAGCATCCGGCCGGAAAAACCCTCCGGGATGCCGGAGAGCGCCAGCTGCAGATAGCGGTCGTTTTTCTTCTTATCCATATTCCACACCAGTTTACAGATTGCTTTCCCCGGCAGCGTGGAACAGGTGATCATCCCGTCATAAAAAGACGCCTCGCCGCCAAGGCTCTTGTAAGCGTTTTTGATTTTTTCATGCGTTTCTGATTTTTTCATATCTTCCTTGATTTCCTTTCATCTGATTTTGCCCTGTCAGGCTGCATCCCGAATCCGAAAACGCCTTGGCGATACATTCCCGAAATATCTGGGACAATTCCCTTGTCTTTCCTGTGGCTTTCATAAGTTAGCGTTCGCTAACCCTTGATTTTAAAGAAAGCAGTTACCTGCTGCCAGTAACCGCTGACTCCATAAATATCTATCTCCTCCGACTATTTAAATACGGATAAGAGCCCCTTTTTCTCATAAGGCTCGCAGTCCACCGATACGACGTCATAGCCTGCCTTCGCCACTACATTTTTCAGCTCCTGCTCCGGGATATTCTCCTCCGCAAGGATGACCGTCTGCTTCTTTGTGTGCGAGCTTGTTACCTTTTTTACCCGGAACGCATTCCTCACGGCCTCATTGATATGCGCCTCGCACATCCCGCAGGCCATCCCCTCTATTCCCACCGTAATCCTTACCATGAAAAGTCCCTCCTTCTCTGCCCCAGCCCAGACAGGCCGGAGTCAAAATTCCGTTGTTTTGCACAGGATTCGTTGTCAGGCACCTGAAGCAGGCTTATATTAACGAATCTGCGCTTTCCATATCTGCGGCGGAGTTTGTTAGTAGTCACTAACTTGCTATTAAGTATAACTCCTTCCGCCCGTTTTTGTCAATAGTGCATCGACAATCTATTCCCCTCTCAGCACCAGATCCAGAATGTGCGCCAGCGGATCGCAGGCGTTCATGGCCTCCTCCACCGTATTATTCTGGGCTCCCAGCTCAACCAGCAGATACTTATCCTTCAGGTGCATGTTATATCGGTATCCCTTCAGGTAGATCTTTCTGGTCAGCCCCGGATAATACTCCGCGGCCTTCAGCTGCATCTGGAAGGAAAAGGCCAGATTGTCCTCCAGATTTTCATTATACAGATAAGCGATATTTCCTGTCTTCTTCGTCCGGGACAGGCCGTTAAAAAACATAAACCGCGCCGTCGGTCTTCCGTCCAGATCCAGGACAAGACGGGTTTCCTCCGGCACCTCGTCCCGATGCAGATCAATCACCACCTGGATCGACGGATTCTCCCGCAGAACCTGCTCGATCCCGGGAAGCGCCCGGGAATAGGCGTCGTCCCGGGTCTCCGCGTCGTAGCTTTCCGTATGGTGTAAGACCTGATAGCCGTAGGTCTCCGTCAGGATCTGCGCCAGCCTGTCTCCCACGCCGAGAATCGTCTGGGCAGGATCCCCGGGCAGAGAATCCGCAAAGCTCTCCCTGGAATGGGTATGAAAAATCAGAATCTGAGGTCCCTCCCCCTCCCTGGATACCGTCAGATCCTTCTCCAGAAATTCCTCTATGTTCAGCTGATCGCTCCCTATCATAGTATTGCTGTCCACCGTATAAAACTGCCGCAGCAACGTCTCATAATCCTGCAGACTCTCCAGATCCGCCTCCGCTATCCTTTCGTGAGGCACAAAAGGCACCGCCTCTCCTCTCCCGGAATCAGAGGGCGGCTCATTCGCCTCCCCAGGCGTCCGAACAGCTTCGTTCTCCTCCTCAAAGAGCCGGGAAAGCGATGCGTCTTCCTCCTTCATCTCCTCCTGCCCGGATGCTTCCGGGATCGCCGACGTACCCTCCTCCGCTTCCGCAAGGAGCAGTTCCCGAAAAGCCTGTCCCGGATCTCTTTCGTCCTCTTCTCCCTCAAGGCCTCCGGCGGCATAGCTGTAAAGAGGAAGAAGATTTTCCAGCTGCTCCCGCAGGATCGGGCAAGGCTCTCCCTTTCCCGCCGCGAAAGAAATACAGAGAAGATAAGAATCGTAAATTTCGCTTTTAACAGTCTCCGCCAGTTCCCTTCGCATAGAACTCCCCAGGGAATGATTCCCGTCCTTCTCTCCTTCCTCCGCCCTGTCGGCCCCTGTATTCCCGATGAGTCCCCGGAAAATCAGAAGCATCAGCAGAACGGCCGCAGCCTTTCCCGCTATCCCTCTCAACGCGCTGTTTTTCTTGAACACCGGCTGCTTCCTTTCGCCGTCTTTCGTATCAATATATGTCTGTCCCGCTTATTCCATGCGCATTTCCATGGCCATGTTGATGCCCTCCGACACGGTAAAGCTGATCCTTTTGATCACCGCGTCGATATCCTTTCCCGTCATATACATGTTATTCAGCTCCGGGAAAGGCGGCGTCTGCCTGTTAAAAAACCTGGCGGCGTCCGAATCCTCTTCCTCCAGCAGCTTCTCCATCGCGTCCATCACAATCGTAGCGGAATCCACCACTGTAGGGATTCCGATGGCGATCACCGGAATCCCCAGGCTCTGCCGGGTCAGCGCGTTCCGATGATTGCCCACGCCTGATCCGGGCTGGATTCCCGTATTGGTAATCTGGATAGTACGGTTCAGACGCTTTGTACTCCGGGCCGCAAGCGCGTCCACGACGATCAGCACATCCGGCCTGGTCTCGCCGACGACTCCCTTTACAATCTCCGCCGTCTCCATTCCCGTCCTTGCCATCACTCCCGGCTCCAGGGCGCTCAGCAGACTCATTTTACTGCAGTTATAGGCCGCCGTCCCATATTCCTTTACAATGTGGCGCGTGATAAACAGATTGTCTACGGTCTGCGGGCCCAGGGCATCCGCGGTAACCTCCCGGTTTCCCAGCCCTACCACCATCACGTTCTGTTCCTGCTCCTGTGGCATAAGCTTCAGCAGCTCCTCCGCCAGACATCTTGAGATTTCCCGGTGATAATCCTCGTCCGCCTCCGCCATAGCAGGCGCCTCCATGGTGACATAAATTCCCATCGGCTTGCCCATGGCTTTGGCCGCGTTTTTTGTGTCGATAGTGACCTTTGTGACACGGACATCCTCCTTCTCACGATAATATTCTTCCACATTCACGCCCCGCAGCTCGCCGTTCGCGTCGCCGATACCTTCCCTCGCCTCCAGCGCCAGATCGGTTCTTACCTGAAAAACACTCATCTCCCGCCTCCAAGTCTCTCCGGTTTTAAACTTTTTTCCTATTTTTAGCGGAAAACCATAGAATTATGTATTGACAAAATTTCTATTATTTACTAAACTGATGTAGTGTGTTTGCGATAGCCCTCCGTGTCTGGCTAACGCGAAACCGATGAAAAATCGATTGTATACAAATTGGAGGTGTACGACTTGGCTAACATTAAATCCGCAAAGAAGAGAATCCTGGTAAACCGCACAAAGGCTGAAAGAAACAAGGCAATCCGCTCCGGCGTAAAGACCGCCGTCAAAAAGGTGATGGCTGCCGTAGAGTCCGGCGACAAGACTGCCGCTCAGAAGGAGCTTGCCGCAGCTACCAAGGTCATCGAGATGGCCGGAAGCAAGGGCGTTTATCATAAGAATAACGTATCCCGCAAGGTTTCCAGCATCAGCAAGGCTGTCAACAAGATGGCTTAAGCTGGCGACGCCGATTTCCCTGTTTTGACAACAATAGAAATCCGAACATCTATACCGTCATGTAGATGTTCGGATTTTTTATCTGCGGCTTTCGAAGCCGATAAATTGGCTTTCCGCTTCCCCAAAAGCCTTTCTGACTCTGGCCGCGCGTTTCAGTTCGGTTTTCTCCGCGGCATTTGCGGAGCATCAGTGCCTGCGCCCTCCGCCGCCGTGGCTCGCGCCGCCTCCGCTGACATGATGGCCGCCTCCGCCGGAGCTTCTGGAACCGCCGGAACCTCCGCCGCCGGAAGAAGTCTCAATTTTTCTCTTTACCACATTCTTTCGGATCAGATCGTCCCGTTTCCGGATCCTCGGTTCCCCGCCGCGCACATAAGTATTTACGGTTACCGTCTTCTTCCCCTTGTTTCCCGCCAGATGGACCGCCGCGTAAATCGCCGCCGTCACCGCGGAGATCAGCAGGGCTCCCGCGTAATAAGCTGATCCGACCTGAAATCCGCCGTCCATAAAGCGGCATACCGTATCGATGTAGCTCTTATATGCCCGATAGGGACTGCTGTCATAGTAAAAATCCACCGCGTCCAGAACCTCATTCACCTCATAATTGCCCAGCCTTGCCTCCACTCTCCCGCTGGTGGAAAGCCACTCACCACGCTGGCCGGGGTAACGGTTGTCAATAAGGATGGAACCATCCCCCTCAAAGCCCTTGTTAAACCCAAACTGATTTTCATCCCAGAAGTCGTCCGCGATATCCGTCATGTTCCGCTCCCAGCTGGTAAAGCGGTAATGATACTGTTCCTGCGCCTCCGTCCCCTCGACCGGTCTGGAA
The DNA here is from genome assembly GCA_023662875.1 of Roseburia sp. Classification (GTDB taxonomy): domain Bacteria; phylum Bacillota; class Clostridia; order Lachnospirales; family Lachnospiraceae; genus Acetatifactor. The sequence continues at coordinate 4,985 of JAMPIG010000098.1, read as the reverse complement.
AAGGTCATAATCACAAAATCTATCCCGTACTCCGCTTCCTTTTCCGCGATATAACGGCGCAGCTTCTCCTCTTCCTCCTCCGTCAGGACATCCGCCCCGTCAAAAACCCGCTCCGCCGGGGCCTGCTGATTCTGCCGTATCCGGCTTCCTGTCAGGCTTCGGAATATCCCGAGTCCCAGCGTAATCATCAATAAAATTCCTACTATGATAAACCAGAAGCGGAAATAGTGAAAATACTGTTTTCGCTCTTCTTTCATTAACGTTTGATCCATCGTCCCGATCTCCCTGCCTTCCGGCTGTATCCTCCGCGCGGAACCCTATCCCGCTTCTCCGTTATCCCGGCGCAGCCCCTGCCGAAAGGAAAACGCGTCTCAAATCAACATCGGAGCCATTAATAGAATCGCCAGCACACACACAAAGACGGTTCCCGCGTACGCCAGCGCCTTGCCCTTCGAGACGGGCGTCTCCCCCACAATCTTTCCCGTCTGCCCGTTGATGTAAAAGGGATAACTCTGTCCATTATAGGTATAATCATATTTCCAGACAGGCAGCAGCCCGTAGGACGTCTCGCTGTTTCTTGCCCGAATCTCCCGATTGACCGCCCGAAAAGTACTGTAGCCCGCATAGCTTTCCCGCAGTATGATATCCGCGCTCTCCGTCATCTTTTCCCTGGCCCGGCCCTCCAGCTCAGTTGACTCCATATTATACTTTTCCCCGTAAAAGCCCGACAGATATTCCGGCTTAAAGCTCTCCAGCTGTCCGTAGTTATATGGCTCCATCAAATCCATAATCGGATCCGGCATGGCGTTGGAGGCATCCGCCGGAATCTTGTCATAAGCGATATCAATCTCCCGTTCCACCGCGTAAAGGGAAGTCTCCGTATACTCCGTATCCCCGCTCCGCCAGACCCGAACCTTTGTCCCCTCTCCCTGCAGAGAGCAATGCGTCTCATATCCGAAAAGCCAATAAGGCACGTAGACTCCCTGCATACTCTCCAGCCGTGCCTCCGACAAAAAGTCCGCCGGCGCAAAGAGATTTTTCCGAAACCGCTCCCGCAGAGATTTCTTACAGCTCTCCTTCCCCAGCTGAAAGGGCAGAATCAGCTTCGGCGCATATTTCCCCTCCACTCTTTCATCCAGAATCAGATAGCTGTCACAATAAGGACACTGCGTCGCCGACGTGTGCTCCTCCACCGGCACCTCGCCGCCGCAGTTAGGACAGGTTTGCATTTCCAGAAATGTTCCCTTGGAAAGCTCCTCGCTCTTTTCGCTTTCGCAGAAGGGACAATACATGGTATGCTTCTCCGGGCTGTATATCACATTTCCTCCGCAATTCCTGCATTTAAAATACACTCGGATCCTCCCTGCTTCGCAGTCGCTTGTTTTTCCGTTGCGTCTATTAGATTATACAATATGCGGCGGTATTTTTCAAGGTGTGGGAACGACAGATATTTCAAGCTGATATTCCGCCGCCTCTGCTGACGCAGACTGAAAATACAATTTCTCTTTCCGTCTTCAGCTGTATACTACGGTTTTGATGGCAAATACAACAGCAGCTCTGAAAAATTTTTCGTTAAAGAAAAGAGGCATCAAGGGCATTTCCTACCTTTGATACCTCTTTTTCAATGCATTTCAGAAGAATCCGATTACTTGTAGTTCACGATCTTCCCGAAGTCCGCCTTCAGGGACGCGCCGCCTACCAGGCCACCGTCGATGTCCGGCTGAGCGAACAGCTCCGCCGCGTTTCCGGCGTTTACGGAGCCGCCGTACTGGATCCGCACCGCCGCTGCAGTCGCATCGTCATACATTTCAGCGATGCAGTCGCGGATACCCTTGCAAACCTCCTGCGCCTGCTCTGTGGTTGCGGTCTTTCCTGTGCCGATCGCCCAGATCGGCTCGTATGCGATCACCATCTCCTTCACCTGATCCGCAGTTACATCCACCAGATCGGATTTAATCTGCAGCCGGATCCAGTCCATGGTCACGCCCATCTCTCTCTGCTCCAAAGACTCGCCGCAGCAGAGAATGGGAGTCAGACCGGCCTCGATGGCCTTTTTCACCTTCTTGTTGAGCAGGGCGTCATCCTCCTTGAAATAATCCCTTCTCTCGGAGTGGCCGATAATAACGTACTTCACGCCCGCGTCCTTCAGCATGGCCGCGGAGATTTCACCCGTATAAGCGCCCTTTTCCTCGAAGTACATATTCTCTGCGCCAACCTCTACGTTGGTTCCCTTTACCGCCTCTACGACGGGTACGATATCAATCGCAGGAACGCAGTATACTACGTCTGACTCTTCCGTCTTTACCAAATCCTTCAATTCAGCGCACAGCTTCACGGCTTCGCTGGGAGTCATATTCATCTTCCAGTTGCCCGCTATGATCTTTCTTCTTGCCATTTTTCTCTTCCTTCTTTCTAAATTTCAATCCGATTCCCGCCAGAAGCAGAACCGCTCCCGCAGCGCCCGGGATCCGCATGAGACTCCTGTAAAATCCGACGGCCAGACAGCTTCCCGGCACCGTGCCGACTGTATAGATAACAGGTATCTTCGCATGATCCGGATAGTCTGCGCTCACCGTATTCTTAACGCTCTGATACTCTGTCCCGTCCCATTCGTAGTAATACCGAATCGTCGTGTGTCCGTCTCCCGCGTGTACGACCTCGCCCTCCGCCACCGCCGCCATGCCGACTATGACGAACGCCTTTTCGCCCGACATGCCAAGCGCAGACACCGCCAGCCGGGAACCGGCAATATACAGCGCATAAGCGATATACAGAAGGCATACGCTAAAACCTGCCGTGCGCATAATGCCCGAAGCTTTATCCGCCATAATCTTCCTCATCCTTTCCGGATTGGGACGGCGTGACAGGATCCCCTTTCCTGCTTATTTGTCGTCCGCTGCCGCCACGCCGGGAAGCACCTTGCCCTCCAGGAATTCCAAGGAAGCGCCGCCGCCGGTGGAAATGTGGCTCATCTTGTCGCCGAAGCCCAGCTGGTTGACAGCCGCCGCGGAATCGCCGCCGCCGATGATCGTGGTTGCGTCGGTCTCCGCCAGAGCCTTCGCCACAGCGATCGTACCTGCCGCCAGAGTAGGATTTTCAAACACGCCCATAGGTCCGTTCCAGACAACGGTCTTCGCGCTCTTCACTGCGTCCGCGAAAAGCTCCTGGGTCTTAGGCCCGATATCCAGACCTTCCATATCGGAAGGAATCTTGTCGGCGTCCACATAGGAGATTTCCACAGGCCCGTCGATAGGATTCGGGAAGCCCGCCGCGATCGTGGTATCAACGGGGAGCAGCAGCTTCTTGCCCAGCTTCTGCGCCTTATCCATCATCTCCTTGCAATAGTCGATCTTCTCGTCGTCCACCAGGGAATTTCCTACTTCCATCCCCTGCGCCTTCAGGAAAGTATAAGCCATACCGCCGCCGATGATCAGAGTATCGCACTTCTCCAGCAGGTTGGAAATCACGTTCAGCTTGTCAGCAACCTTTGCGCCGCCCAAAATAGCCACAAAAGGTCTTACCGGGTTCTCTACCGCGTTGCCCAGGAAATTGATTTCCTTCTGCATCAGGTATCCCACCGCGTTCTCGCCGCCCTTTGCGGTGATGAACTTCGTCACGCCTTCCACGGAAGCGTGGGCTCTGTGGGAGGAGCCGAAAGCATCGCACACATACAGATCCGCCAGATCAGCCAGCTCCTTCGAGAACTCCTCGCCGTTCTTGGTCTCTTCCTTGCCGCGGAAACGGGTGTTCTGAAGCAGGACGACGTCTCCCTCCTGCATCGCCTCCACAGCCCTGGTCGCCGCCTCGCCGGTCACATTGTAATCGGAAACAAAGACTACTTCCTTCCCCAGCTTCTCGGACAATCTCTTTGCTACCGGAGCAAGGGACTCCTTCTCGTTGGGGCCTTCCTTTACCTTCCCCAGGTGGGAGCAGAGAATTACTTTGCCGCCGTCGGCGATCAGCTTCTGAATCGTCGGCAGCGCCGCCACGATTCTCGTCTCGTCAGTAATCTCCCCGTTCTTCAAAGGTACATTGAAGTCACATCTGACCAATACTCTTTTGCCCTTCGCGTTGATGTCGTCAACGGATTTCTTGTTCAATCCCATGTCTGTTTACCATACCTTTCCTGTCCTCCGCAGAGGCAAATTTTTTTACTACACATAGGGCAAACGGGCGTACTTGCAGCTACCCTTAAATTAGCTTGCACATATTGCCCCGCAAATTCAGTATGCCAATCTTCGATTTTCATACTGACTTAACGCCCCCGATGGAACATTTTATCGTCTTTTCAAAAATCTATTGTTATGAAAGAAAAGGATCCGGCCCATAAGACCGGACCCTATCGTCCTGAAAAACAGCCGCTTATGAAAACTTACTGAAGCTCGCTGAAATACTTGATGGTGCGAACCATCTGGGAAGTATAGCTGTTCTCGTTGTCATACCAGGAGACAACCTGTACCAGGGAGTTTCCGTCTTCCATCTTGGAAACCATGGTCTGGGTTGCGTCAAAGATGGAGCCGTAGGTGCTTCCCACTACGTCGGAGGATACGATCTCATCCTCATTGTATGCGAAGGACTCGGTTGCCGCAGCCTTCATGGCAGCGTTGATGCCCTCCTTGGTTACCTCTCCCTTTACGACAGCTACCAGAATCGTGGTGGAGCCGGTAGGGGTAGGAACGCGCTGTGCGGAGCCGATCAGCTTGCCGTTCAGCTCGGGGATAACAAGGCCGATTGCCTTTGCAGCGCCGGTGGAGTTGGGAACGATGTTGCAAGCGCCCGCGCGGCTTCTTCTCAGATCGCCCTTTCTCTGAGGTCCGTCAAGAATCATCTGGTCGCCGGTGTAAGCGTGAACCGTCGTCATGATACCGCTCTGGATCGCCGCGAAATCATTCAGGGCCTTCGCCATGGGTGCCAGGCAGTTCGTTGTGCAGGAAGCTGCAGAGATAACGGTATCCTCGGGCTTCAGGGTGTCATGGTTTACGTTG
>JAMPIG010000097.1 GCA_023662875.1 Roseburia sp. | reverse complement strand
CAGATATTGAATTTTCAAGGTGCATAGCTAAAATTCACGTGCGAAGTTTGAGTTCAAAAAGTTCATGACATTAACTTGACATTAGAGGGCTGGGGCGCGGTCTGCGTCAGTGAGAGTCTGCCGGAGTGAGGCGCTGAAAAAATTAGTACCAGAGTATAGGCGGGTGGAACAAATGATCACATGAGATTTTGCAAAAACGCTTTACACAATACAAAAATAAAGTTATAATTATGTCAAAATAATGATATGAGGTGACATAAATGATTATAAAAGCTTCAGCGGCATTGAGAAATGATTATGCAGCGATTTCCAATATGGCAAAAGAAACTCAAGAGCCAATCTATATAACGAAAAATGGCGAAGGTGATTTGGTGCTTATGAGCATTGAAGCCTTTGAAAAGAGGGAACAGGTTCTGCAGCTTCGCGCAAAGGTACTTCAGGCAGAGCAGGAGCGCCTGGATGGGGCAGAAACAATCAGTGTTTTGGAAGCAAGAAGACGGCTAAGGGAGAGGGTAGATGGCATATAGGGTTGAAATTCTCCCTGCTGCATGGGAAGATTTAAAGCGTATTGAGGATGGGTATGCAGTACAATTTGGTGTGGAAACAGCCTTAAAGGTGAGTGATCATATACTGGATGTCATAAAGCGGTTGGAAGAATTTCCGGATTCCGGTTCCTTAACTCCGGATGAATGGCTGAACCAGCAAGGGTATCGAATGGTTATATGTAAAAAACAGATCGCGATTTACAGACAGATTGGCAGGGGTGTTTATATTTATCATATTGCGGATACACAAATGGAATACACAAAATTATTTTATCGGAAAAGTGACGAATAAACAGATTTTGGCCTGAATGCGGAAGTGAGAAGATAACAAGTTAGAATAATATAAATGAAGACAGAGACCGTGAGGATATGAAATGGGTGATGATGAACAGGATTACAAGCGGGCTTGCCAGCTTTTTTATGAAGGACTGATAGAATATGATACCGCTAAACTCCTGAGAGTTCCCAAGAGTGATATTCATAACCATTCCACAAAGGGATGCAGAAGGGTTTGGCTGGAAGAACGCTTAAAACGCGATTTTCCAAAACCGCCTGAAAAATTCGGCGGACTGGAAGGAATGCGGGAATGGTTTATTTCATTCATCAAACCATATTGCAGTGGTCGAGAGGGAATCATCTTAAGATGGGAGGGGGCTTTTGCGGAAGCCAGAAGAAACAATATCACAAGGCTTGCAATGAACTTTGGAGTTTCGGAAATTGAACTTGTTGGCGGGATGGCTGCTTTTAAGGCAATTCTTGAGGGGTATCGTCTGAAATACTGTCCTGACATTGATTTTGAGCCTGAGATAACATATGTGTCCTCCTGCGATGCCAAACAGGAGGCAGACAGAATCGATCAGTATCTTTCATCAGGCTTTTTCAAGTCCATAGATGTATGCGGCGGCGAGAATGTACAGCCGTTTGAGGCTTATCTGCCATTATATCGAAAGGCAGAAAGCTATCATCTGACCAGGAAAATGCATGTTGGCGAAAGCGGTTCGGCGGAGGATGTGAGACGGGCGGTTGAAGTTTTAGGGCTAAATGAAGTTCATCACGGGATTAAAGCCGTCCTGTCAGATGATGTCATGAGATTTCTGGCCGAAAACCGGATACAGCTGAATGTCTGTCCAAGCAGTAACGTAATGCTTGGGGTTACGGCAGATTATAAGGATCATCCGATAAAGATCCTATATGAGAACGGGGTAAGGGTTACTATCAATACCGATGATCTGTTGATATTTGACAGTTCAATCGAAAACGAGTATTTATTGCTTTATCAGGCAGGGGCATTAACCGCGGATCAGCTGGAAGAGATTCGAGAAAATGGGTTAAGAGCAGATGATTAAGTTAGTCCTTATTTGACAGCAGGATATGGGGAGAAGGTGAAGGCGTATCTGAGGAAGGGGGCGAGGGCGCTGTGGGAGAAGACGGAGCGGTGCGATGGTAATCGAATTGAAGTATTCTAACACAAACACCTACCTGATTCGGGGAGCAAAGGGCAGCGTTCTTTTTGATACGGGATGGGCGGGCGCTTTTCCGCAGTTTTGTAAGACGCTGGGCGAAGCGGGCGCGACGGTGCAGGAGATCCGCTACCTGTTTATTTCCCATTTCCATCCGGATCATATGGGGATTGCGCAGGAGATTGCCGACTGCGGCGTAAAAATCGTGGCGGCTGATGTGCAGCGGGCGCATATCCATGAGGCCGACAAGGTGTTTGCAAAAGAGGGAAACCGTTCTTATCTGCCGATTGCGGAGGAGGGCGTCCGGTTTATTTCCTGCGCGGAGAGCCGCGCGCTTTTGGCGGAATGCGGGATTGCGGGGGAAGTAATCCATACGCCGGGACACAGTGAGGACAGTATTTCTCTGTGTCTGGATGAGGGACTGCTGTTTGTGGGCGACCTGAATCCGCTGTATGAGCTGGATCTGCATAGGGGGACGCAGATTGAGGAAAGCTGGAATAAATTGCTGGCGCGAAATCCCGTCAGGGTATACTACGGCCATGCGAAAGCGGCGGAGTTACGCGGGGAGGGGAAGACGCCCCCAAAGGAAGCCGGGTATTCGAAGGATACCTTTCGGCTGGTAAAAAAGATTGTGAAATACATAGACAAGGGTTATACGCTGGAGGACATCGGGCGGATAACGGGCGCGGAAAGGGTATTTGCGGAGGATGTGGCGAGGATGTACCTGACACACCGGGATATCAGCGTACAGGGAATCTTGGACAGGATTGAGATTAAGGGGAAATAACCTGAGCGCAGGAGACAGCGGTGAGCCGGATCTCGACGGAAGGAGGGGCGGTCTATAGGGGCTGCGCGCTTTCCGGAAAGACAAAAAATTACACAGATCGTCAGAAAAACAGGGGAAACGATTGACAAATCTCTCGATATCCCTTATAGTTATTTCATTATGTTTGCATCTGAAAAGGCCGCGTTCCGGGAGGAGTATGCGGCCATAAAAGCGGCTGGGTTTCTTTGCCATGGCTTTTTCGGCTGTCCGTCCGGGACAGCGGGAAATAATATACCATCCTTTGCGGGAGGCAATCAGAAAAAACCGGGCCGGGTTACGTGTGAGTAACGGGACATGCAACTGATTTGGCGCTTGCGCGCCACCGCAAAGGAGATGCACAATATGAAAAATACAATTATCTCTTTAAAGGACATCACCGTTTCTTATGATGGGGAGCAGGTGCTGGGAGGTTTTAATCTGGAGATACACGACGGGGAGTTTGTCACCCTGCTGGGTCCCTCCGGGTGCGGAAAAACCACCGCGCTGCGCACGATCGCCGGTTTTATCAAACCGGATGCGGGGGATGTCTTTTTTTACGACAAAAACATCACGGATCTGCCGCCGCACAAGCGCGAGGTGAACACGATTTTCCAGAAATACGCCCTGTTCCCTCACCTGAATGTCTATAATAATATCGCGTTCGGTATGCGGCTGAAGGGCTTCGACGAGAAGAGAATCAGGGAGACCGTGCATAAAATGCTGGCCATGGTCAATCTGACCGGCTATGCGCACCGGGGCGTCGGCCAGCTTTCGGGCGGGCAGCAGCAGAGGGTGGCTATAGCCCGGGCTCTGGCAAACGAGCCGAAGGTATTGCTGCTGGACGAGCCCCTGGGGGCGCTGGATTTAAAGCTGCGCAAGGATATGCAGACGGAGCTGAAAAAGATACAGCAGCAGACGGGGATTACGTTCGTGTTCGTCACGCATGACCAGGAGGAAGCGCTGTCTATGTCGGATACCGTCGTGGTGATGGACGGCGGGGTGATACAGCAGATCGGGACGCCCACCGATATTTACAATGAGCCGAAGAACGCCTTTGTGGCGGATTTTATCGGGGAGTCCAATATATTGGACGGCATTATGCAGGAGGATTACTGCGTGAGGTTTGCCGGGCACAATTTCCGCTGCCTGGACAGCGGCTTTGGCTCAAACGTTCCCGTGGACGTAGTGATACGTCCGGAGGACATCAAGGTAGTGGAGCCGGATTCCACGCTGATCACCGGGGATGTCACCGCCGTGACCTTCAAGGGCGTGCATTATGAAATCATTGTGGATGTGATGGGCTTTAAGTGGATGGTGCAGTCTACGGAGTACTGCGGGGTGGGCGATCATGTGGGTCTGGCCCTTACTCCCAACGATATCCATGTCATGCATAAATCCGAGTATTCCGGCAAATTTGGCGATTACAGCACCTTCAGCGACGAGATGGAGGAAGACAGGAATCTCTCGGATGAGGCGTTGGAGGAAGAGGAGGGCAGGAAGGATGAAATCTGATTCCAGGCTTCTCTCGTCCCCGTACACGGTATGGATGACGATCTTTATCGTACTGCCCATGCTGTTGGTAGGGTATTTTGCCTTCACGGACAAATCCGGCAGCTTTACGCTGGAAAATATTTTAAGCGTGGGGCAGTATTCCAACGTGTTCCTGCGCTCCATCTGGCTCGGGGCTGTGGCCACCGCCGTCTCCCTGCTGCTGGGCTATCCCTTGGCCTACATTATCGCCGGGATGAATGCCAGGCGTCAGAATGTCATGGTGATGCTGGTGATGCTGCCCATGTGGATGAATTTTCTGCTGCGCACCTATTCGTGGATGACGCTTTTGGAGGACAGCGGCCTGATCAATTCGGCCCTGGCCGTGATCGGTCTGCCGCGGATTCATATGATCAATACGGCCGGGGCGGTGGTGCTGGGGATGGTCTATAACTATATCCCCTATATGATTCTGCCCCTGTATTCCGTGCTGACGAAGATTGACCGGAGCGTGGTTGAGGCGGCCCAGGATCTGGGCGCAAACGATCGGCAGGTTTTTCTGAAGGTGGTGCTGCCGTTGAGTATGCCCGGCGTCATCTCGGGCGTAACCATGGTATTTGTGCCTGCGGTCAGCACGTTTATTATCTCGAAGATGCTGGGCGGCGGCGGGAACCTGCTGATCGGAGATCTGATCGACATGCAGTTCCTCGGCAGCGCCTACAATCCGAATTTGGGCTCGGCGGTGTCGCTGGTGCTGATGGTGATTATCCTGATCTGCATGGGTATCATGAACCAGTTTGACGACGGCGAGGCGGCCGGAGGAGGTATGCTGATATGAAAAAAGCGGCTGTCCGTATCTATACCTTTCTCATCTTCCTGTTTTTGTACGCTCCGATTCTGGTGCTGATCGTCTTTTCCTTCAATGACTCGGAGACGGCCAGCCGCACGGTGTGGGGCGGTTTTTCCCTGCGCTGGTATCGGAAGCTGTTTGAGGATCGGATGATTCTGGAGGCCCTGCGCAATACGCTGATCATTGCCGTGGTGTCGGCGGCGGTCTCCACGGTGCTGGGGACCATGGCGGCGATCGGGATCAATTCCATGAAGCGGCTGCCCAGACGTATCATGATGAATATTACGAACTTTCCGATGGTCAACCCCGAGATTGTCACCGGGGTATCGCTGATGCTTTTGTTCGTGTCCGCGGTCAGGCTGTTCGGCGGCAGGAGCCTGGGGATGGGCTCGCTGTTTGCTGCGCATATTACGTTCTGTTTGCCTTATGTGATTTTGTCGGTGCTGCCAAAGCTGCGGCAGATGGATCCGAACCTTTACGAGGCGGCGCAGGATCTGGGCTGCCCGCCGGTAAAGGCGTTTTTCAAGGTGGTGCTGCCGGAGATTATGCCCGGAATCGTGACGGGGCTGATCATGGCGTTTACGCTTTCCATCGACGACTTTGTGATCAGCTATTTTACCAGCGGCACTACGCAGACGCTGCCGATTTATATCTATTCTATGACCCGTAAGCGGATCAGCCCGGAAATCAACGCCTTGTCTACGGTGCTGTTTGCGGCGGTGATGGTATTGCTGATTATCATAAATGTCCGCAAGGCAAAGGATCAAAAGGGGGAGGTATCGGATTGAAAAAAGCTCATTTCATATGGCCTGCGCTGTGTATGGCGCTCTGCCTGACCCTTTGTTCGGTTTCCGTCCGAGCGGCCTCGGCGGAGGATGCGGCGGCACCGGATCGGGGCGTTACCATAAACGTCTATAATTGGGGGGAGTATATTGCCAACGGAACCGACGGCTCGCTGGATGTGAACGAGGAGTTCACCCGGCGCACAGGAATCCGGGTGAATTATACGACCTTTGACAGCAACGAGTCGCTATATTCCAAGCTGGCCGGGGGAGGCGCGGATTACGATGTGATTATTCCCTCGGATTACATGATTTCAAAGCTCATCGACGAAAATATGCTGGCGGAGCTGGACTTTGACAATATTCCCAACTACCGGTATATCGACGAGCATTTCCGGGATCCGGCCTATGACCCCGGCGGCCGTTATTCGGTGCCCTATACCTGGGGCGTGGTGGGGCTGTTTTACAACACGGATTACATAAAAGAAGAAATTACCAGCTGGTCGGCGCTGTGGGATGACCGTTATGCGGGAAAGATATTGATGTTCGACAATCCCAGGGACGCCTTTGCCATCGCGCAGTTTCTGCTGGGGCAGTCCCTGAATACCACAGAGGAGAACGACTGGGCGGAGGCGGCGGCCCTCTTAAAGCAGCAAAAACCCATGGTGCAGGCCTATGTCATGGATCGGATTTTTGACAAAATGGAGAGCAGCGAGGCTTGGATTGCGCCTTACTACTCCGGGGACGCGGCGATCCTGGTAGACAACAATGACAGCATTCAGTTTGTTGTGCCCGAGGAGGGAACGAATTATTTTGTGGACGCCATGTGTATCCCGCTGACCTCCAGCCATAAGGCGGAGGCGGAGGAATATATCAATTTCCTGTGCGACCCCGAAATCGCCGGGGCCAACATGAATTATGTCGGTTACTCCACGCCGGAGAGCGCCGCGAAGGCGTATATGGACGAGGAGATGGTAAACAGTCCCATCTATTACCCGTCGGAGGAGACCCTGGAGCGCACGCAGGTGTTTGTGAATCTGCCGGAGACTACCGCAAAGCTGGTAGATAGTCTGTGGGCGGAAGTGAAGATGGGCGGCCCCGGGGAATCCGCGGTGCTGGTGGCGATTATTCTGGGCTTTTTCGGGGTGTATCTCGCTATTTTGGTTTATAAACGCCGGAAGCGGCGGAGGGAGCTGGGATGAGAAGTACTTCCAGCCACTCGCAGCGGGGGCTGCTCGCGGGGAAGTACTAAGTCTCATCCTTGAAAAAACGCCTGAGAGGAGGCGTTTTTGAGAAGGTACTGGACGGGGGAACAGGAGGGCGGAATGCGTTTTTTAGCGACGGAGGATCAGGTCAGGGTGACGGGAAGGACGTTGTTTGCGGGGGGAGTCCGGTATCTTGGATTCTCGGGCAGCAGCGTTTCCTTCTGTTTTACGGGAAAGAAGGCGGTGGCCTCGATCTGGAGCAATGCGGAGGACGGGGGAGAGGGCGGCGCGCTGCTGGGGCGGATTGCGGTCTATCTTCAGGGGGAGGATGAGCCGATCAGGCGGATCTGCCTGGATCGGGAGGAGGGGGTTTATACCCTCTATGAAAGCGACCGGGAGAGAAGGGTCACGCTGACGATCGTGAAATATTCCGAGGCAGCCTTCGGAAAATGCGGCATCCGGTATCTGGAGATCGATACGGACAGGTTGTGGACGCCTCCCGCGCATAAGGCGAGAAGGCTGGAGATCATCGGGGATTCCATTACCTGCGGTTACGGGGTGGAGGCGGAAAATGAGCTGCAGCCCTTCCATACGGCGACGGAAAACCCGACGAAGTCCTATTCCCTGCTGACAGCGGAGGCCCTGGACGCGGAGGCCAGCCTGATTTCCTGGAGCGGCAACGGAATTATCTCGGGGTATGTGGACGAAACGGCGGAGCGGCCCTCGGACGGGTGTCTGATGCCGAGAATCTATCCCTATACGGATCTTTCCTGCTCGGAGAAGCTTTTTGGAGACCGGGAGGAGAAGTGGGAGAGGTGGGACTTCGGCAGGTTTGCGCTGGACGTTATACTGGTGAATCTGGGTACGAACGACTGCAGCTGGTGCAGGGATATCCCGGAGAGAAAAGCGTATTACCGGGAGAAGTATATCGAGTTCCTGAAGGAGATCAGGGGTCATAATCCCAGCGCGCAGATTCTCTGTATGCTGGGGACGATGGATCAGAGGCTGCTGGGGGAGACGGAGGAGGCGGTGCGGCGCTTTGCGGCGGCCCAAAAGGACAGCGCCGTCCGGTTTCTCGCCCTTCCGCCCCAGGATCCGTCAGACGGCTACGGGGCGGACTGGCATCCCAGCCCTCTGACGCAGAGGAAGACGGCGGAGATCGTCACAGCGGAGGTAAGGCGGATGACGGGGTGGAGCAGCTGTTGAAAAGAATGGATTATTTCAGTCGGATATGTTAAGGTAAGAGGGCGGATTTTGAGTACCAGCTGAGCGGAGCAGGATAAAGAACAAGAGTAGGAAAAGAGATTGGGAGCGAAATAAAGCAAAGAGGATTTCAAAGGGGATTTTATGGGAAAGACCAGAAAAAATATATTGTTGATCTTATTGTTGGCGACGTTTGCCGTTTCCACCGTTCTTTTGGCTTACCTGTACTTTTTCCGGGACAGAAATCTTTCCGGGGAATGGACGACGGAGCTGGACTTTACGAAAGAAGCGGCCGCTTCGGCCTATGTCTGGCTGCAGGAGATCGAGGCAGTCTCGGTTTCGCTGGAGGAGCTGGAGCTTTCCATGCAGGGATTGACCGTCCCGGTCAGCTTGACCCTGGAGCAGGGAGCCGGAGCGGAGGGAACCTTTCGCTGCAGCGTTTCGCAGGAGAGCTATGAGGCATGCAGACGGCGGGCCTACGAGGCGATGGCGGCAGCTTTTCGGGAGCTTTTGAGCGAAAGACTCCGATTGGCGGGTTATACGGGCGGTACAGATCCGGAGGCTGTGGAGGCTCTGGCGCGGGAGGCCTTCGGGATGTCTACGGAGGACTATCTGACGACCTGCGGACCGGCGCTCCTGCCGACGCTGGAGGAGCTGCAGGCGGAGTATGTGGGCAGCGGCGTCTGCCGGATTTCCGGGGGAATCCTTACCAGGCAGTATGAGACGGAGGCCGGCAGCGTGATGAGGCGGGAGTACTACGTCCGTCAGGGCGATCGCCTGATTCTGACCGGAGAAGTCGATGAGGGGGATGCAGGTTCTTTTTCAGCGACGTATCCGGTATTATATATCTTGAAAGACGATTCGGAATAACTGGCGTCACAGCGGGCTGGGAGGTATTTTAAGCCTGTGGCCTTTGCGGAGAGTGTGAACCTGCGGGCTTGACTTGCGCCGCCGTCGGCGGCATGACGGGAAGGAGATCTCATGAGGAAATTTCTGCGAAAAGCGGGGGCGCTGATCCTGGCCGCCCTGTTGCTCTGCAACGCTCTGCCCCAAAAGGCGGAGGCGGGGTATGAAACGCCGGGCTTCTGTCAGGTACAGGCGGACAATGGCGCTGTCTATACCGTGAAAACCCTGGATTACGACTACGCGAACAATACCTATCTGTCCCTGCGGGATCTGGCTGTGGCGCTGCAGAATACGGACAAGGCCTTTTCGCTGGAGATTAAGAGGAACTCGGTCTCTCTGAATCCGGGGAGCTCCTATCAGCCGGTGGGCGGGGAGAATATTTCCTGGAGAGAGGGGGAAAACCCGGACGTCACCCTGAAACGCAACGATTTCCTGGTAGGCGGACAGAGCGTATATTATTATTCCATGATTGCGAAAATGCCCTCCGGTGCTTACGATTGCTTTATTATGGCGGCGGATCTGGCGATGATTCTGGATATGAAGCTTACGGTTCCCGGGGCGGATTTCCTGCAGATTGACACAGGGGAGCCCTTTTCGGTTTCGCCTGCCGCTCTGGAGCGGGACGGGTATTTTTATGGCGTCAACGGAGTGCTGGTGGGAGACGTCGTTACGGGGGAGGTTTATTACCGCTACCAGTCGGATATTCCCTTTCCCATCGCCAGTACCTCGAAGCTGATGACCTGTCTGCTGACCCTGGAGGCGGTCTCCGCCGGGCAGCTTACCCTGGAGGAGACGGCTACGGTTTCGGAGGCTGCCCAGGCTCTGTCGGCGACGGGCGATGGGGTGATTCCCCTGGAGGCGGGGGCGGAGATTCCGGTGAGGGAGCTTCTGACGGCGGCGCTTCTTCCCTCCAGCAACGAATGTGCCCTTTGCCTGGCGGAAAAGCTGGCCGGGTCGGAGGAGGCTTTTGTAGAAAAGATGAACGGGAAGGCGGCGGAGCTGGGGCTTTCCCAGGCGGCCTTTTTTAACAGCAACGGTTTGCCGATTTATACGGAGGAGTCCGTCCCGTCGAAGCGGCAGAACCGTATGAGCGCGGAGGATATGTTCCGGATGGTATCTTACCTTCTGAAGGTTTATCCGCAGATCAAGGACATTACCTCCCAGAAGACGGCGGTTCTGGAGACGCTGAACCGGGAGGTTCGCAATACGAATCCGCTGTTGCATAATCTGTCTGTCGTTACCGGGCTGAAGACCGGGACGACGAACAAGGCCGGTGCCTGCCTGGTAACCTCTCTGGCGGCGGACGACGGAACTATGGAGCATGATCTGGTCGTCATCGTACTGGGGACGGAGAATTCCGTAGAGCGTGGGCGCGTCTCGGAGTTGCTGGCACGATACGCCCTGCAGGCTTTTTTTGAGGGGAGAGAGGTGGAGGACGGTTCCGTTAATCGGACGGAGGGAGGCCTTCCTGCGCACGCAGAGGCGGCGGTGGATCTGGTATTGCAGACGGCAAGGCGGAGGTGAGAGGCGGTTTCGCCCCTTACCTCTTTAACGTGCGGCCTGCTTCCGGTTGTTAATCTCTTCTGTGGAGAGGTTCTGGAAGCTTAGCTTTGTTCAATATAAAATCAGGAGAAGACTGTCTGTCAACTGAGGCGTTACGATATCCAGTAACGCCCTATTGCTGCGCTCGCCTCCTCTTCGGGCAGCTTTATTTTTTCCATCAGCTTTTGGCAGGCCGCCTCACAGGTCATTCCGGCCTCCTGAAGGCTTTCGACCATAAACGCGATCGCCATTTCGGCTGTCTGTGCTTTGGCTTCAAGGCTCCGATTTGCAGCTTCGAGATTCCGCTCTGCGGCCTCGGCTCTTTGCCTTTGTTCCTCTGTATTTCTGCGTTCCGCCTGGATATCCAGTTTCTCCATATCTGCAAATAATTC
>JAMPIG010000096.1 GCA_023662875.1 Roseburia sp. | reverse complement strand
GGAACCACCTTCTCGCCCGCGCCCTTGCGCACCTTGTCGGACGCCTTCGCGATCTTGGTGGGGGATCCCGCTAACCCCAGGTTGCTGTCGTCCACATCCTTCAGATCGGCTCTGCCCCAGGTCGTAATCTCAGCGGCGCACGCGTCGAAGATTCCGCCGGGCGTCATATAGCGGGGCTCGTTCAGCTCGGAAAGAGCGGTGATCAGGCAGGGCATCTGCGCCTCCAGCACATGATATCTGTCGTCATACTGTCTCTGGACGGTTACCTTATTTCCCTCGATCTTGAGATCCTGTGCGTAGGAAATTACCGGGATCTGCAGATGCTCTGCGATCTGGGGACCAACCTGCGCGGTATCTCCGTCGATGGCCTGGCGGCCGGTGATGATCAGGTCATAGTCGATGTTTCTCAGAGCGCCTGCGATGGTGGTGGAGGTAGCCCAGGTATCCGCGCCGCCCAACACTCTGTCCGTCACAAGGATTCCCTTGTCCGCGCCCATGGCAATCGCCTCGCGCAGCACGTCCGCAGCCTTGGGAAGTCCCATGGTCAGGACGGTAACCTCAGCGCCGTACTCATCCTTCAGCCGCAAAGCCGCCTCCAGGCCCGCCTTGTCGTCGGGGTTCATGATCGCGAGCATGGCGCCTCTGTCAAGCGTTCCGTCCGGGTTAAATTTCACGCCGCCCTTGGTATCGGGCACCTGCTTAATACAAACAACAATTTTCATTGTATTTTCTCCTTCTTCCTTATTATTGAAATATACGGGATTTTTCGCAATCTCGGTGCATTCGCGTCTCTCCCGTTCCCCCGTGAGCCGGGAACATCCCAAGACGCGAACGGTTCCCGACCTACTTCAGCAGCGCCGAGGAAATAACCATCCTCTGAACCTCGCTGGTTCCCTCGTAGATCTCGGTGATCTTTGCGTCGCGCATCATGCGCTCCACGTCATACTCTCTGATATAACCGTAGCCGCCGTGGAGCTGAACCGCCTTTGTGGTAACCTCCATGGCAACCTCCGCCGCGTACAGCTTCGCCTGCGCGGCCTCCACGGAATAGGAGATCTTGGGATTGCTTCTATATTCGTCCTTCTTGCGCGCCGCCTTGTATACCAGCAGCTTAGCCGCCTCTACCTTGGTCGCCATGTCAGCCAGCTGGAACTGGGTGTTCTGGAACTGTCCGATGGAACGGCCGAACTGCTTTCTCTCCTGAACGTAGGCGATGGTCGTCTCAAGCGCGCCCTCCGCAAGCCCGAGAGCCTGTGCGGCGATACCGATTCGTCCGCCGTCCAGCGTATGCATGGCGATGGCAAAGCCCTTGCCCTTCGCGCCCAGCAGATTTTCCTTCGGGATACGGCAGTCGGTAAAGATCAGCTCGTAGGTGGAAGAGCCGCGGATACCCATCTTCTTTTCCTTGGTGCCGAAGGTGAAGCCGGGGGTTCCCTTCTCCACGATAAACGCGGAGATTTCCTTCTGCATCCTGCCGCGCTTCTCAATCTTTCCGGTCACGGCGATAATAATGTAAACGTCCGCTTCCTTACCGTTTGTGATAAAGCACTTGGAGCCGTTCAGCACCCACTCGTCGCCGTCCAGGACTGCCTTGGTCTGCTGTCCCTGGGCGTCGGTTCCCGCGCCGGGCTCGGTCAGTCCGAAAGCGCCGATCTTGCGGCCGCTTGCCAGCTCAGGCAGATACTTCTGCTTCTGCTCCTCAGTTCCGTAGGTTAGAATCGGATCGATGCAAAGGGAAGTATGAGCGGAAACAATAACACCTGTTGTTCCACACACCTTGGAAAGCTCCTCCACGCACATCGCGTAGGTCAGGATATCGCAGCCCTGTCCGCCGTACTCCTTGGGTACGGGGATTCCCATAAATCCGTACTTTGCCATCTTCTCCACAGTCTCTCTGGGAAAACGCTCTTCCTCGTCCACTTCCTGGGCAAGAGGCTTTACTTCCTTCTCGGCGAAATCCTTAAAAAGCTGTCTCGCCATCTCATGCTCTTTGGATAACGTAAAATCCATGATACTTTATTCCTCCATCTCTGCTATTATTTATTATAGTTATAGAATCCTTCTCCTGTCTTCTTGCCCAGCTTGCCTGCGCGCACCATCTTTCTTAAAAGCGGGGCGGGCGCATACTTGGAGTCGCCTGTCTCGGCGTAGATAACCTCCATGATCGCCAGAACGATATCCAGTCCGATATAGTCGCCCAGCGCCAGAGGCCCCATGGGATGATTCGCGCCCAGCTGCATGGCAACGTCGATATCCGCCACGGACGCAACGCCTGCCGCGTATACGTTGATCGCTTCGTTGATCATGGGGATCAGAATCCGGTTAACCACAAAGCCCGCCGCCTCGTTTACCTCCACCGGCGTCTTGCCGATCTCGGAAGCAATCTTCTTGATCTGCTCTACCAGCTCCGCGGGGGTGTTCGCGCCCGCGATGACCTCTACCAGCTTCATCCTGTCCGCGGGATTAAAGAAATGCATACCGATCAGAGGACGATCCAGCCCGTTGCCCATCTCGGTGATGGAAAGGGAAGAGGTGTTGGAAGCAAAGATACAATCCTTCTTTACGATCTGCTGCAGCTCCGCGAAGGTCTGCTTCTTGATCGCCATATTCTCCGGGCATACCTCGATGACCAGATCGCACTCCGTACAAATATCCTTCAGACCGGTAACAATCTTCGCCGCAACCGCGTCCGCCTTCTCCTGCGTGATCTTTTCCTTGCCCACCAGGAAATTCAGGTTCTTCAAAATTTTAGCCTTGCCGCCGTCCGCAAACTCCTGCTTGATGTCGCAGAGGCATACCTCGTAGCCGTCCGTCATGGCGAAAGCCTGCGCGATTCCGGCTCCCATCGTACCTGCGCCGATAATACCTACCTTCATGATAAATCCTCCTTGTATTTGAAAATGTTTTCTTACTTGTTCTGGAAAGGCTCCTTTACCTTCTCCTTGTTCTTGTCAAGGAAGAAGGCCATGCCGTACTTCTGATCCTCCGTCTCGAAGCAGTCGCCGAAAAGCTTCTCCTCGATCACAACGGCCTCGTCCATCTCCACGTCCAGTCCTTCGTTGATCGCTCTTTTGCAGTTGCGCACCGCGATCGGCGCGTTCTTCGCGATCCCCGCCGCCATCTTCTGCGCCGCGGTGAGCAAGACCTCCTGCGCCGTCTTTACGACGTTGCCCTCGGCGTCCGTCTCCGCGGAATACACCTCGTTTACCAGGCCGATCCGCAGCGCCTCCGCCGCCTTGATGTTGCGCGCCGTGTAGATCATCTGCTTCGCCATCCCTGCGCCCACCAGCCGAGCCAGTCTCTGGGTTCCGCCGAAGCCCGGGGTGATCCCCAGCCCCACCTCCGGCTGTCCGAAGACCGCGTTGTCGGAGCAGAGCCGGATATCGCAGCTCATGGAAATCTCACAGCCGCCGCCCAGCGCAAAGCCGTTCACCGCCGCGATCACAGGGATCGGGAAGGTCTCCAGCCTGCGGAACACATCGTTGCCCTTCTTGCCGAAGGCCTCTCCCTCCGCCTTGGTCAGCGTGCTCATCTCGCCGATATCCGCGCCCGCCACAAAGGACTTCTGTCCGGCCCCGGTGAGAACCAGGCAGCGAACCTCCTCCAGATTCACCCCGTCCAGGGTCTCGTTCAGCTCCTCCAGCACCTGGGAGTTCAGGGCGTTCAAGGCCTTCTCCCGGTTGATGGTAATCGTTGCGACATTGCCCTTCTGTTCATATAAAATATATTCCATACTTATACCCCTTTGCGCGCCCTGGCGCGCATACCAACAATAGACTTCACGCTTCACGAGAATTCTATTGTCATGAATCAATAGTTTGAAAGGAACTTTCCACCTTACCCCTTTGCGCGTTCCATAAGAGGGTGTGTAAACACCCCGCGTGGGCATTCATTCAATATTGGGAAGTCTTTTTCTCTTTTTCCTTCTTGTCTTCCCGCTTCTTGTCTCCCCGCTTCCTGTCCTTCTTCTCCTTCAGCTTACCGCCGACCGTCGAAAGGATTTCAATCAGGGCGCGGTTCGCATAGAGTCCCATTCCTTAATCCTCTATTTTTACGATCGTGGAGCAGCCCATGCCGCCGCCGATACACAGCGTAGCCAGGCCGGTCTTCGCTCCTCTCGCCTGCATCTCATGCAGCAGCGTGACCAGGATACGGCATCCGGAAGCGCCTACGGGATGACCCAGAGCGATCGCACCGCCGTTGGGGTTCAGCTGCCTGTCTACATCGATACCCAGCTCCTTGCCCACCGCTACGGACTGCGCCGCAAAAGCCTCGTTCGCCTCGATGATATCGAAGTCCTCGATCTTCATGCCGGTCTTCGCCAGCACCTTCCTGGTAGAAGCTACCGGGCCGATTCCCATGACCTCGGGACGCACGCCTGCCAGCGCGCCCGCCACAAAGGTCGCCATCGGCTTCACGCCCAGCTCCTTCGCCTTCTCCTCACTCATGACAACGATCGCCGCCGCGCCGTCGTTGATGCCGGAAGCGTTGCCCGCGGTCACAAAGCCGTCGGGATTGATGGGACGAAGCTTCTGCAGTCCCTCGATCGTAGATCCGGCGCGGGGGCCCTCGTCTACCTTAAACTCGATGGTCTCCTTCTTTTTCTTTACCGTAACAGGAACGATCTCCGCGTCGAACGCGCCGGACTTCTGCGCCGCCTCCGTCTTCTGCTGGCTCTTTAAGGCAAACTCATCCAGTTCCTCGCGGGTAAGGCCCCACTCGCGGCAGATATTATCCGCCGTCATAATCATATGATAATCGTTGAACGCGTCCCAGAGCGCGTCCTTGATCATGGTATCCACCAGAGTGCCGTTGTTCATCCGATAGCCGTAACGTCCCTGAGGGATCGCGTAGGGAGCCATAGACATATTCTCCATACCGCCCGCAACGACGATATCCGCGTCTCCCGCCATAATCATCTGCGCCGCCTGGTTCACACAGTTCAACCCCGAACCGCAGACCACGTTCATCGTGACGGCGGGTACCTCGATGGGAAGGCCTGCCTTGATGGAAGCCTGTCTTGCCACGTTCTGTCCCTGGCCTGCCTGAATGACGCAGCCCATATAAACCTGATCCACATCCTCAGGCTTCACGCCCGCTCTGTTCAGCGCTTCCCGGATCACGATTGCGCCCAGCTCCGCGACGGGCGTGGTGCTCAGTGTGCCGCCCATCGTACCGATCGCGGTACGACATGCTCCGGCTAAAACTACTTTTCTTGCCATGTGTTTTTCCTCCAGTTTGATTTGATTTTTATGATTGTTATTTTTTTATCATAGCCGCATTATCCAGTTTACCATAGGCCCGGCGGTTTTGCAATGAATTTCTGATAAAATCTTCCGCTTACGGCTGATATAACACCGGCTGCTGAAGATAATAAGGCAGGGCTGTGATATAAACCGTCA
Source organism: Roseburia sp. (assembly GCA_023662875.1). Taxonomy (GTDB): domain Bacteria; phylum Bacillota; class Clostridia; order Lachnospirales; family Lachnospiraceae; genus Acetatifactor. The sequence continues at coordinate 5,828 of JAMPIG010000096.1, read as the reverse complement.
CCAGCAGAGAAACCACGATTCCGGACATCACCGCCAGAAACAGGATATTTTTCCGCTTTTCCGACGCCCTGTCCCAAAGAGGCAGCTTTACAAGCCCGCGGACAATATAGTACATGCCGGGAACCAGCGCCGGCAGGAGATAACGCCCCTGAGCCTGATAGTCCACCGTATAGGAATATCGGATCAGAAGAAGGAGCGGCATCACAATACAGAATGCCATAACCCCGTGAATCAGGATCCTGCGCCATCTTTCCCGGATCAAAAACTCCCCGCCGCGCCTTCGGAAAAACAGTCCAAGGATGCCTGCGCCGAAAAGCGCCAGATAAAAAACATAAACGATTTTCCAGGTATACAGTGTGGCGGATCCGTAGTTTGCGATAAAGCTGACCGCCATCTTCGGGAAAAAGGTAGTTCCGAACAGCATGGAGAAGAGGGAGATCCCCTGGCTCGCATAGGTCTCGGTCTGGACTCCAAAGGATTTCACCAGCGCCTGCTTCGTCTCCAGCCCGATCAAATCTCCGTCGTAAAGGATATAATTCCGGATAAAGGACCAGCCGACGCAGAGAAGAACCACCGCAGAAATCGCCAGCCCCTTCTTCCAAAAGGCCCTCCAGTCGCACCTCCATCCGCCCTCCTCCCGTTTCCAGAAGGAAGCGGCGAACAATACGATGCTGCCCAGGATATACCCGTAGGCGTTATAATACGAGAGGGCGCAGAGGATGATTCCCGCCGTCAAAAGCCCGCAGGAGCCGAAGGAAAAACCGTCCCCATAACCCCTCGCCATCCCGTAGAGCATCAGCGCCACAGACAGCATACAGAGGGAATCCGGATTGGTATAGGTATGCAGAAACAATCCCTGGGGCAGGAAAACCACCAGGAAGCAGAACAGCCATCTCAGCCGGGCGTCCCGGAAAAGCTTCCTCCCCAGCAGCAAAACCACATAAGCCATGACAAGCCCGAAGGCCACATTTACCAATCGGGCCGTATACAGAAGCGCCAGGGGCGAATCTGTAAACAGATTCACAAACCGCATGGCGAAGCCCTGTATGATATACGGAAGCAGCGTGTAGAAGCCGTAGGTCCATCTGCAGTCGCCGCTGAAAAGCTCCGCCTCGTAGCCCGTGGGCAGAGTCCCGTGGTTACAGATATACAGCGGCACCAGATAGCGGGAATGCTCGTCCGGCGGGTTCGGCAGATCCGGATAAATGTTATATAGGGGCTGATGCAGCGCAACCGTCAGCGCAACCGTCAGATAAAGCAAAAAATAGAGGATGATAACCGCCTTTTCCCTGTTTTCTTTCATGTTCTTCTCCCTGTCACTTTATTCTGCCCGCCGTCGGCACATAGATAATACTGATAATCCCTTGCGTTATAAAAGAAAATCCGTACACACATTCCAGGCCAAAACAACGCCGCTATCATGCACTTATCTTAACATATCTATCTGTAAATGTCATCTCTTTAACCGCAAATTTCAGGCATATTTTACTTTCGGAACGCCATCGTAAAATACCCGTTCCTGCGAAAACGAATTCCTGAATCGCGCATTGACAGAAGCCTCGTCTCATGCTATTTTAGAGGCGTATAAAAGTATGAAGAAACTCTCTCCTACTGACTCCCTACAGGATGGTATCACAATGGATCAATTATCGCTCTTCGATATGAAAAACGAACACTCCCTCGCCCCTTCCCCCGCGCCGCTGGCGGATCGGATGCGCCCCGAGACGCTGGAGGATTACGTCGGGCAGCGTCATCTGCTGGGGGAGGGTATGCTGCTGCGCAGGATGCTGGAGCAGGATCAGATTCCCTCCATGATCTTCTGGGGGCCGCCCGGCGTCGGCAAGACTACCCTGGCCCGGATTATCGCGAAGCGCACCCGCTCCGACTTCGTAAGCTTCAGCGCCGTGACCAGCGGGATCCGGGAGATTAAGGACATCATGCAAAAGGCGGAGGAGAACCGCGCCTACGGCAGGCGGACCCTCTGCTTTGTGGACGAGATCCACCGCTTTAACAAGGCCCAGCAGGACGCTTTTCTTCCCCATGTGGAAAAGGGCAGCATCACCCTGATCGGCGCCACGACGGAAAACCCCTCCTTCGAGATCAACGCCGCCCTCTTGTCCCGCTGCAAGGTCTTTGTGCTGAAGGAGCTGTCCCAGGAGGATCTCGCCGGGCTGCTGAAGCGCACTCTCTCCGAGAAGAAGGGCTTCGGCTCCATGGAAATCCGGATGGGGTCGGAGCTTCTGGAGGTTATCGCCTCCTTTGCCAACGGGGACGCCCGCACCGCCCTGAATACCCTGGAGATGGCCGTGCTGAACGGCGACATTAACGCCGACGGCTCCGTCACCGTAAAAAAAGAGACCCTGGAACAGTGTCTCGGCAAGAAAACCTTACTTTATGATAAGAAGGGCGAAGAACACTATAACCTGATCTCCGCCCTGCATAAATCCATGCGCAACTCCGACCCCGACGCTGCGGTCTACTGGCTGGCCAGAATGCTGGAGGCCGGGGAGGATCCCCTCTTCATCGCCCGGCGGCTCGTCCGCTTCGCCAGCGAGGATATCGGCCTGGCGGATAACCAGGCCCTGCAGATCGCCGTTGCCGCCTATCAGGCCTGCCATTTTAACGGGATGCCGGAATGCAATCTGAACCTGGCCCAGGCTGTGATCTACCTGTCCCTGGCTCCCCGCTCCAACGCCGTGTACCGCGCCTATGAGACCGCGAAGGCGGACGCGCTGACAAGACTTTCGGAGCCGGTTCCCCTTGTGATCCGCAACGCGCCGACCAATCTCATGAGCGACCTGCATTACGGGGAAGGCTATATCTACGCCCACGACACGGAAGAAAAAATAGCCCGCATGACCTGCCTTCCGGAGGGCTTAAAGGACAGACTCTACTACCAGCCCGCCGGGGAGGGCGATGAAAAGGACTTCCGCGAACGGCTGGAGCGCAGCCGGGCGTTTCGGGAGGGCAGGGAACCTTTATAGGCAGTTTTCGGTTCCCTCCCGCTTCTATTCGATTCCGTCCGGTTCCCGCACCGTAAGAAGGTAAAGATAACCGTATTCTTCCCCCTGGGCCCGGATGGCCACCCTGTCGTCGTCAAACCAGCCGAGGGATGCTTCGTACCTGGTCTCATATTCCTCCCTGTCAAAGAGGATAAACGCCTTCTTTTCCAAATCCAGGACGCCGATCCGGGATACCGCCAGACCGACGGCGTCCCCGTCCGCCTGCGCATACAGTATCTTATTTCCCGCTCTGTTGGCCGATATAAAGTCCTCCGTGGAGGAGCACTGGAAATCCTCTATCGCCGCCTGTTCCCCCGTCTTCAGGTCGCAGACCGTCACCTCCCCTCCGTTTCCCACGGACAATACATAGCGGCCGCCCGTAAACCAGACGTCGCCGGACGGCGGCCAGCTCCATTCGGGCAGCTCCGCCAAATCACCGGAAGTGACTCCGCCGGAAAGCGATACCGTCCTGCAGACGCAGCCCCCGTTTTCATCGTAGGCAACACAGTAAACCGTATCATTGTCAATAAAGCCCGCGTTCCACACATCCAGCCCGCTCATCTCGCACACATTCCGCAGCGTATGCGTCGCGGAATCGCAGTACCAGGTCTCGTCCGTGTCGTCCACGATCAAAAGTCCCGTCAAATCAGGCGAGAAGCTGATCTCCCTGATCCGCCTGTCCTCCAGCACTCCATACCCGTCCAGAGGCTCTGACAGCTCTCCGGTCCTCAGATTGTAAAGCAGCGGCCTTACCTCGTGATCGATCTGCCATCCCCGCTGCAGCAGCACCGCCACATACTCCGAGGGCTCCTCCGCAGTCAGTATGCCCCACGCCAGCGCGGTCTCCGGATCATAATCCTTCGCGTTGCTGTAAACCATCCCGTCCTTCTCATACCAGTCGAAAGCAATTTCGTACAGATCCTCTTCCCAGGCATAGCGAAACTGCGCGTATTGCGGCTCCAGCAAAAGCAGCTCTCCGCCCTTCACCTCATACGCGGCAAGGGCATATACCGGCTGAGCGCCGCTTTCGCCGTACCCTTCCCAGTCCCCGTACCGGTAGATAATTCCGTTATTATAGTCAAACGGGCCGTCGATTCTGACGTATTCCGCCTCCACAGCTCCGCCGGTATTCGTGCTGCCGATCTCCTCTACAGGCTCGGACTGCTCCGGCTCGTCCTCCGTCTGCAGCACGACGTCCGCCTGGGACAGCCGGAAAAAGCGAAGCACACTGTCGCGGAAATCCTCGTTGGCCGCCATCGCCACGCCGAAGGAGGAAACCAGTAGAATCAGAATCGCCGCGGCCGCCGGAAGCACCTTTCGCAGGAATATGTGTCTGTGTTCCCTTCCGCCCTCCGAAAGTCTCTTCAGCGCGGCGGCAATATAGGCGTCGTCTATTTTTCCCATTGCGTCAAGAAGCATCTCACTTTTCAAATCAGCCCCTCCTTTTCCAGATAAACCGCCAGCTTCTTCCTGGTTCGAAACAGCATGGATTTTATTTTGCTGCCGGAGCAGCCGAATTTATCGCAGATTTCCGCAACCGGCAAAAGGAAAAAATAGCGGCAGACAAAAACGTCCCTCTCCTCCGCGGAAAGCCCCGCGAGAAAGGCGTTCAGCGCGCTTGCCAATTCGCGCTCCAGGATCTCCCGCTCCACATCCTGCCCCGATGCCGTACATTCCTCCAGCTCGTCCAGCGCCAGTGGCGTCTGCCCTCCGCCCCGTTTTTTCGCAGTGCGCCCGCGCCACCTGTCGATCGCGATCCGCCGCGTGATCTTTCCCAGAAAAACGGAAAGGATCTCCGGCCGATGGGGCGGGATCGTATTCCATGCGTCGAGGTAAGTATCGTTCACACTCTCGTCCGCGTCTTCCTCGCTGGCTAAGATATTGTAGGCAATCGCGCGGCAATATCTCCCATACTTTGCGGAAGTTTCCCGTATCGCGTTCTCGGAGCGCGCCCAGTACAGTTCTACGATCCGGCTGTCCTCCATATTCCTCTCTCCTCCTTTGTCCGGTGAACTCTCTTACCTGTCTACTCGAAAAAAATGCAGCTTCGGTTGCTCAGAATCAGAAATATTTTGAAAAACTTGAAAACGGAACAAAAGCTGCCCGTTTCTCTCCGAGCAGCTTTCAATCGGCATCCCATGAGGCTCTTTTGCGCATCGCACTTGCAAACAGCCTCCCGTCAAAACGCCTCTATCTTCTCGCTTTCCTGCGATCCTTTAAGCTCCTTTGACAGATAAAGAACCAGATCATCGTCGTTGCGGCAATCCTCGTAATACCCGCAGACCTTGTCCCGATACCAGACTCCGGAGCCGTCCGGGACATATCCCCGCTTCACATACATCCGCTGGGCGCTTCCGTAGCCGCTGTGCATTCCGACGCCGAGATAAACCGTGTCGGCGTATTTGGCCGCGATTTCTTCCGCGACGTCCATCAGCCTGCCGCCCACTCCCCGCCTTCTGTACTTCTCCAGCACGCCGAAATCCACGATTTCCGGATATCCCTGCCCCCCGAAAGCGCCGCTCGCCGCATTGGGGTACACATTGATATAACCCGCGACGTTCCCGTCGTATTCCGCCGTCAGGGAGACAGACTTGCCCTCCGCCTGATGCCGAAGCCGCATTTCATATTTCCACACGTCCGCGTTCCATCCCTGGGCCGCTTCCCCGTCCGCAATCGTCCGGGCGTCGCTCTGTTCCATATCCCGAATCAATATCCTGCCGTCCTCGTAGTACACCATACGCGTCTCCCTCCCCGAATAAAATGATTCTATTATTGTACCATGAGCGCAGAAAAGGAAGCGCCCCGAAGGGGCATTTACTTTTCAAG
>JAMPIG010000095.1 GCA_023662875.1 Roseburia sp. | reverse complement strand
GCCAGAAGAGTTTTGTGAATTGATGGAAAAAAGTAAATAGAGTGCGATAACGAATAAAAACGACGTAGAAAAATTTAGCCCGGAGGGAAATCCTCTGGGTATTTTTGTGCAAAGAAGGAGATTATGCGATATGAGAAATACCAACTTTCAAAATCTTTTGGAGTTGCCGCGGATTTATGGTTAAAGTTGAAAATATACGCTTTAGAGGATATAATGTATGAAGATGTTGAAAAAGCATAAAGAAATTGGAATTGGCTTATATGACAGGAAGCCGTTTCGTCTGATAAGGATGGGTAAGGCGCAGAAACGGAGCTTATCCATCTTTTTGACCTGAATTTCAAAGACTGTAAGAGTTGCTTTGCCTGTAAAGCAAAAGGCAACAAAACAAATGGTATTTGTGCCATCCGGGATGATCTGCGCCCAGTGTTGGAAAAAATACATGAGGCAAATGCAGTCGTCATTGGTTCTCCGGCTTATTATGGCGATCTGACTGGTGAGGCCTTCTCGGTAATCCACAGGATGCTTTTTGCGCCCATGCATTATGAAGACGATGGTTCCCGTGATGAACTTCTGCCTGTTAAGAAAAAGTGCGGATTGATCGTTACCATGAACGCTACGGAAGATATGATCAGAAAAGGATATGACCGCTATTTTCAGAATACTGCTGATATGATCGGTATGGTTTTTGGAAGATGCGAAACCTTATATGCCTGTGACACTTATCAGTTTGATGATTACAGTAAACCTTCACGAAACAGGAGATCCGGCTGAAGACATCATCAAGCAGAAGGGAGCTTCCGATACCGGATTATGTCTTTGGGGCGATTCTGGAAGAGCGGAAGATTTATGAAAAGAGAAGAAGCCGCAGGAGAACTTCATTTCAGGATTTGGATTATATCTGCTGTTCCGGTTACGGAAGACCGAGGAGTAAAGATTTTCAGATGTTTATCCGGACAGTTCCGATATTGTTTCAAGAGGAAGATTCAACGAAAGGGAACAAAAGTTCGATTTTGCATCTATACAAATTCAGAGGTTTGTGATAAGATAATTAAGCATGTTTCGTCCTGTTTTGTCCATTTTAGAATATTCAGTTTTAGGACATCCGGGAAATGGCTTTGAGTGAACGAAATTCGTCGTGGAGCTAAAATTTGAAAATTTCAGAAAAAACAGAATACTCGCACGACAAAAAACGGGCTTATAGTAATCATTTTTGGGTATGAAATCGGAGGTGAAGAATTCGTGCAAAATGAACAAAAATTGTTCATAACACAAAATTGTTTCAAACTTCATTCAGAATATCAGCCCACCGGCGACCAGCCCCAGGCCATCGCGGAGCTGGTGGAGGGCTTTAAAAAAGGCAATCAGTTCCAGACTTTACTGGGCGTGACCGGTTCCGGCAAGACGTTCACCATGGCGAACGTCATCGCCGCCCTGAACAAGCCCACTCTGGTCATAGCCCACAACAAGACCCTGGCTGGGCAGCTCTACGGCGAGTTCAAGGAATTTTTCCCGGAAAACGCCGTAGAGTATTTCGTGTCCTACTACGATTATTACCAGCCGGAGGCCTATGTGCCTTCCTCGGATACCTATATTGCGAAGGATTCCGCGATTAATGACGAGATCGACAAGCTGCGCCTGTCGGCGACGGTGTCCCTGACGGAACGCAGGGACGTGGTGGTGGTGGCCAGCGTCTCCTGCATTTACGGTTTGGGAAGTCCTGACGAATATCAGGATATGGTGGTTTCCCTGCGGCCCGGGATGACGAAGGATCGGGATCAGGTGCTGCGGGAGCTGGTGGATATCCAGTATACCAGAAACGAGCTGGATATGCAGAGAGGATGCTTTCGGGTACACGGGGATGTTATCGAGGTATATCCGGCCCAGGGCGGCGATTATTTCATCCGGATAGAGTTTTTTGGAGACGAGATAGACCGGATCGCGGAGGTGGAGCCGCTGTCGGGCAAGATACATTCCACGCTGAGTCATATTGCGATTTTCCCCGCGTCTCACTATGTGGTGTCCCAGGACAAGATCAGGGCGGCCTGCGATAATATTGAGAAGGAGCTGGAGGAGCGCGTGCGCTGGTTCAAGGGGGAGGACAAGCTGATCGAGGCGCAGCGTATTGCGGAGCGGACGAATTTTGATATCGAGATGATGCGGGAGACGGGCTTTTGCTCGGGAATCGAGAATTATTCCAGACATCTGAGCTTTATGCCGCCGGGAGCGCCGCCTATGACGCTGATGGACTTTTTCCCCGACGATTTCCTGATTATTATCGACGAGTCCCATATGACGATTCCCCAGATCCGGGGGATGTTTGCGGGGGACCGTTCTCGAAAGCAGACGTTGGTGGACTACGGCTTCCGGCTGCCCTCGGCGCTGGATAACAGACCCCTGAATTTTCAGGAGTTTGAGTCGCATATCGATCAGATGATGTTTGTGTCGGCTACGCCGTCGGATTACGAGGAGGCCCACGAGCTGCTGCGGACAGAGCAGATCATCCGTCCTACGGGGCTGTTGGATCCGGAGGTGGACGTGCGCCCGGTGGAGGGGCAGATCGACGATCTTGTAGGCGAGATCAACAAGGAGACGGCAAAGCATAACAAGGTTCTGGTGACCACGCTGACGAAAAGGATGGCGGAGGATCTGACGGATTACATGAAGGAGGTAGGGGTGCGGGTAAAATATCTTCACTCCGATATCGATACGCTGGAGCGGGCGGAGATTATCCGGGATATGCGTCTGGACGTGTTCGACGTGCTGGTGGGAATTAATCTTTTGCGGGAAGGCCTTGACATCCCGGAGATATCGCTGGTAGTGATTCTGGACGCGGACAAGGAGGGTTTCCTGCGGAGCGGCACTTCCCTGATTCAGACCATCGGCCGCGCGGCCCGGAATGCGGAAGGGCGAGTGATCATGTACGCGGATATGATCACGGATTCCATGCGCACGGCCATCGACGAGACGAACCGCCGTCGGGAAATTCAGCTGAAATACAACGAAGAGCATGGGATCACGCCGCAGACGATAAAAAAGGCGGTTCGGGATCTGATCAGTATTTCCAAGGTAATCGCGAAGGAAGAGGTGCGGTTTGAGAAGGATCCGGAATCCATGAACCGCAAGGAGCTGGAGAAGCTGATTGCGGACGTGCAAAAGAAGATGCAGAGGGCGGCGTCGGATTTGAACTTCGAGGCGGCCGCGGAGCTGCGTGATAAGATGATCGAGCTGAAGGAGAAGCTGCGGGATCTGAAGGAGGACGAGGGATAAGGCGCAGAAAGCTGACAGCGGACAATGCTGCAGCGGCGCGTCGGCGCGCCACGCTTTTGGAAGCGGTCATGAATCCTTATTCCGGGGAAAAGCGATGCAAGCGGAACAGATGTGGGAACCGGGCGCGAGCGTGAGCAAGAAAGGCAGAGGCAGGAAACCGGGCGCGAGGATAACTGAAACCAGAGGCGGGAAACCTGATACGGAAAGTAAATGAATAAAAACCAGAGGCGAAAAACCTGACACGGGAAGCAAATAAGAAGACCTGACACGAGGGTAAGTAAGGGTATCAGATGTGAAGGGCAAGTAAGAAAAACAGGTGTAAAATGCCAGCGTGAAATAAGCGCGAAAAGGAAAACACAGAAAAAGGCAACATAAGAAAAAGGCAGGTACAAGATGGAAGAGATCAAGAAGATGCGGCCCCGGGAATATATAAAAATAAGAGGGGCCAACGAGCATAATCTGAAAAATATCGACGTGGATATCCCCCGAAACGAGCTGGTGGTTCTGACAGGGATGTCAGGTTCCGGGAAATCCTCTCTGGCTTTTGACACGATCTATGCGGAGGGGCAGCGCCGTTATATGGAGTCTTTGTCCTCTTACGCAAGGATGTTCCTGGGGCAGATGGAGAAGCCGAACGTAGAGCGTATCGACGGGTTGTCTCCGGCGATCTCTATCGACCAGAAATCCACCAACCGGAATCCCCGTTCCACGGTGGGAACCGTGACGGAGATCTACGATTATTTCCGGCTCCTCTACGCCAGAATTGGGATTCCGCACTGTCCGAACTGCGGACGGGAAATCTCCAGGCAGTCTGTGGATCAGATGGTAGACCAGATTATGGCGCTGCCGGAGGGAACCAGGATCCAGCTGCTGGCCCCGGTCGTCCGCGGGCGAAAGGGACAGCACGAGAAGGTGCTCGATCGGGCGAAGCGGAGCGGCTACGTCCGGGTGCGTATCGACAGCAGCTTATATGAGCTGACGGAGGAGATTTCCCTGGAGAAAAATATCAAGCATAATATTGACATTATCGTAGACCGGCTTGTAGTGAAGGGGGGAATACAGCGCCGTCTGGCGGATTCTATCGAAAATGTGCTGGGACTGGCGGACGGAATTCTGGTGGTCGATGTGATCGGCGGGGAGCCTATGACCTTCAGCCAGAGCTTCTCCTGCCCGGACTGCGGGATCGGGATCAGCGAGATCGAACCGAGAAGCTTTTCTTTCAACAATCCCTTTGGTGCCTGTCCGGAATGCTTCGGCCTGGGGTATAAGATGGAGTTTGACGTGGATCTGATGATCCCGGATCAGAGACTGAGCATCAATCAGGGGGCGATCACGGTCACGGGCTGGCAGTCCTGTATGGATAAAAAGAGCTTTACCCACGCTATTTTGGAGGCTCTTTGCAAGGAGTACCGCTTTGATCTGGATACCCCCTTTGAAAAGTATCCGGAGAAAATAAAAAGAATTCTCCTGCATGGGACGGATGGCAGGGAGGTCGAGGTGCATTATACGGGGCAGCGCGGGAGAGGCGTCTACCCGGTGGCCTTCGAGGGACTGATTAAAAACGTGGAGAGGAAGTATAAGGAGACCTTCTCCGAGACGATGAAACAGGAGTACGAGTCCTTTATGCGGATCACGCCCTGTAAGGAATGCATGGGAATGCGCCTGAAAAAGGAATCGCTGGCTGTGACGATGTGCGATAAAAACATTTATGAGATTACTTCCATGTCGGTGAGGGATCTCTATGAGTTTCTGGGAGGACTTACCCTTACCAGGCAGCAGCAGCTGATCGGCAAGCAGATTTTGAAGGAGATCCGGGCCAGAGTCGGGTTCCTTGTGGATGTGGGGCTGGAGTACCTTTCCCTGGCGCGGGCGACGGGAACCCTGTCCGGCGGGGAAGCGCAGCGGATCCGGCTGGCGACGCAGATCGGTTCCGGCCTGGTCGGCGTCTGTTATATTCTGGATGAGCCCAGCATCGGGCTGCACCAGAGAGACAACGATAAGCTGCTGAGTACCCTGAAGAGCCTGCGGGATCTGGGCAACACGCTGATTGTGGTGGAGCATGACGAGGATACCATGCTGGCGGCGGATCATATTGTGGATATCGGCCCCGGCGCAGGCTCCCACGGCGGGGAGGTAATCGCCTGCGGCACGGCGGAGGATATCATGAAGGCTTCCGATTCCGTTACCGGGAAATATCTCAGCGGCGAGCTGAGGATTCCCGTGCCGAAGACCCGGAGGAAGCCCACCGGCTGGCTGGAGGTGATCGGTGCCCGGGAAAATAATCTGAAGAATATTGACGTGAAATTTCCGCTGGGCGTTATGACCTGTGTGACCGGGGTGTCGGGCTCGGGGAAGAGCTCGCTGGTAAACGAGATTATGTACAAGCGGCTGGCAAGGGATCTGAACAGGGCAAGGTGCATTCCGGGGAAGCATAAGGATATGCGGGGGCTGGAACGGCTGGATAAGGTAATCAATATCGATCAGTCGCCCATCGGCCGGACGCCCCGCTCCAATCCGGCGACCTATACCGGGGTGTTCGACCAGATCAGGGATCTCTTTGCCTCTACGGCGGACGCCAAGGCGAAGGGCTACGGGAAGGGGCGTTTCAGCTTCAATGTAAAGGGCGGAAGATGCGAGGCCTGCAGCGGAGACGGAATTCTTAAGATCGAGATGCACTTCCTGCCGGATGTGTATGTGCCCTGCGAGGTCTGCGGCGGGAAACGATATAACCGGGAGACCTTGGATGTAAAATATAAGGGGAAGAGTATTTTCGACGTACTGGATATGACGGTGGAGGAGGCGCTGCCCTTCTTTGAGAACCTGCCCTCGATCCGCAATAAGATTCAGACGTTGTACGACGTGGGTCTTTCTTATGTAAAGCTGGGGCAGCCTTCGACGACCCTTTCCGGCGGGGAGGCCCAGCGAATCAAGCTGGCGGCGGAGCTTTCCAGAAGGAGCACGGGAAAGACGATCTATATCCTGGACGAGCCGACGACGGGGCTGCATTTCGCGGATGTACACAAGCTGGTCGAGATTCTGCACCGGCTGGCGGACGGCGGCAATACGGTAGTGGTGATCGAGCACAATCTGGACGTTATCAAGACGGCGGATTATATTATCGATATCGGTCCGGAGGGCGGCGACAGGGGCGGCACGATTATCGCGCGGGGAACGCCGGAGGAGGTGGCCGAAAACGAGGCCTCCTACACAGGCGCTTATGTAAAGAGGATGCTGGAGAGAGACCGGAAATGATTCTCCTCATGGATTGTTCATGAATTATATGTGTTGGCTGCGGAAAGGTAGAAAATTGCCGAAGTTTGAAATAAGTAGGAGTAGAATTTACTTTGGCAAATGAGAAAAAATAAAAATTTTCCGGAGACTCTAAAGAAAAAACTTTTTGCTGCCGATAAAAAATTAAGAAGCAAGGATGCAGGAAAGGAACGGATGGAACCGTTTTGTTTCCTGCATTTTTCCGACTGAAAAAACTTTTTCAGAAACCCCCTATGAAAATGGATGGATTTCGGTTATAATAGAAGCTGTATGACCAGTTTTAGTAAACGGAGTCCATGGAAAGGGGAATGGAATAGATGCAGTGTACAGATATCGGAATTGACTTGGGAACGGCCAGTATTTTAGTATACATCAGAGGAAAAGGAGTTGTCCTGAAGGAGCCCTCCGTCGTTGCGTTTGACAGGGACACAAATCGAATTAAGGCTATAGGAGAGGACGCCCGGCTAATGCTGGGAAGGACGCCCGGCAACATTATCGCGGTGAGACCTCTGCGCCAGGGTGTCATCTCGGATTACACCGTTACGGAAAAGATGATGAAGTACTTTATTCAGAAGGCCCTGGGGAGGAGAACCTTCCGGAAGCCCCGCATAGCGGTCTGCGTGCCCAGCGGAGTGACCGAGGTAGAGAAGAAGGCGGTTGAGGATGCGACCTATCAGGCGGGAGCCAGGGAGGTAGCGATTATCGAGGAGCCTATCGCGGCGGCCATCGGGGCGGGGATCGATATCTCCAAGCCCTGCGGCAATATGATCGTCGATATCGGCGGCGGAACCTCCGATATCGCGGTGATCTCTCTGGGAGGCACGGTAGTCAGCGCTTCCATCAAGATCGCCGGGGACGATTTCGACGAGGCCATCGTCCGGTACATGAGAAAGAAACATAATCTGCTGATCGGTGAGAGGACAGCGGAGGATTTGAAGATAAAAATCGGTTCGGCTTATCCGAGAACCGAGACGGACTATATGGATGTAAGAGGACGGAACCTGGTGACAGGTCTTCCCAAGACCGTAAAGGTTTCCTCGGAGGAAACGGAGGAGGCTCTCCGGGAGACGACGGCGCAGATTGTGGAGACGATCCACAGCGTGCTGGAGAAAACGCCCCCGGAGCTGGCGGCCGATATCGCGGACAGAGGGATTGTATTGACCGGAGGCGGAAGCCTGCTTCGCGGTCTGGAGGAGCTGATTTCCGCCAAGACGGGAATCAATACCATGACGGCGGAGGATCCCATGACGGCGGTTGCCGTAGGGACAGGGAGATATGTAGAGTTTCTTTCCGGCTACAGAGAGAATTAAGTGTTTGTACCCGCAAAGGCGGGCAGGGAGGCATACGGATGGTAAAAGGTTTATATACTGCGTACACAGGTATGATCAATGAACAGCACAGAATGGATACCATGACGAATAATCTGGCTAACGTATCTACGGTGGGCTTTAAAAAGGAGGGCGCGACCAGCCAGTCCTTTGACAATATTCTGGCGGTGAAGATCAAGGATCAGTCGATCGGCGTGACGAATGTACAGAAGCTGGGCTGGAATAATCCGGGAGTAAAGATCGGTGAGAACTATACGGATTTTACGCAGGGTTCCTTCCGCATCACGGATAACACCTACGATCTGGCGCTGGCGGGAGAAGGATTCTTCGCCATAGAGTTTACCAACAAGGCGGGCGAGACGTCTACCATGTATACCAGGGCCGGACAGTTTACGCTTACGCGGGAAGGCTATCTGGTGACGGAGGACGGAGATTATGTGCTGGATACCCAGAGCAGGCGGATCCAGCTGGATACGTTGACAGACGCAAAGATTGACAATGCCGGAAGAATTATACAGAATGACAGGACGGTGGCGCAGATCCAGGTGACGGATTTTGAAAATTACGATTATCTGGAGAAGTACGGCGAGACCTACTATCGGCCGGTAGAGGGCGCGAGGACGATTCCGGCGAACGCGGAGGTAAAATCGGGTTATCTGGAGATGGCAAACGTACAGGTCGTATCGGAGATGGTAAATCTGATCGCGATCACGCGGGCTTACGAGAGCAATCAGAAAGTGATCCAGACCTTTGACGATACGCTGGAGATCGCATCGACCCAGCTTGGAAGAATCGGGTAATCGACGATTGAGGGAAGGCGCGGGCGTCCCGCAGAGGGATACGCTTTAGTATAGAGCTTCAACTTAAAACAGGGAAAAGAGGAAGAAAAATGGTTCGGAGTTTATGGACGGCGGCGACCGGTATGATCGCGCAGCAGACAAATATTGACACGATCGCGAACAACCTGGCGAACGTCAATACACAGGGCTACAAGACGCAGGTGAATGAATTCAAAACGCTTCTCTATCAGACGCTTCAGACGAGGACGACCACGGCGAACGGGGCGACAAAGCCCACCAGCGCCCAGGTTGGACTGGGTACTCGGAATTCAGCCATCACCTCGATTTTCCGGGAGGGCAATCTGATCGCTTCGGACAGCGAGACCTCCTTTGCCATTGACGGAAAGGGCTTTTTCGCGGTGCGGGGAGAGGACGGGAATACATATTATACAAGAAACGGCGACCTGAAGTTTACCCTGGCCGCGAATGGCAATATGCTGGCGACCTCCGACGGGCTTCCGGTTCTGGATACCAACGGTCAGCCGATTATTCTGAATGACACTTATATTCTGAGCAGGGTTACTGTGACGAAGGACGGAGAGCTCTGCTACCCTGACGCCACCGATAATCCGCAGCTGATCGGTATTAAGATCGGACTTTTCCAGTTTAATAATCCAAACGGTCTGGATAAGCTGGCGGACAGCCTTTACAGACAGACCGCGGCCAGCGGCCAGCCCATCAACGAGGCTACCAATAACAACGTCGAGAAGAGCGATGTGATCCAGTACTATCTGGAGAGCTCCAACGTCCAGGTGGTAGACGAGATGGTAAATATGATCGTAGCGCAGCGCGCTTACGAGCTGAACTCAAAGGCGATTACGGCGTCGGATGAGATGCTGCAGCAAGCGAACAATCTGCGCCGCTGATA
The DNA here is from genome assembly GCA_023662875.1 of Roseburia sp. Classification (GTDB taxonomy): domain Bacteria; phylum Bacillota; class Clostridia; order Lachnospirales; family Lachnospiraceae; genus Acetatifactor. The sequence goes on along the minus strand of JAMPIG010000095.1, from coordinate 2,202 downwards.
ACATGACGTAGCGGGAGAAGCTTCTGACAGAAAGGGAATAGAATCATGATGGATTTCAGCAATATAACCGGTATGTACAGCGACGCTTATACCAATGCGGCGAACCAGTCCGCGTCGAAGCTGCAGGATAAGCTGAACGGCGCGAATTACGAAAAGGCGTCGGACGATGAGCTGATGGACGCCTGTAAGCAGTTTGAGGCTTACTTTATCGAGCAGATGTATAAATCCATGCTGAAGACCATACCGCAGAGCGAGGAGACCTCCGCTTCCACCAGCAATATGTTGGACTTTTATAAGGATCAGATGATACAGAGCGTGGCGGAACAGACGGCGGATCAGAACGGCGGGCTGGGGCTGGCGAAGATGCTCTATGAGCAGATGCGGCGCAACTACGGTGTGGATGCGGATACGATCGAGTGACCTCGTTCGAGGGAAGGCAGCCGAAGGGGCATCCGTTGCGTGAATTTCGGAGTAATCATGTCAGAGCGATCTCGGTTGAGGCGGATGGCGGCTGAAAAGGCAGAATAGAGAAAATGGAAGGGCTGCAGATCAGGGCAGCCTTTCTTTGCATATGAGAAACTGCAGCGCTCAAGTGGGAAAGCGGAAGCGGCGCTTGGGCGAAAAGCGGGAGCGGTTTATGGCGTGGGAAAGCGGGAGCGATGATCGGACGGAAAAATGCGACACGGAGGTTTGCATGGAAAAGATAAGCGGTTACGTCGAACATATTGTTTTCCAGAACAGTGAAAACGGATATACGGTGATGAGCCTGATGACAGAGGGCGAGGAGATTACCTGTGTCGGCAGCTGTAAGGGGATGAGTCAGGGGGAGAGCATTGAGGCGGAGGGGGACTTTGCCGAGCATCCGGTCTATGGCAAGCAGTTTAAGATCCAAAGGTACAGGACGATTCTGCCCCAGGACAGCGCGGGAATGGAGCGCTACCTGGGCTCCGGTGCCATCAAGGGCGTGGGGCCTGCGCTGGCGGCCCGGATTGTAAAAAAGTTCGGGGACGACACCTTTCGGATTATCGAGGAGGAGCCGGAGAGGCTTGCGGAGATCAAGGGGGTCAGCGAAAGGAAGGCGCAGGAGATCGCCCTGCAGATGGAGGAGAAGAGAGATCTGCGGGATGCCATGGTATATTTGCAGCAATACGGAATATCCAATGCGCTTGCGGTTAAAATATATGATAAGTACGGGATGGAGCTGTACAGCGTTATGAAGGAGAACCCGTACCGGCTGGCGGAGGATATCTCGGGCGTGGGCTTTCGGATGGCGGATGAGCTGGCTTCCCGGATCGGGATCCATACGGATTCGGATTACCGGATTCGAAGCGGGATTTTTTATACTCTGTCTCAGTCGGTGGGGGAGGGGCATTGTTATCTCCCCATGGAGGAGCTGCTGCAGCGCTCCCAGGTGCTCCTGGGAGTAGACCGGGAAAATATCCGGCCCCAGGTGGATAACCTGATGATGGAGAAGAAGGTAGTTATCAAGGGGGATTGCGTGTTCGCCGCCGTCTATTATTACGCGGAGCTGAACTGTGCCAGGATGCTGGAGGAGCTGAATATTCCGATGGAAGGCTTGCCCTGGGACTCTTTCCCGGAGGATGGACTGCCCGGCGAAGCTTTACGCGGGCTCCCGCCCTCTCCGGAAGTCTCCTCCGCGGCAATCGCGGTCGAGGCAGGAGAGAAGGGGCGACGGACAGACGGGAACCCGCTTCGGAAGCGGCTGGGGAAGATGGCTGGAAGCCTGAATATGGAGCTGGACGAGCTGCAGCTTCAGGCGGTGGAGGAAAGTATCCGGAACGGTATCTTTATCCTGTCGGGGGGGCCGGGAACCGGAAAGACTACGACCATCAATATGATTATAAGGTATTTTGAGGCGGAGGGAATGGATCTTTTCCTGGCGGCACCCACCGGCCGGGCGGCCAAGCGGATGACGGAGGCCACAGGGTACGAGGCGAGGACGATTCATCGTATGCTGGAGCTGAACAGCGCCCTTTCCGACGAGGATTCCCAGAAGATACGCTTTGAGCGGAACGAGGAGAATCCATTGGAAACGGATGTTATTATTATCGACGAGATGTCTATGGTGGATATCCGGTTGTTTCAGGCGTTATTGAAGGCTGTGATTCCCGGAACCCGCCTGATTCTGGTGGGGGACGTAAACCAGCTGCCCAGCGTAGGGCCGGGACAGGTGCTGCGGGA
>JAMPIG010000094.1 GCA_023662875.1 Roseburia sp. | reverse complement strand
CATACTGCTCCCGACGCTGCCGCTTGCCCCCCGTACCACCTTATCCACCAGATAAACCTCGCTGCCGTCGTCCTGATAGACCGCACTGTAGATGGACTCCACCTCGATGGATGCCTCCATGGCTACTACGACGTCCTCCCGGGAAAGCCCGGTGGCCTCGATGATCTCCTGCAGCGTAGGCTCCCTTCCCTCCCGCGTCTGAAGCCGCTGTCGAGCCAGCTTTACCTTCAGGCCGTTTTCCTTGATGGTTCGGGAAATCTTTACCGGCCCGTCGTCCCGCAGAAACCGCTTGATCTCTCCCGTGATCATAGGTACGGCATAGGTGGAAAACTGCAGTCCCAGGCTCAGGTCAAATTTATCGATGGCTTTCATCAAGCCGATGGTTCCGATCTGAAACAGATCCTCCGGGTCGTATCCCCGCCCTGTAAAACGGCGGACAATGTGATGAACCAGCCCCAGGTTTTTTTCAATCAGTACTTCTCTTGCATCCTTTTCTCCTGCCTGTGATCTTGCAATCAGTACTGACGTATCCTCCATCCCTCAGTCCTCTCTGTCGATCCAGTCGCCGGCTTCCATCTTCTTTTTCATCCGCACAACGGTTCCCTTCCCTGGCTTGCTCTCCACCTCCAGGTCATCCATGAACGCCTCCATAAAGGCGAATCCCATCCCGGAGCGCTCTAACTCCGGCCTCGTCGTAAAAAGCGGCTCCATGGCCTGCTCCACGTTCTCGATTCCCTTACCGTCGTCCTCCACCCGGATATGTAGCATATCGCCCTCCAAAAGACAGTACACCCGGACCTTTCCCGGATTTACCGTCCCCCTGTCCGCCGGACGCCCCTTCGCGCCGGTGTAGCCCCAAAGATTTTCGTACCCGTGTATAATCGAGTTGGTCACCGCCTCCGAGACCGCCGTCTTGATATCCGCCAGTTCCTCCAGAGTCGGATTCAGATTGGCCACAAAGGCGGAAACCGCTACCCTTGCGAAACCCTCGTTGTCCGAAATCGCGTCAAAGCTAATCTCCATCTCGTTTTTCATGCTTCCAGTACCTCCACCATTCTCTCCATTCCGGATATTTTCAGAACCCTCCTGATCTGTCTGTCGGCGTGAATCACATAGATCCGCCCGCCGAAGCAGGATATTTTTCGATGCCTCCCCATGATAATCCCGATCCCGGAGGAATCCATAAAGCGCGTGTTTTCAAAGTCAAACACAATGTTGCGTACCTCCTCCCGGCAGAGCAGCCTGTCCGCATTCTCGCAGATAAAGCCCGCGCTGTGATGGTCGATCTCCTCCGGGAGCCTGATCATCAGGCAATCGTTTATAATTTGAAAATCCTCTGACGTAATCGGTTCCATCGATCCACTTCCTTTCCTTTTCCTAACTCTGCCCGCGCTGGCGCGAATCAGCAGACTCGGAAAGCTTCGCTTCCCTCGTTCGCGTTGCTCGTCAGGAACTTCCCCGGACACCGGCTTGTGCAAGCACAGCCTGTGCCCGTGAAAGTTCCTGACTCTGCTGATTCGCGCAAAAAATTAGAACCTGTAATCGTGTACAGGTTCTTCTTTCGTGTTTTTCTTTCTTTTATCGTTTGTCTCGCGCAGGCGCGCTGCTATTCCGTAACGCCCAGCTCGCGCAGGCTCCGTTTCGTGTCCTTCTCCCGATTGGAGTTCGGGAACAGCGTCAGCAGCTTCTGATAGTTTTCAATCGCCTTCTCCCCGTCTCCGCTTTTCCGGTAGGAGTCCGCCAGAAAGTATAACGCGTCTACACTGGCCGGATCATAAAACACCGCCCGTTCAAAGGATTCGATAGCTGCCCCATAGTCTTCCAGGCGGTAGAAGGCGTAGGCCTCGTCATAATACGTCTGGCCCAATCCCGGCCCAATCGTCGCGAGAAGCGTCTGATAAAGCTTCTGGAAACCGTCCGAGGTCTCCTCCAGGTTCACCGTCTGGAGGATATTCTCCAGATCCGCCGCCGTTGCCGCTCCATCTTGGCTCTCCAGATAAGCGGCCGCCGTCAGCATCAGCTTGTCCAGAGATTCCACAGTGCCGCCCTCACCCGCATAGCCTTCCAGATCGCTCTCCAGCTCGGTTACCCGGTTATTCCGCTTCTCCAGCTCGCTCTCCAGCTCCTGAATCCGCGCGGCCCTTGCGTCGGACTGGTTGCTGATATCTGAAATGGTCTTCTGAGCCTCGTTTCTGGCGTTGGACTGCGCGGCAGGCACCAGCAGAAAATAGGTGGCGGCCAGGCCGATGAGCAGCCCGATACCAATGTTAACCAGCGTAGATACCCCGCTGTTCTTCGGCTCCTTTACGTTCAGCGGCTGGATAATCATTTCATTGTCGCTGACGTAACGTACCGTCTCGTCCTTCTTCCGCTTTCCTCCGCTCTGCTTTACATTCTCGTCCGGAACCAGCATCATCTCTACTTCCTTCAGATACCGAAGGGTCTGGGTATTGTTCCGGTCAATCTCCACGCACTTCCGCAGCTCTCTCTCCGCCCGCTCCCACTGTTCGCCGTCCATATACAGCAGCGCCAGCAGCTGATGGGCGCGGACAAACCGGGGATTCAGAGAAAGCACCTTCTTCAGCTGGATCACCGCCAGATCCTTGCTGTCCTGCATACAGTACACCAGCGCCTGATTGTATTTCTTGATGGTCTGATTGATGGAGTCCAGCCGCGCCGAATTCGACTGCAGCTTTCCGATATAATCGTCCGCGATATTCTTATCCGGACGCAGATTCTTGCTGATGACCCACTCGCTGAGCGCCGCGACCACCTCGCCGGACTCAAAGTAAACAAGCCCCAGCAGATTTCGGGCGTCGATATTGTTTTTATTAAATTTCAAGCTCTGCCGCAGACTGGTGACCGCGCCGCTGAGATCCCGGACGCCGGCCTTCTCCAGGCCCTCGTTATAGTACATGTTTGACACATACATAATTCTCTTATAAAGAGAAACGTCCGCTCCGCAGGCCGTACAGAAGTCATGCTCCGACAGCTGACATCCACAGTTATAGCAAAACATTCCCATTCCCCCGCATACCGCGGGCTACCCGCAGTATCGCATCAATCGTCTGTTGAAAGGCATCCTCCGACAAGGTTACTCCAGAATCTGCGCTTCCTCCTGTTTTTCTTCGGACTCCTTTATCATCTTCACCAGCAGATCCGCCATGTCCGTCAAATCCTGATTATAGATGGCGTCCTCCGCATCCTCCACCTCAAGGCTGGGATGAAACTTTTTCAGTTCTTCCTCAAAATTTATCATTCCTGCTCTCCCGTCCGTCCTGCGGACATTTTTCCGCCAGTTTCATTCTTCCTTTTCGATCGATTCCACAGGGCTGCCCTGCGGACATCCCTTCCGTTCAATTCACGGAGCCGCCCTGCGGACATCCCTTCCGCTCAATTCCACAGAGCTGCCCTGCCGACATCCCTTCCGTTCACCACTCTCGCCGTAAAGCAAAGCACATCTGCGATGCACGGTCATCAAGCTTGCAGCGCTGTAGAGTACGAGGCGCGTGACCCCTCGCGGCATTCTCCAAATGTCCGTTTCGCAGCCGCCTGGCTATATGTCTGAAGGACACTTTTACTCGCGGGAATCAATTTCCCGGCTGCCCTGCAGACATCCCTTCCAACCAATACACCCCGCTGCATTCGTCAACTGTCTGCTTCACGGCCGCTAAGCCATGTGTCTGAAGGACACTTTTACTCGCGGGAATCAATTTCCCGGTCGTCCTGCCGCTTTGCGAGAATCTCCTTGATCTCACCTATCAGATACAGACTGCCCGCAATATAGACGCGCTGCCCTCTCTCTCGGTCGTCCAGCGCCTGCCGGAAGGCGTCCTCCGTTCCGCCGCACACCCGGCAGCTGCAGTCAGGATACCGCTCAAAAAGCGCTTTCAGCTTTTCCGGATCCGTCCCCCGCTTCGTCTCAAGATGCGCAATATAAATTCTCTCAAAAAGCCGGGAGCTTACCAGCTCCTCCGCCATACGCCCGTAATCCTTATCCTGCACTACGCCGAACACCAGCAGGCGTCCCCCGTCCGCACCGTCCGACGCCACGGTCTCCAGAAAAGCCCGGATGCCGTCGCCGTTGTGCGCGCCGTCCACATAGACCTCAGGCAGCACCTCTTCCATCCTGCCCGCCCAGAAGCATTCCGCGACTCCCCGCCGAACCTCCTCCGCCGTGACAGCCCGTCCGTCGTCCAAAAGCTCCGCCGCCCGAACCGCCAGCGCTGCGTTTTCCATCTGATATCCGGCAATCGTATGCAAGGTAAGGTTAATATTATTATAATACCGAGTGTGCAGCGAAAAATCAATGCTTTTATTTGTAAAACTTAAGAACCGATAGTCCTTTTTCGACACGGCCTGCGCTGATACCCCAAGTTTTGCCGCCCGGCTTTCAAACACCCGGGTGGTCTCCGGGCAGGTATCCCAGTAGACTGCGGGCGTTCCCGCTTTCATAATACCGGCCTTTTCCCCCGCGATCTCCTTTAGGGTATCCCCCAGATATTCCACATGATCCAGGCCGATCCGCGTGATCACTGCCAGCTCTTTTTTCGACACCGCGTTGGTGGCGTCCAGCCGGCCGCCCAGGCCGGTTTCCAGAATACAGAAATCCGGAGCTTTCTCCGCAAAAAACAGCATTGCCATAAAGAACAGGTATTCAAAATAGGTGGGATGATAAAAGCACTCACCTCTCTCCCCGGCCTCCCAGTCCAGCATATCATAGACCTGAAGGAAGACGCACAGAAAATCCTCCCTTGAGATCATTTCCCCGTCCGCAACAAACCGCTCCCGGATATCCGTCAGGTGAGGCGAAGTAAACACCGCTGTCCGATACCCGGCCGCCTCCAGGATACAGCGCAGATAGGCGCAGACCGAGCCCTTCCCGTTGGTTCCCGCCACATGGATCATGCGCATCCGCCGGTCGGGATCCCCCAGCCGGTGGAGGAACGCTTTCGTGTCCTCCATCGTATTCTTCGTCGTAAAACGCGGCGTCTCGTTGATATAATTCTCCGCCTCCTCAAAGGAGGCGATCCGCTGTTTTTTCAATCTTCTCATCCCTCCCGGCGGCGTTTCTCCTGCCGTCCATCAGCCCAGCTGCTCCAGCCTGGCTTTTACCTGCTCCATCATCTGCGTATATTTGGCAAGCTTCTCCTTCTCCTCGTCGATTTTCGCCTGAGGCGCCCGGGAGAGAAATTTCTCGTTGGAAAGCATCCCGTTGACCCGGGCCAGCTCTCCCTCCAGCCGTTTTTCTTCCTTTTGCAGCCTCTCCCGCTCCTGCCCGATATCCACCAGCTCCGCGAAGGGAATATACAGGGTAGCTCCGGGAATCACCACGGATACCGCGTCCTCCGGGACTCCCGCCTTTTCCTTTTCCGCCGCAGGGACAACTGTCACGGCGTTTGCGCCCGCCAGAGAGGCAAAGAACAGTCTGCCCTCGGTAAAGGTTTCAAGGATCTCCGCCTCCGCGCTCACCACAAAGACCCCCGTCTTCCGCGACGGCGCAACGTTCCTCTCCGCCCTCACGTTCCGGATCCCGCGAACCGCTTCCTTGATGGTCTCAATGGCCTTCTCCTCCGCGGCAAAAATCCGGTCTTCCCGGTACTCCGGCCAGCGGCTGATCATAATGGACTCTTCCTCGCTCTGCAGCGTGCAGAAGATTTCCTCCGTGATAAACGGCATATAGGGATGCAAAAGCTTTAAAGCCTCCGTGAGCACACTCTTCAGCGTCCAGAGCGCCGCGTTCTGACTGACCGCGTCGTCGGTGCCGTACAGCCTGGGCTTTACCATCTCGATATACCAGTCGCAAAATTCATCCCAGATGAAATCGTAGACCTTCTGTACCGCGATTCCCAGCTCAAAATTCTCCATATTGTCGGTGGCGTCCTTCACCAGCGTGTTCAGCTTCGACAAAATCCACTGATCCACCGGCTGCAGCTCCTCCGGCTTCGGCTCCGTCACCGTCTTCCCGTCCATGTTCATCAGGATGAAGCGGGAAGCGTTCCACACCTTGTTGGCAAAATTCCGGCTGTTCTCCACCCGTTCATAGTAGAAGCGCATATCGTTGCCGGGCGCGTTCCCGGTGATCAGCGTCAGCCGCAGAGCGTCCGCGCCATATTTTTCGATAATCTCCAGCGGATCGATTCCGTTGCCCAGAGATTTCGACATCTTGCGCCCCTGACTGTCTCTCACAAGGCCGTGAAACAGCACCGTGCGGAAGGGCTTCTCCCCCATATGCTCATAGCCGGAGAAAATCATCCGGATCACCCAGAAGAAAATAATGTCGTAGCCCGTCACCAGCACGTCGGTGGGATAAAAGTATTCCAGATCCTTTGTCCGCTCCGGCCAGCCCAGGGTCTCAAAGGGCCAGAGCGCCGAGGAAAACCAGGTATCCAGCGTGTCCGGATCCTGCGTAAAATGCCTGCAGCCGCACTTCGGGCAGACCTCCGGCGCGGTCTCCGCCACCACAGTCTCCCCGCATTCATCGCAATAGTACGCGGGAATCCGATGCCCCCACCACAGCTGACGGCTGATACACCAATCCCGGATATTGTCCGTCCAGTTAAAATAGGTTTTCTCCATCCGCTCGGGAATCAGCCGGATCTCGCCCTTCTTTACGGCCTCGACGGCGGGCTTGATCAGCTCCTCCATCTTTACGAACCACTGCTCCTTCACCAGCGGCTCGATGGTGGTCTTACAGCGGTCGTGGGTTCCCACGTTATGACTGTAATCCTCGATCTTTACCAGAAGGCCCTGCCGGTCAAGCTCCTCCACGATGGCCTTTCGCGCCTCATAGCGATCCATCCCCGCGTACTTTCCGCCGTTCTCGTTGATCGTCGCGTCGTCGTTCATGATGTTGACCAGCGGCAGCCCGTGACGCTTTCCCACCTCAAAGTCGTTGGGGTCATGGGCGGGGGTAATCTTTACCACGCCGGTGCCGAACTCCCGGTCAACATAGGTATCCGTGACGACAGGAATCACCTTGTTGACGATGGGCAGCAGCACACTCTTTCCGATCAGGTGACTGTACCGCTCGTCCTCGGGATGGATGGCTACCGCCGTATCTCCCAGCATGGTCTCGGGACGGGTGGTGGCAAAAGTCAGAAACTCCTTGTCGCTGGGTGTGCCGTCCTCCTTCATCACGGGATATTTGATGTGCCACAGATGCCCCGCCTGCTCCTGGTATTCCACCTCCGCGTCGGAGATCGAGGTATTGCACACCGGGCACCAGTTGATCATGCGGGCCCCCTTGTAAATATAGCCCTTCTCATGCATCTTGACAAAGACCTTTGTGACGGCCCTGTTGCAGCCCTCGTCCATGGTAAAACGCTCCCTGTCCCAATCGCAGGAGGAGCCCAGCTTTTTCAGCTGGGAAACGATGCGGCCGCCGTACTCCTTTTTCCAGTCCCAGGCCCTTTCCAGAAATTTCTCCCGTCCCAGGTCATGCTTGTCGATCCCCTGCTCTTTCAGCTTCTCGATAATCTTGACCTCCGTTGCGATGGACGCGTGATCCGTCCCCGGCTGCCAGAGGGCGTTATAGCCCTGCATCCGCTTAAACCGGATCAGAATATCCTGCATGGTGTTATCCAGCGCATGTCCCATATGCAGCTGCCCCGTGATATTGGGGGGCGGGATCACGATGGTAAAGGGTGTTTTGGAGGGATCCGCCTCCGCGTGGAAATACTTTTTTTCCAGCCATTTCTGATACAGTCTGTCCTCAATCCCGCTGGGATCGTAGGTTTTTGCAAGTTCTTTGCTCATGTTTTGTTCTCTCCTGTCTCTGCTTATGCGCGCAAGAAACGCCCTTCACGAACATTCATTCGCAAAGGGCGTCAGTCACGCGTTACCACCTTTGTTCGCGGCAGACCTCACGGTCTTCCGCCTCAACGACTTCCAGCAAAGCCTCATCCTGTAACGGGGATAAATCGGGAGGACTTACAGCGTATTTTTGGCGCGTCGGGAAACGTCCTTCCCACACGGCCAAGCCTGCCGCTCTGGTTCCTCCGGCTCGGAAGCTACCTTCCCCATCCCTTCCTTCAAGCCACCTTTCAGCATCCGCACGCGGCGGACAGCGGCTCTCTCTTTTAAGGGGTGATGCGTACTCCTCTTCGTCACAGCCTTTTGTCCCGGAAGACTCCTCCTGATCCGAAGGAATCCCCCTGTTTTTCTATATTCAAAAATATAGCCTATCGACCTATATTTGTCAAGAATAAAAAATCCTGCTTTAACTCCTGTTTTCGTCCAGATAAAGCTGGATCCTGTTCTGAATCAGATCCGCCACTTCGTCTGCGCTCTTCTGATCCTGATAGAAAGCGTCCGCTTCTTCGTTGATGATATTCAGAAGAATATCGCTCTCCCGATCGGGTCGTCGCACAGCTTTCCCAATCAGCGAAAAAACCTTCTGTACCTCCTCCTCGGTAGGAGGATGGCTGACAAAGGTCCATCCGTCCGCAAAAGTGATGGTAGAGCCGACATAATTGGTGACGATATGGTTGCCTTCCTTATCCACTACCAGAGTACCGTCGTCATAGACGGCATATTCCGCCGCCAGCGCCGACGCCACATTTTTTTCCAGCCTCGTCCTGTTCGTCACAAAATCGTCCGAGTCCCCGTTCTCAGCTTTGTCCGCCAGAAACCCTTCTATAAAGGACCACGCCCCCTCCTTATGCGCAGAGTTAGCTGCAATGGCCAGCGCGTTATTCGTATAAAGCGCACAGCCCACGCTGCCGTCCGCGGTGGGAAATCCCACACAGGCCGCTTCGCCGTGAAACGCTTCCTCATACAACTGCAGACTGTCAAAGCGGTAAACACTGGCAGCCGCCAGAAGCACCTCACCGGACTCCAGCCGGGCCGCCGTACTCGCGGAATTTAACGCCGCTTCGTCAGGAAAACGCTTGACAAATTCCAAAACATTTTTAAAACGATCCGACTGAAAGGAGCATTTCCCGGCCTCCCAGTCGATAAAACTGTCTTTTCCGTACATCATCAGATAGTACATAACGGTACTCTTAGAGAGCCGGTCAAACAGCTCGGTCTCCGGGTAAGCGTTCGCATAGGTCATCAGCTCATCCACAGTCCAGCCGCCCTCAAAATCGTCCCCGAATACTTCCCGCAGACTCTCTGCGTTGCCGATTACGGTCTGTATTGAAAAAGTAGAGGGAACGGTTACCAGCTTACCGTCAAAGGTATAGGCATCCAGGACATTTTCCAGATAATCGGAGCGTTCAAGCACACTGCTGTTATCCAGATAACCGTTCAGATCCGCAAAAACGCCCATCCCCGCCAGCTGTTCTACATTCAGGCTGTTCAGATCCAGAATATCCGGGCAGTTCGTCGTAATATCCAGAAGCAGCGTCTGATATTCCTTATATTCCTTTATTACAATCCGGTATTGATCACTGCGTTTATTAAAATCCGCTACCGCCTTCTGCAATTCACCGTTATAAAACAAATTTGCCAGCGTGATTTCTTCCCGCGGGTCAGTCGGCCCGTCCCCGGTCATCCTCTGGAATACCATAAGCCCGGAGTTTTCGTTTCCCCACTCCTTCGTCACAGCGTAAATCCGCCCGTCCTTCAGTGCGCCAAAATGCCGTACTTCGCTGCCCAACACATTATTTTCCATCCAGTTCAACACCGGTTCCGCATTTCCGGAAACCAGATCGTATTCATAGACCGTTTCCGTATCGTTCACCAAAAAATCCTTCTCCGTACCCGGGGCAATTCCCCCCGCGCCCGGGAAATCCTCGTAAACCGCGCCGAGTCTGCAGTTTTCAAAATCAATCTGCACCAGGGTGCAGGAGGCGTCAGAAAGCCTCTCTCCTCTGCTGTAACAGACATACATCCTGCCGTCCCTGCCGCATTGAATGGCACCGATATTGACGTCCTCCTCCCCGCCGGGACATACCGCTACCTGTCCCCGATAGGACGGCTCCCCGTTTTCCTGAAGATCGTACAGCCAGACCTTTGTTTTCCCGGTTATGTAAATACGCCCCCAGGCATCCGCCGCCGGCATGTTGTTGACGCCTCCGCCGAATTCCTCACGGACCTGTTCCGAGATATCCACGGCAAAAGACTGGTTTCCCTGCGCGTCAAATTTGCTTAACAGGATGACCGCCTGATTACCGCCGTCGGAATCCGACTCCGGATATTGCCAGACGACGGCATACAGGCCGCCATCCTCCGCAAAAGTAAAACGGCTGATATTCTGCCGCACTTCGGGTTCCAGCCAGGTAAAGGGAACGCTCGTCCGGCTGCCGTCCGTCAGAGAATATTTTTCGAGAGCCTGACCGCTGTCCGAATCGTAAGAGAGATAGCACAACTCCTCTCCGAGCTGCTGTATCCCGTAATGAAAGGTCATATCGATCAGATCATTTCCCATATCCGTATATTCCGGAACATAGTCCTTTTGCTCCCAGGCATCCGGGTCGGGAACAGAGGCATTGTCCTTCTTGCCGCAGCCTGCCGTAAAAAGAGCAAGGGAAACGGTCAAGGAAAGAATTGCCAGATATTTCAGGGCACTTTTCATAACACAACTTCTCCTTTTGAGCGTTTTGCTTACCGTATGGCCGCAGGCTGCTGAAATGCTATCCGTTTACAAATCTGCAGCACCCGCATAATACTTCCAAAATCCGGATATCCGCATTCGCCGGATTTCTTTCTTTCGCTTGATTATACCTTTCTTTCCGGCAGTAGTCAATCTTTTTCACCGCAATCGCCCTTCTTTATCTGCACACGCCGCTCCCACCGCACCCCTGCCGCGGCAGAAAAGCATTCTGATCATAATTTCTCCCCTTCTCCGTCAACAGTCCCACCTGCATTTCTTCAGATCCACATGACCTTCATCTTTCATGGCGACACCCTCCGATTCCAGCAAAGCCTTCTGTTCCCGCCATCCGGGAACGAGCCTCCCCGTATGGTTTACCACTCTGTGGCACGGGTACTGTCCGTAATACCCGGCCATCCTCATAACCCTGCCGACAAGACGGGCATTTTTCTCCCTGCCGACAAGACGGGCAATCTGCCCGTAGGTAGCTACCTTTCCTTCCGGTATTTCCTCCACAACGGAAAGGATTTCGTAAATCAGATTATCCTCCAGAACCTTGCCCGTGGTCACGCGAGTACCTCCCTCTTTTTCCCAATAGTCTTTCTTTGAAACATCTCTTTTTTCAGAAAGTTGTGACGCGTCGCAACTTTTTAATGATTATCCTGTCATTATCTTGCTCATCGCAAACAGGGCAATGCACAGGATGACTGATTCACGAATAATACTTTTGGTTCTTACTTGATGGCTTATCGGGTAATGTCATCTCCAATTTTTTCCCAATTCGCCACACACTGTGTAACGAATTACATTTTTCTATATTTTCATCATTACAACTTGGTCACTATCTTGGTCACTTTGACCAAGATGTGAGCCGATTAGTTACTAAACATAATATTTTTGATTTCCACTTTTGGGCTTGTCAGGAATTGTCATTTTTAACTGTCCCGTTTTAATCATAGGATTAAGATAATGCCTTCTAAAAAAGCTCCTATCATTTATTTTGACATAATCCATAATTTCCTTAGCAGAATGCGGCCGTTTGCAAAAGACAATTATCATCTTGGTCACATCTTGGTCATTATCTTGGTCGCTTTGACCAAGATACAAATTCTTATTATTCAACAATTCCATGTACTTATCACACGCCTTGCAAAGTACCATAATTCCGGATGCACTGATATTATATTCCGGCAGGCGTCCATCATACTTTGCACATGCCTCCTTAATCTTGTCAAACCCTCTGCCCCATGCCTCAATCATACCGCTCTTAAAGAAAACATTTGCCAGTTTTGGATTATACGGCTTGGAAGAATGCTTTTCAAACAGTTTTTCCGTCGAATTCAGCTCAGACGGCATCTCCCCATCATTCC
>JAMPIG010000093.1 GCA_023662875.1 Roseburia sp. | reverse complement strand
ACCGGGCACAGAATAGCCGTACAGAAGCATTGAATCTGATTCGCAATAGGAAAGGACATCTTCCGCATATTGTTGTTGTGACAGCAGAGCCAATGCCTAACCGTCTGGCATCGTTGGCACTTGGGACTGGTGATATTGATTGCGTATATCATTTTGCGCTTTATGAGTTGATTCGAGCAGTAAAAGAAGTTGGTTCTGAAGATGCGGTTGAAACATTGGAAACTCTTGTACAGGGAAAAAGACTTAAAGATATTTCGGATTTACCGCTAGATTTGACGGTTTAAATAAACAACTATAAAGAGAAAGAAAGTTGTTATAAGATGAGATTGGAAGAAATAAGAGAAACTATGTTGGAAATTGCTGATATATTAAATAAGTTTCCTGAATGCTTGCAGGAAAAGGCATTTGATGTTATGGTTCGTCAACTTTTTAGTGTTGAACCTATAGCAGAGTTGTCAAACACAGAAGAAATAGAGAAGGAAATAATTGTTGAAGCACCTATAGAAGAATCTATAAAAGAGAAAGGTAAAAAGATTAGAAAAAAGAATAATACAAAAGATACATATCAAATCAATAAAGATTTAAATTTATCGCCAAGGGATAAAACAACATTAAAAGAGTTTGTCACATCGAAAAATCCACAATCAAACATAGAGTTCAATGCAGTAGCAATTTATTATTTACAAAAAATATTGGCTAAAGAAAATATTTCTGTAGATGACGTGTATTCGTGTTATAAAGATATTGGACGTAAAGTGCCAAACGCTTTAAAGCAAAGTCTTACAGATACGAGTTCTTCAAAGTATGGATATGTTGTTGCCTAAAACTTAAATAAATGTAGTTAAGAACGACAAAGAACACGCCGAGTTCGAATAGCAGATTCCTCGCCGTTTTCTACCAGCAGGGCTGCCGGGAAAATGGCAGCAGCGCGGCGGTTCGTTCTCCACGGAGCCGCCGCGCTGTGATTCGTCAAAGCCTTAGTATCCGCCGGATACAAACTGCCCTTCAGGAGCAAGCTGGCCCGTGTAGCCCCGCTCGTAGTTGACCCTCCACCCAGGACTGCCCTTACCGGACAGGAGGACATCTGACGGCAGCCGATAGGGATACTGCCAGGGAGTGAGCCGATGGGCAAACGCCAACTGATAATTGTACACCGTTAGCTTCTCCGGATAAGCGGGGGCTGATTCCCAGGACACCCAGCCCTCCACGGGGCCCTCTACGCCTTTGGGTAAGGAGAAATCGGCGTAATAGGACGGGACACCGGAACCGTCGGAGCGGAAATAAAAGGACATCGGAGCTGTATGGAACATGCCGCTTTCGTCCCGCCACTCCAGCGTCCCGCTGGGACAGGAGGTGTGGACTGTGACGCCCTGCCAATCAGGTATGACGCGAATCCCCTCCATATATCCGCCGCCGGACACCTCCTCCGCGCTCCAACACAGATAAGCCAGATAGACGGTATGGAAGTCGTAGTGATCGTCCCGCACCGGGATTTCCAGCATCTCCACAGATGGAATTCCGTCAGGGTAGCTTCCGGAGGAATCTTCTTGTCCCTTCACCTTCATCGTCAAGCCGTAGGCTCCCTGAAATTTGGCCAATTCGCTGTCGGACAGTTTAGACAGAAGATCCTCCGGGAAGCCCAGACGAAGAAGCTCTGCACGCAAAGCCGTATTTTCGTCAGAGCCGCAGACCGGTGTCTGCTCCGGGACGGGCAGGCGGGAAAACAGTATCGGAAGAGTCATCACCGCTGCCAAGGGAATGCCCAGCCATAGGCCAAATGCAAGCCCGCAGGGGAACCGCACCGGGGCGGGGGTCAGGGTATAGCCTGCTTCATTTAGGCTTTTTCCGAGTTTGTACAGACTCCAGATCAGGAAAAGGAACAAGATCAGGAGCGGCCCGACCAGCAGCCAGCCGTTCACCCCGATGAAGGCCAGTGGAATCATTAATGCCTCCAGAATGACCAGTCCCCCCGCAGCGGCGGTGCGGGGTATTTGGCCCGCATCCAAAAACATTGCCTTCAGGCCGCGCCATAGTCCTGTCACAGTCAGGGTCAGCGTCAATTGAAGCACAACGGTACGAAGCGCATAGTAAAAAGGGAGAGTTCCCGTACCGGTGCTCCACTCCCCGCCAATCCGTTCCGATACTGCCAAATCGAAGGGGGTGGCCTGCAGAACAATCGCAGCCATGTGCAGGACGGCATACACTGTGGCACAGCAACAGGCAAATCGAAAACCTCCATTCGTCCGGCGCAGCGAGCGCAGCCCCAGCCACAGCAGCACCGTGCCTACGGCGGGCAGGATGATATTCAGACCGTAGAAATTCAAGGTGATATTGATGAGAATCAGTCCCCAGCTGATCCGCTTCACCGATATTTCCCATGGCTTGGGAGGCTCTTGATTGATCACATCCGGCGGCATCTGCCGGGCATCTTGATAGAGCATTCTGTCAAATTCATCCATGGTTGTCACCCCCTAATTCTGCCTGTAAATGTTTGCGAACACGATATAATCTGCCCTCCACGGCCCGGACGGTCAGCCCCAGCTCAGCGGAAATCTGCGCGGTGGACTGGTAATAATAGTATTTGCGCAGGAACAGCTCTCGATCCCGCCGTTCCAGCCGTCCCACCGCGTCCCACAGAGCTTTTGCGGTCTCGGTTCTGATTGCCGATTGCTCCGGTGTGTCTCCGGCGTCAGGTACGGTTTCATCCAGGCAGACGCCCTCGTGGCGGCGTTCATTCGCGCGCCGCCGATTCAGCGCCGCATTCCGCGCTAAATGAGTAAGCCAGGTGGTCAATGCGGCCCTGTCAGGGTCATAGCCCTTGATGGCATCCCACACTTGAAGCTGAATATCGGACAAGCATTCCTCCTGATCCCGCTCATCGGGAAGGATAGGTGCGATGATGTAACGCAGCAGAGGAGTAAATAACCTCTGAAAACATTCCAGCGCGTCGGCCCGGCGTTCACGCAAAGCGGCAATCAATTCCGAATAATCCACTGCTTTCCCCTCCTTACGTTTAATATACACCGGCCACGACAAAATCCCACGGATTTTTTTAAGAAAAATAGATTTGATAGATCTGGCATCTATTATAAAAAGATAATCGACTATATTGACAATTACGGGCAGCTTTGCACTGCTCTGGGATTTGAGGCGAGCGGTAAACTTTACAATTCCCGCATATAAATTTTCTCCATTTCGCCCCAGGGAGCGGGTTTTCGGTCAATAACTTCAAAACTGTATTTTTCGTAAAGATTTTCATGATCGCTTACCAAAAACACACGGGAAAATCCTAACGTCCGCAGATAAGACATCGCGTAGGAAATAAGCTTTTGACTCAGGCGGTGTCCTCTGTATTTTTCATCAACGAATAAATACCCGACGTAGGGAGTATAGGGGACATTTGGGATACAATCGCTTTTGGCAACTGTGCAGTAACCCGCAATATCATTTCCCTGTAAGGCAATTATGACTCGTTCCCAATCCGTAAAGATATTGTCGGACATGTTTTGGGCCAGGGATTTTCCGGCTCCCCAGGAGCAATTTTGCGCAAATTGGATTACTTCCTCCCACATGCTATCAGATGACGTGATCGTTAAAAAATTCATGATAATTCCTCCGATTTGTTTTCGCTGTTCCAGTGCTTTAGTTGAGAAAGGTAAGCTGTAAATTGCTGGCGGAGTTCGTCCTCTGCTAAATGATCGGGGTTTGGCATGTGGCCGACCAGGTAATCAAGCAGAGAATCCATCGATGGATACACAAATTGACCGTCCGTATAACACCATTTACAATAGTCCTCATTATAGCTTCCGTCCGGTTCACGGCTGATCAGGTTATCCTCGCTTAACGGCATCCCGCAGCATTGGCAGATAAGCTGTCTGGGAGAACCGAGAAGGGTATTGATAGACACGTTGAACTCCTGAGACAAAAGCTTCAGGGTGTCTGTATTGGGCTGGGTTTCTCCCGTTTCCCAACGACTGACGGCCTGCCTTGTGACCATTAAGCGCTTCGCCATTTGCTCCTGCGTGAGTTGATTTTTTTCGCGCAAGCCTTTCAGCATATCTTTTATTTCCATGATTGTTCCTCCTGAGTTGGTAGCAGTATAGCATTTGGATAATAGAATCGTCCCTTTGATTCTATTATAGTTTTTGGATAATAGAATCGTTCCTTTGATTCTATTATAGCGGCACGCAGTATTTTTGAAAAGCAACTTCTTGTTGCGAAGCAATACCCGCATCAGGTCGTCCGGGGCGGTAAGCTGCGTCGCCAAAGCGAATGCGCCAAGATAACCTATGGACTTGAATGTATGGCTGTGGTAAAATAACCTTATTCTCGGCAAGAAACGGGCGAATAGCCATCCATGCCGCGATTGCAACGCAATCATGGTACAATAAAACACCGAAGCACGCAAAGGGGTATAATTATGAAACGGGAAGATTACAGCAGTCCATTGGATTTAAAGCAGGTACAGATTACGGATGCGTTTTGGGGCCGGGAGCAGGAGCTGGTGCGGCGGGAAGTGATCCCTTATCAGTGGGAGGCGTTGAACGACCGGGTTCCCGGCGCGGCTCCCAGCTATTGTATGCGCAATTTTAAGACGGCGGGAAGGCTGATGCGGGAAAAGCGGGAGCAGGGGACGGCCTTTGCGGCGCCGACCTATACCTTCCGGGGCTTTGAGGCGCTGCCGGAGGATCCGGCGAACCCGGATCCGGATCGATTTTACGGATTTGTATTTCAGGACAGCGACTTTTCAAAGTGGATCGAGGCGGTGGGATATTCGCTGATCAATCATCCGGATCCGGAGCTGGAGAAGACGGCGGACGAGGCTATCGATATCGTCTGCGCGGCCCAGGCGGAGAACGGATATCTGGATACCTATTACATTATTAACGGGATGGATCGAATCTTTACCAATCTGCGGGATCACCATGAGCTTTACTGCTTCGGGCATCTCGCGGAGGGTGCGATCGCTTATTATCAGGCTACCGGCAAGGACAAGCTGCTGAAGGCGGCGGAGCGTTACGCGGATTTTATCGCCTCAAGGTTCGGGCCGGAGGAGGAAAAGTCTAAGGGTTATCCGGGACATGAGATCGCGGAGATGGCGCTGGCGAGACTGTACGAGGCTACGGGAGAGCGGAAGTATCTGGAGCTCGGCCGGTTCTTCCTGGAGGTCAGGGGGACGAAGCCTTATTACTTCGACCTGGAGGAGAGGGAGCGCGCGGCGTATGAGGGAAAGGCATACCGGGAGCCGGATCCCGGAGAGCTCCGCCATGCTTATCATCAGGCCCATCTTCCGGTAAGAGAGCAGTCCGAGGCAGTGGGTCATGCGGTTCGGGCCGTCTATCTTTACAGCGGGATGGCGGATGTGGCGAGGCTTACGGGGGACGAGGCCATGTATCAGGCCTGCCGGAGGCTCTGGGACAATATTGTGAATGAGAAGCTGTATATTACCGGCGGTATCGGCGGAACCCATGTAGGGGAGGCGTTTTCCTTCGGCTACGATCTGCCCGGGGACACGGCGTATTCGGAGACCTGCGCGGCGATCGGGCTGGCGTTTTTTGCCAGGAGGATGCTGGAGATCCGGGCGGAGGGCTGTTACGGGGATGTGATGGAGCAGGCGTTGTATAATACGGTGCTTGCGGGGATGGCGCTGGACGGGAAGAGCTTCTTTTATGTCAATCCGCTGGAGGTAGTACCGGAGGCCTGCGAGAAGGACGAGAGGAAGCGTCATGTAAAGCCTGTACGGCAGAAATGGTTCGGCTGCGCCTGCTGTCCGCCCAATATTGCAAGGCTTGTAAGCTCCCTTGGGGCATATATTTATACTCAGGGCGAGGATACGCTGTATACGCATCTGTATGTGGGAAGCAATATCAGCTTTACATTAAACGGGACGGAGCTGGATCTGATGCTGGAGAGCGGGTTCCCCTGGGACGGCAGAGTAAAGGCGTCGCTTCACACGGAAAAAGCGGCCCGGGGAAGCCTGGCGTTCCGAATTCCAGGCTGGTGCGGCGATTCGGAGATTTCTGTCCGCAGGAAGGGACTGACGCTTTTGGCCTGCAGGGTACAGGCGGGCAGTTTGCGGCGGGGAGCTGTGCAGCTCGAGCCGGTTTCAGGGCAGGAAACGACAGTGAGGCTGGAGAGCGGGTATTTGTATTTGACCGGAGAATGGCAGGACGGCGATGAAATTGTCCTGCATTTTCCGATGAAGGTGCGCTGCATGGCGGCGAATACCAGAGTGCGGGAGACTTTTGGGAAGGCTGCCTTCCTGAGAGGCCCGATCTGCTTCTGTCTGGAGGAAAGGGACAACGGGAAAAATCTGCATCTGCTGCGGGTCGATGCGGAGAGGCTGGGAGAAGCCAGGGTAGAAAAAACGAAGGAGCTCGGGCATGAAATGTGCGTGCTGAAGATACCGGGAATGCGGAGACAGGAGAGCGGGGAAGGCGCTCCTTTGTATGGGGAATACGCTCCGGCCCGGGAGGAGGAGACGGAGCTGACCTTTCTTCCCTATTACGCCTGGGGCAACCGCGGCGAGGGGGAGATGAGCGTATGGTGTAAGTATGAGATTTAAATCTACAGGTTTTCCCGGATCCGAATATCGACGGCGACGTAGAGACGCTCTTTTTCCGGCAGTTCGCCAGTGGTGAGGTAGGTAAAGAGAAGCGCCAGGGGTTTACTTCCCTGCAGTCTGGGCTGCTGGCAGATCACAGCGGATATGGTTCCCTTTTCCACCAGCTCCTTTGTGGTGGGAACCATATCATAGGCCACAATACGTATTTTTCCCTGCAGCCCCAGAGCCTTTACGCTGCGGCAGCCGCCGTAGACGCCCCCTGCTGTAAAGTACAGGGCGTTGATCTCGGGGTGACGCCGGAGGAGAGCGGCGGTTTTTTCGTAGCTCTCGATCTCGTCGTCATGTACCTCTATGATATCCGTGATATGGATGGTGTCGCTGTAAGGGCGGAGCGTCTCGGTAAAGCCGACGATCCGCTCTGTGTGGCAAAGGATGTTGGAGGAACCGGTGACAATCCCAACGTTTACCTGCCCGTGGGTTATGAGGTGCAGCAGGCCGGCGGCAGTAGCGCCGCTCCGGGTATAATTGCTGCCAACATAGGCGATTCTCTTGGAATTTTCAATATCCGTATTCAGGGTGACTACGGGAATCCCCCTGGCGAAAAGTTGATTGATGCGGCGGCGTACCCGCTCGTCGTTATAGGGGGCCAGGGCGATACCGTTTACCTCCTCCGCCTCCAGTTCGTCGATCGCCTTCAGCTGCTCTTCCACGCCGAAGGAAATCTGGCGGATCAGCACGGTGCAGTTGTAACCGGCCAGCTCCTCCGCCTTTTCGTTCACGCCAGCCAGAACGTCGATATAAAAAGGATTTTCCGGGGAGAACAGGATGACTCCCAGGCGCAGCTTCCTTTTTTGAGCCGCCAGAACCAGACCGGCTACGTTGGGTCGGTAGTCCAGGTCTCTGGCGATTTTTTCTATTCTTTTTGCCGTGGCGGGGTTGACGCTGCCGCGGTGGTTCAGGACGCGGTCTACTGTCCCCCGGGATACGCCGGCCAATGCGGCGATTTCCTTGATGGTTGCCATATTCTGCTCCCTGCCCGCTTTGGCGGGCGTCGATTCTATCGCGGCTGTGCGACCGCGAGGGCCTGTTCGCATTATGCCGCAGCCCGGGAAGAATGCGAAGCATTCTTCTAAGCGCCGCAGTGCGGCACTTTTTTATCGAATAGGAAACTTCGTCACGATCAGGGAAGAACGCGAAGCGTTCTTCTAAGCGCCGCAGTGCGGCACTTTTTTATCGAATAGGAAACTTCGTCACGATCAGGGAAGAACGCGAAGCGTTCTTCTAAGCGAGCGAAGCTCGCTTTTTTACAGTAGCATAAAAGCCTGAAAAATGCAAAGGAATTCGGAGTAGAGATAAAGGTTGAACCAAGTGGGGATAAGGTGGTACAATATCTGCAGAAGGCGTGAACAGGGCGCAAAAGGAGGAGCGAGTATGACGTTATCTCAGGCAAAGGAAAAGTTGGAGCGTTACGGGCAGCAGCATCTGCTGCGGTATTATGAGGAGCTGAGCGGGCAGGAGCGGGAGAGACTGCTGGCGCAGATCGAGGCGACGGATATGGAGATCCTGGAGGCCTGCGGACATCGGGAGACCCTGGTACGGCGGGGCGTCATTACTCCGTTGGGCGCGATGCAGCTGGAGGAGATCGAGGCGAACCGGGAGGAGTTTACGGCGGCGGGCCTGGAGGCGCTCCGGGCCGGGCGGGTCGGGGCGGTATTGTTGGCCGGCGGCATGGGCACGCGTCTGGGCGCAGACGCTCCAAAGGGCGTGTACAATATCGGTTTGACCAGGGAGCTGTATATTTTCGAGTGCCTGATCCATAATCTGCTGGATACGGTGCGTCAGGCGGATACCTGGCTGCATCTGTTTGTGATGACCAGCGACAGGAACCATGAGACAACGACGAGCTTCCTGAAGGAACATGATTTCTTTGGTTATCGGGAGGAGTATGTCCATTTCTTTACCCAGGAGATGGCGGCGGCCACGGATTATCAGGGAAAGATCTATCTGGAGGAGAAGGGAAAGCTTGCAACCTCGCCCAACGGGAACGGGGGCTGGTTTATCTCCCTGCAGAGGGCCGGGCTGGAGGAGCTGCTGCGGCGGGAGGGTATTGAGTGGCTCAATGTATTTGCGGTCGACAATGTGCTGCAGCGGATTGCGGATCCCTGCTTTATCGGCGCGACGATCCGGAAGGGTTGTACGGTGGGAGCGAAGGTAGTTCGGAAGAGCGCGCCGGACGAGAGGGTCGGGGCGATCTGTCTGGAGGACGGAAGGCCCTCTATCGTAGAGTACTATGATATGACCCGGGAGCTGCTGGAGGCGAAGGACGAGAAGGGGGAGCCCGCCTATAATTTCGGCGTGATTCTGAATTACCTGTTCCGGGTGGATGAGCTGACGGAGGTCGTCCGGAAAAAGCTGCCGCTGCATCTTGTGGAAAAAAAGATTCCTTATCTGGACGAGGCGGGGGAGCAGGTAAAGCCGGAGGAGCCCAACGGATTTAAATATGAAAATCTGGTGCTGGATATGATCCATGAAATGAAGAGCTGTCTGCCCTTTGAGGTAGTGAGGGAGCGGGAGTTTGCGCCGATTAAGAACCGGACGGGAGTGGACTCCGTGGAGAGTGCAAGGGAACTGCTGCAAAAGAATGGGGTTGTCCTGTAGATAACAAATCGACAGGTTCTCACAACAAATCAGTATTGAGAATAGAAGTATTTTCGGATATCCTTATCATTGTAAGACAACAAAAATATGGCGGGTGACAAGACTCTGAGGCCGCCTGCCGGACAGCTCAAGGAGGGATAGCGATGAAGATCTTGGTAACGGGCGGAGCCGGTTTTATCGGCAGTCATACGGTGGTGGAGCTACAGCAGGCGGGCTATGATGTAGTGGTGCTGGATAATCTTTGCAATGCCAGCGAAAAGTCCCTGCAGCGCGCGGAGGCGATCACGGGAAAAAAGATTCCTTTTTATAAAGCGGATATTCTTGACCGGGAGGCGCTGGAGAAAATCTTTTCCGCGGAGGAAATCGGGGCCGTGATTCATTTCGCGGGTCTGAAGGCGGTAGGGGAGTCGGTGCAGAAGCCCTGGGAGTATTATGAGAACAATATCGCGGGTACGCTGACGCTGGCGGACGTCATGAGAAAGCACGGCGTCAAGAATATCATCTTTTCTTCCAGTGCTACCGTATACGGGACGCCGGCTTTTATTCCGATTACGGAAGAGTGTCCCAAGGGACAATGTACGAATCCTTACGGCTGGACCAAGTCCATGCTGGAGCAGATTCTCTCGGATATCCAGAAGGCGGATCCGGAGTGGAACGTCATCCTGCTGCGGTATTTTAACCCGATCGGCGCGCATAAGAGCGGAACCATGGGAGAAAATCCCAACGGAATCCCCAACAACCTGATGCCTTATATCACTCAGGTAGCAGTCGGCAAGCTGAAGGAGCTGGGCGTATTCGGGAACGACTACGATACCCCGGACGGGACGGGAGTCCGCGACTATATTCATGTGGTGGATCTGGCAAAAGGCCATGTAAAGGCCCTGAAAAAGATCGAGGAGAGGGCGGGTCTGAAGATTTACAATCTGGGAACCGGCGTGGGCTACAGCGTGCTGGATATTGTTCGGAATTTCCAGGAGGCCAACGGCGTAGAGATTCCCTATACGATCAAGCCCAGACGTCCCGGCGATATCGCTTCCTGCTATGCGGACGCCTCTCTGGCGAAAAAGGAGCTGGGCTGGGAGGCGCAGTACGGGATCCGGGAAATGTGCGAGGATTCCTGGAGATGGCAGAAAAATAATCCCAACGGCTACGAGGATTAATCCTCCTCGATCACCTGAATCTCAAGATAGTCGAAGTCAATACCGTCGATGAAATTGTCCTGAGTAAACCGTACTTTGCTGTGGCGCTTGAAGTCCGTTACGGTTTTATCCAGCCAGATCGGTTTACTCAGGTCGAACTGAAGGCAGATCTCGTCCAGCGCCCGGAAAATCTTGTGCGTGCGCGTGTCATCGCTCTTATCTTCTATGCAGGTATCCTGCAGCATACGATTGTCTTTAAAGGTTCTTGCCCATAAGCGAAACATCATTTACACCTCCGACTCTATCTTAACCGATTTTTCCCTTTTCCGCAATTGGAAGTTGCGCCAGTCCCTGGCGGCGGCGGTTCCAAGCGGAGGATTCAGTCGGTCGGCGGTATTTCCCGGACAGGAATTCAGCCGGTCAGGCAATTTTTTCCATCGAGAAGAAATGAAAAAGAAATCGGAATAGAGGAATAACATCAATTTTTCCCGCATATTTATTTAGAGTGGGCTTAAAAACGTATGAAAGTACTAAAAAAATACAAAAAATCATTAAATTTTTTTGAATTTTATACAATTTTGCCGAAAAATGTGGTAAGATGTACTTACTTGAAGAAGCGTCCCTCTGCGCGCGGAGGGGCGGAGCGGGAACGGGATGAAGCGGCAGGTCGTTTCATTCGTCCTGAACAATAGGATCTGCGCTCTGTGGGAGTCCTATTGCCGCGAAGAAATGAAATGAAATAGTAATAGAAGGAGCAAAAATGGAACTGAAAGCAGACAACGGAGACGGAATTGACAGCTGGAATGAGGTGACGATTATCTACAACGCGGCGCTGAGGCAGATGCAGACCCGGATGGAGATATTGAACGATGAGTTTCAGCATGTTCATCAGTACAATCCCATCGAACATATCAAGGCCCGGATTAAGACGCCGGAGAGCATTGTGAAAAAGCTGAAGCGGAATGGCTATGAATCCACCATAGACAACATGGTGAAGTACATAAACGATATTGCGGGAATCCGTATTATCTGTTCCTTTACCTCGGACATTTACCGGATTGCGGACATGATCAGCGAACAGCGGGATATCAATGTCATCGCGGTAAAGGATTATATTACCTTCCCGAAGGCCAGCGGCTATAAGAGCTACCATATGATCGTCACCGTGCCGGTCTATCTGTCCGATCGGACGGTGGATACCAAGGTAGAGATCCAGATCAGAACCGTAGCCATGGATTTCTGGGCCAGCCTGGAGCACAAGATCCATTATAAATTCGAGGGCGACGCGCCGGAGCATATCCGCACGGAGCTGATCGAGTGCGCGAAGCTGGTGGCTGACCTGGACGACAGGATGCTGTCCTTAAACGATGAGATTCTGGCGATCACCAAGGAGCGGAACGGAAGACATTAACCCTCAGAAATGAGGAGTGCCCAGGCACCTTTCGACGCCTGGGCTATTATGAAAAAATTTGTCTTGTTTGCTTTCGACTGTACAAACAGTATAGCAATGAATTATGAATAAACTGTGAACACGGTGTAAAAACTTGATGAATGTTACAAAAACAATAATTTATAAATGGAATATCTGAACATTTTGCACAATGAACCGTGTTTTTTTGAACTGTTTCGCATTTGCGGTTATTTCATATTACACATATGACGCTGGAGACCTGTCATGTTTTTTATTGTAATGTGCAGGAAGAGATGATATAATGTCCGCAAAGGGCAGAGTCAAGTGCTCGAAGAAACAGCTGCCGAGCTTGCTCGAGCAGATGTTTCTTCGAGGATTT
>JAMPIG010000092.1 GCA_023662875.1 Roseburia sp. | reverse complement strand
AAAGGAAGAAAACGGGCAGCGGATTGTCGGGCTGAATACGGAAAATGCGGAGATTAACGAGGGGCTTATACGGTTTGACATTATCTTTTATGTGCGTATGAAAGACGGCATCTCACAGGTAATTGTAAATGTTGAGGCTCAAAAAGATGAACCGACAGGCTACCATATCCTGAACCGGGCAGTATTCTATGTGAGCCGCCTTGTTTCCTCGCAGAAGGAACGGGATTTTGTCAAGACAAACTATAACGACATCCGGCGTGTTTTCAGTATTTGGGTGTGTATGAACATGGACGAGAACAGCATGGCTTATGTGCATCTGGCACAGGATGACTTGCTTGGCTCTTATCCGTGGAAAGGCAGGCTTGACCTGCTAAATATTGTCCTGATCGGTATAGCGAATGAGCTTCCTGAGCATGATGATAAATATGAGCTGCACCGCCTGCTGAGTACCCTTTTGTCAATGGAGCTTTCTGTTGGTGAAAAATTAGGGATCATGGAAAGAGAGTATAAAATTGCGATAGACGATAGAATAAGAAAGGATGTGAACGAAATGTGTAATTTATCACAGGGAATCAGAGAAAAAGGCAGAGCTGAAGGCAGAGCTGAAGGCAGAGCTGAAGGCAGAGCTGAAGGCAGAGCTGAAAGTGTAACAGAATTTATTTTGAATATGTATGATAGTGATTTTACACTCGAACAGATAGCTCTTGCAACCAGGAAAAGTATAGAAGATGTCAACGATGTTATCAAGAAAAGAGAGCTTGCGTTAGCGTAATCAAAGCAACAAAATAATAGAAACAGTAAAGCAGTGAACCAGGTTTTTATGAAAAGGGTTCGCTGTTTTTTCTGTCAATGTTTCGCACAATATCTTGATAAACCACTTGCATAAATGAATAGATGTAGGTAAAATAGAGAGGAGGGAGGAGAATCGAAGAGGCGAAGGAAAGGACATGGCGCAGAAGGATTATACGGTAGGGGGCAGAACGTTCCGCACGGCTGCGGAGTACGCCCTGGCGTTGAAGGATTATAAAAGAATAGAAGAGCTGCGGAAGGCGATCGATTTTTCGGATCGGGAAGCTCTGACGACTCTGTTGAAAGAAATCCGCGAGGGCAAATATCCCTTTCAGACTATGCTGGGGGAGGATTTCAGGGATGAGCTGCGGGAGGCGGTAAAGCGCGTGCCGGAGTCTCCGGCAAAGGGGCGTAGAAAAAAAGTTTTCACGGAGAGTAAGAAACCGGGCCGGGAAAAACGGAGCGGAGCCGGAGAGAGCCGGGAGCGTTCGACCGGGGGGAGCGTTCGGGGAAGTCGAAACGAAAGCGCTGAGAGCCGGGAACGGCAGTCCGGGAGCGCCCGAAAAGACCGAATCGGAGCTGGAAAAATCAGGGAACGGCAGGCGGAAGATGTCCGAAAAGGCCGGAACGCTGCAGAAGGAATCCGGGAGAAGGAGAGAGGAAGGCCCTCGGCAGGCGAACGATTATCCGAGGAGATGAAGGCCCGGGTTCAGGAGGAGATCCGAAAGAGGGAAAAGCGAAGGAAGCTGATAATTGCTCTGTGCAGCGTGGGAGCGGTCGGTTGTCTCGGCTATTTCGGGGTTTACTCCTGGTATCATTACCGATCGGAGCAGGTGGCGCAGGAGTTTAACAAGCTGAAGGAGATGCCGGTGATCGCGGCGGAGGTAACGCCCGCTCCGAGGGCATTGTATACGCTGGATGAATCGGCGGAGCCCCGGGAAGTGTTGGAAGAATATAAAAATTTATTAATTCGCAATAAAACCCTAATCGGATGGGTAAAAATTGACGATACAGATATAGATTACCCTGTCGTGCAGGCTTTGGATAATGAATATTATCTGAAGCATAACCTGGATCAGGAATATGACAAGAACGGCACAATCTTTCTGGATAAGGACTGCGATATCGGAAAGCCCAGCACGAATTATATCGTCTACGGGCATCACATGAAGAGCGGGAAAATGTTCGGAAAGCTGGATCTGTATCAGGAGGAGGAATATTGTAAGGAGCATCCTTACATCCAGTTCGATACGATCTATGAGAAGGGAACCTATCAGGTCATGTATGTGTTCCGCTCCAGGGTATACAGCGAGAAGGATATCGTATTTAAGTATTATCAGTTTATAGACGCAAACAGCGAACAGGAATTTGATTCCTATATGAACGAAATGGCCGCTCTGTCCCTTTATGATACGGGGGTGACGGCGGAATACGGCGACCAGCTGTTGACGCTTTCCACCTGCGATTATCAGGAGAAGGACGGACGGTTCGTTGTTGTGGCAAAGAGGATAAAGGAGTAAGATCATGACGGAAGCTGTAAAAGGAAAAAAGAAGAAGAGCAGAAGGTTAAAGAGGTCGGTTCGCAGGACGCTGGGTACGCTTTTTCTGACTTCGTCGCTGGTGATCGCGGCGGTTCCTACGGAGGGCCTGCAGAGGGAGGTAGAGGCGTATGATTCCTCCGCGAATCCTGCCTCGTTTCAATCCAATCTGACCTGGGATAAACTGACGAACGGGGGTACAACCTCCAAGGTTCCCCTGGTGCCGGCGGGTTATCAGGATATTTACAGCGACGAGGACGGGCTTTTTTACTTCGCCTGGTATAATAATGAGGCGATTATCTTAGAGTATACGGGAAAAGAGCTTGCGGGAGGGGCGCTGACGATTCCGGATACGGTGGACGCTTACGCGCAGATGTCGGCAAACGGAGGTCAGACTACGGGATATGTGGCCATCAGCAGGGATCGCGACGTACTGTATTATATGTCTTCACCTTATAAAGTAACGACACAGGACATACAGGTGACGGAGCTGGACAGTCTGGGAAATCCGGTTAAAGATGAGAACGGGAATGAAAGGACATATACGAAGACGGTGTTCGGGGAATATCAGATGCCGGGATTCAGCTTCTGCACCCGAGAAAATCCGGCCTGGAAGGCAGAAGAGGTAACTTCATCCTATTTGCAGGAGAACTTCTATTACCGATATGATATGCCTAAGGACGCGAACGGTGTGCCGCAGGAGGATTATGTAAAAGAGGAAGACCTGTATACGACGGAGACAAATACTGACGGGACATTTCATATCCTGAGGCCCGACTATGAGGCGGTTATATCGAGGATCGGAGTTTTCGAAGGAAGCGACGGAAATTTTTATAAAAAGAGCGGCTCGGATA
Organism: Roseburia sp.; assembly: GCA_023662875.1. Taxonomy (GTDB): domain Bacteria; phylum Bacillota; class Clostridia; order Lachnospirales; family Lachnospiraceae; genus Acetatifactor. The sequence continues at coordinate 9,042 of JAMPIG010000092.1, read as the reverse complement.
CAAATCGCCAGTGGATCTGTAATCAGCGCGTAAGCTACATCGGTAATCAGTATCTGGTGGATAAAACGGACTCTTCAAGTACTTCCGCGGATGTGCAGATCGTGCAGACAAAAGCGATAGCTACAAATGACGCCAATGCGGCATTTGTAAACGAGAACCCGTTGAACGGCGTGTTTAACAATAAGGGTAATATTACCTCCCTGACGGTGGGAGACAAGTTAATTGGAATCGGAAATTATGCATTTTATAACTGCGGAGGTCTGACCTCGATCAAGTTGGGGAACGGTCTGGAGGAGATTGGGCATGACGCCTTCGCCTACTGCGATACCCTGTATCTGGTAGACATCCCTTATAACTGTAACCTGACCCATATTTACGACTGCGCCTTCGCTTACTCGGGGCTGAATACCTTTGCTCTGCCCCAGCCGGTGCAATATATCTGCGATTCCGCTTTTGAGGGCTGCTCCAAGCTGATGGAGATCAACCTGGCGAACATCGATCTGCAGTACACGAAGCAGCAGCAATTCTTCAATACGACGACGGGGCAGTACGACGCGTCGGAGCCGCGCCTGTCGCAGATCGGCTGTTCGGTTTTCAAGGGCTGCAGCTCCCTGCAGGAGCTGACCTTCCCGACGAATATGTCCTCGGATATCCATCTGGATAATTTCCAGTCCTGCAGTTCTCTGGCGCACATTACCATGCGGGGCAGAAATGCGGGCTTCACGGGTCATAGCGGTGAGAACGGTTATACGGTGGAGGACTTCAAGGCGGCGGGCAATGTCTCTCCGGATATCTACTTTGAGGCTTATGGGGACGCTAAGACCCATACTTTTACGAAGGAGAATGTGATTGCCTTCCGGTATATCGACGATGTGCAGCAGTATGAGATTATTTTGATTGAGGAAGGAACGGGCGGCGGGGATGTAAAGCTGACCTATCAGGTGGACGACTCGAATTCGCTGTATAAGTTTGAGATGGACGGCAGGGTGCCTGTGGTGGAGATCCCTACTAAGATCGGCCCCAAGTATATCAATTCCATCAGGACCGGAAGCTTTGCGGACACCTGCTATCTGACAAAAATTGTAATTCCGGCCTCGATTACCAGTATCGGTGAGAACGCGTTTAAGGGTTGCCATAATCTGCGGCATGTGCTTTTCGACAATGCCAGCGCGGTTGCGTCGATCGGCGCGGACGCTTTTCGGACGCAGGTGATGTTAAACGGGCATTATCAGGGCTGCAGCGGAAGTCTTTCCCAGGATGTGTCCCTGTCCTTTACGGGGCTGATTGCGACAAACGACGGGGCGGGTAATATCACAGGGCCGTTTGCCTACGCGATGAATTCCGCCAATACAATCAGCAACCAGAACCAGGCCCCGACCTATATTACCTATTACAGCGGCTGGCCGACGCTGCTGACGGTGCAGTACGATCCCGGCGCGGGGAAAAATATGCTGATGGATTACCCTACGATTTATGACCTGCGGGATGGGAAATATACAAAGAAATCTTCTTCTGACAATACGGCTTATGAATATCCGTTCATGAATGAGGATTATGTCAAGGCGGTTATTTCGGCGTTGAAGAATTATTATGGTGAAGAGCTCAGCGGTTCGTCGGGGTCTGATGACGATCCGGGAGTGGCCAGCGGATATGCGGACGCCCTGTACACCGCGGTCGGCAATATTATCTTACCCTACGGCGTGGAGGGAATAGAGGCAAATCTGTTCGTGGAGAAGGAAGAAAACGAGAGAACGATCAATGCGCCTGACGGAGTGCCGAAGCAGCTTACGGCTTACGGCCTGAAGGAGGTGGAGGACGGCGCTTTCAAGGGCTTCCAGAACCTGACGAGGGTGAATCTCGCCGACAGTACCCAGAGCCTTGGCTCCTATGTTTTTGACGGCTGTACCAGTCTGAAGACGGCGGTTCTCCCCATGACGCTGGAGAGTGTGGGGCTGCGTCCTTTCAAGGACTGCGAGAGCTTAAGCAGCGTGAGCTTTTCGGGAAGCCCGAAATTTACCGTCTCGGAAAATATTATTTACGAGATGGATGGAAACGGCAGTAAGGCCGCTGTGGTGGAGTGTCTGGGAGGAAGGACACAATCCGTGACCAAGACGGAGCTTGCGGGAATCCAGACCCTGTACCGGGAAGCCTTTATGGGAGCGAAGGTGCTGAACGTGGATTTGAGCGCTTCTTATGTCACGAGTATCCCGGAGTTCGCGTTTGCCTATACGGATGACCTGACGACGGTAACCCTGCCCAGCACAGTGGAGTACATTAATCCAAACGCCTTTAAGAACAGTCACATTGTCGAGCTGGTGGTTCCGTCCAGGAGCACGCAGATCGATACGCTGGCGCTCGGGGATAATATTTATAAGGACGTGGATGAAAGCGCGGCGCAGGAATTCTGGAAAACGACGCACAGCTATGTGACGCCGGAGGCGGCGGAAGCGGCCGGGGTTGGAGTATGGACGGAGGAGGAAGCTTACGGATACTCGCATACAACAGACTCTGCGAAAGCCACAGACACGACCCGCATGACGATTTACTGTGAGGATGACAGCCAGGCAAAGAGGAACTTTGCCGACCGATATCAAATCAGAACCTCAAATGATTTTGATAAGACTTATGTGGTTAATTTTTACGATGAGGACGGCGTGACAAAGCTGGCGGAGACGCAGACGGTACGCCGTGGCGAGGCGGCGCAGATACCGGATATGTCTCAGGTTGTCACTGAAGACGGAAGAGTGTTTGTTCATTGGTATCCCCTTAACGCGGATCCGGGCTATATTACTGCGGATACGGATTTCACCGCTTATTTCGACGATCCTGCGACGGAATATTGCACGATAACCTTTTATCGGGATTATACTCAGACGGAAAGCTTTGGGACCGCGTTGGTGGTGAAGGGCACTACGAAAGTGGAGTTGGAGGCCTCCGGGCAGATTCCTACGGAGAAGGTGGAGGCGTATGCCGCCTCGATCAGCAGAAGGTTTGTGGCATGGGTAAATATGCCGGATGTCATTAACGAGGATGCCCATCCTTACGCGCAGTATGACACTCTGTCCTGGAAGGTGGATTTTGTAGACAGGGATGAGCCGGATAAAATAATTGCCACTCAGAGAGTATTGGATGGGGAGAATGCAACGGACTTTATACCTACAAAGGAAGGCTATGACTTTGACAGCTGGTTGGATTCCCTGGAAAATATTACGAAGGACACCGTTATTCGAGGATTGTTTTTAAAGAGTTCGCTGACTACCAGACATACGGTAACCTTTTACAATTACGACGGTACGGTATACAGGACGCAGAATGTTCCGGACGGGGAAGACGCCGCTGAGATCAGCGGGCCTGTCAGGGATGGCTATACCTTTATGGGCTGGCGTCCTGCGACAAATCTGCTTAAGGTTACCAGAGATGTTGATGTAACGGCGTATTATGAGCGGACGTCGGATGTGAACCAGGGAGGAACGAACGGCTCCGGAAATAACGGTCAGGGGAACGGAAGTAATGGAAATGGAACCGGAAACGGAACCGGGACTGCCAGCGGCAACAATGCCCAGACCTATGTATTGACGGTGGAGAATGGTTCCGGCTCGGGGAGCTATGCCGCGGGATCCCAGCCGATCATTATTGCTAACAATCCTTCGACAGGGTATGAGTTCAGTCACTGGACGATTGCACCGGCCAATACCCCGATCGCCAGCACGGCGCTGTCCGCTACGGTGATCACCATGCCGGCGGCGAATGTAACCGTTACGGCGCATTATAAGGTGAAGACGGGCTCCAGCACAGGGAGCGGAAACTCCTCCAACAACAATTCCGGCAGCAGACCCAACGGAACCACGGGAACCTTATCCAACGGCGGAACGACGGTAGTAATCGATAAGAACGGTCTTTCCAATACGGGAGTGGTAGCTGCGACGGTCAACGGTTCCTCGGACAATTTCCAGATTCGGATTACCGAGAGCAGCGCGGCCACGGAGGCTGTGCTGAGGGCCTTGATGGCGGAATACGGAAACGACCTGAGCGATATCAAGTATTTCCCTATGGATATTTCGCTCTATGATTCCACGGGGACGACCAAGATTACGGATACCACGGGGCTGACGGTCAGCATTACGCTGCCGCTGCCGGATTCCCTGATCCCCTATGCGGGGAACAATAAGGTCGCGGGAGTCGTAAACGACAGGCTGGATAAGCTTTCGCCCCGGTTTACGACGATCGACGGGGTGGCTTGCGTCACCTTTACGGCGGAGCATTTTTCGCCTTATGTGATTTATGTGGATACCTCCAGACTGTCGGAGGGCGCGACGGCGGACAGCACGCCGAAGACAGGCGATGGAATCCATCCGAAATGGTTCCTGTCAATCGGATTTGCCTGCCTGTCCCTTGTGATGTTTATGCAGAAGGACGGCCGGAAGAAAGAAAAGATTAAGGTCAGGGCCCGCGCCTGAAAGCGGTGTAAATAAGGAAGGCTTATGAGAAAGAGAATGAGATTCTCCGGCGGACTGCTGATGGCAGTGTCGCTGGTCATTATGACACTTCCCGTTTCGGAGGCAGACGCGGCGTCTGCTTCCGATTTTACGATAGGGGGAAGCTCAACAGAAGAGAATACCGATTCGGTTATAAAAGATCAGGAAACGCAGCAGGAAGGCTTCGAGGGGGAGGTTCTGGAGCAGATAATCCCTCTGCCCCGCTACGGTTCGGATCCGGATTACGAAGATTACAGCGGGGACGGGAATGTACTCGGCAATTCTACCGTGGTGGGCAACAGGGCTTTTATTTTCTGGAACACGGACGATCTGAAGGTTCTGGAGCCGGGGATCGTCGGACAGGAAGAACAGAGCGAGGCGGCGGCAAAGGTCGGCGGCCTGGCCTCCGCTTTGGGGAATATGGCTTCCGCGGGGATGGGGGGGCAATTCCTGAAATATGCTTTGATAGACGGAAAAATAGTGGCGGACGGAGCCTTTTACCGAAGTGAAGCCTTGGGAGAATATTCTTTAGCGCAGGGCGTTCAGGAGATCGGTCAGTTTTCCTTCGCCAGAAGCACTCTTACCGGCGTCCGGATTCCGGAGGGAGTTACCGATATCGGTTATGGCGCTTTTTACCACTGTGACGGACTGACGGACGTAGAGCTTCCGGAGTCCGTGATGCGGGTAGAACCGGAGGCGTTTACCTATACGGCCTGGCTGGAAGAGTTTCGAAACAGCGGGGAGGAATTCCTGATCAGCGGCGGCGTGCTGGTCGCTTACGCCGGGAGCGGGGAGGATCTTGCCGTTCCCGGCGGAGTACGGGTGATTGCGGCGAAGGCTTTCGCGGGACATGAGGAGCTGCGAACCGTCCGGATTCCGGACAGCGTCCTGGTAATCGGAGAGGCGGCCTTCGAAGACTGTACCGGGCTGCAGAGGGTGAATTTAGGCGACGGAGTAGAAAAGATCGGGGACAGAGCTTTTTCAGGCTGTACCAGCCTGGAGGCGGTGCGGATTCCGGTCTCTGTAAAGGAGCTGGGCTTAAAGGCGCTGGGCTCAGCGGAGGCAGTCTACCGCGGCAACGCGCCGACGCCGACCTTTGAGACCTCCGCCACCCGGCTGGCTAACGAGAGCTACCGCGGGACGGATGGCGAAGCCTCCAGGGCCGGTGTGACTGTGACGGGGGTAGACTCGGCCATAGCCAGCCTGGAGGGCGCGACGAAGAGCTATCGGCTGTTTATAGAGAGTAAGGCGGCGGACGAGACGCTGGCGCAGGCGTGGAGCAGGGCGCAGGGCGGAAGTCTGCCGGAGCAGACTGTAATTTACGAGCTGTATTTTACGGACAGCAGCGGGATTCCGATTCGGGATCTGGGGCTTAAGGGGCTGACGGTTGTACTGCCGGTTCCCGAGAATCTGGCGGGACAGGATCTGGGCCTCGTGACGATGGATCGCAACGGCCAGCTGGAAGGAGTTGGCGTGGAGCGGGTGACGCTGGAAGGACGGGAGTGTATCCGCTTCCGACTGACGGGGCTGACGGTGATCGGAATTTACGGAAAGGGCGTCGGCGGGACGGTTGGCAGAGAGCTATAGGAGAAATGAGCGCCAGGGAAGCAGATGCCGGAAAGAGAGGAGAAATGAGCGCCAGGGAAGCAGATGCCGAGAAGAGAAGATAAGCTCAGGGAAGCGGAAAATGGAAAGTACAGATCTAAGATAAGGAATCGAAAAACAGAACAGAAAAAGAAATCGGGGAACCTCAGGAAATGTCCGGGCATAAACTAACAGAAAAGGATATGCCGGGACGTTTTCATTTATGCAGCGGGTGAGAGAGCAGGTGGGGCTTTTTTTCGGAGGAGATTTCCGCGGGGGAGAGGGTGTGACCATAGCGGTGCTGGATACCGGAATCGGATATCACGCGGATTTGGCGGGAAAACTTCTGGATTTTGGGGATTTTGTGGCGGGACGGAGACTGGCGTATGATGACAACGGCCACGGAACGCATGTCTGCGGCATTTTGTGCGGAAGCGGGGCTTTGTCGGACGGTAGATACCGGGGAATGGCACCGGGAGCCAGGATTGTCGTGGGAAAGGTGCTGGACGAAAAGGGCGGGGGGTCGGTGGAGGGTATGCTGGCTGGCCTGGACTGGATTTTGCGGGAGCGGGAGAGGTATCGCATCCGTATCCTGAATATTTCCGTTGGGATCGGCAGCCTGGAGGCGGCGGAGAAGGAGGAAGCCCTGAAAGAAAAGCTTGCCCGGCTCTGGGAGAGCGGGATTCTGGTAGTCTGCGCGGCGGGAAATAAGGGGCCGGGGGAGGGAACGATTTCCGGGCTGGGCGACAGCGCCAGTGTGTTGACGGTAGGCTGTCATGACGGCGTGTTTTTCCAGAACAGACCGGGCAGGTGCGAGACCTATTGCGGCTGGGGCAGGCAGTCGGACAGCCCTGAAAAGCCGGATCTGGTAGCGCCGGGAACGGATATTATTTCCTGCAATGTGAACTGCTACCGGCAGGGCGGCAGGTTCCGGAACGCCTATATTGCGAAAAGCGGTACATCCATGGCTACGCCGATTGTGGCGGGAGCGGCGGCGCTGGCCCTGCAGCGCTGGCCGGATCTGACGAACGAGCGCTGCCGACAGAAGCTGCAGTTTACGGCGACAGATCTGGGACTTCCCTGGAACCGGCAGGGCTGGGGATTATTAAATGTCAAAAGGCTGTTGGAGTAAGAAACGGAATTTTTTGATTTTATCAAAATCGCAAAAATCAACATCTAATTCAAGAAAAACATGAAATTAGATGTTGATTTTTTACGTATACCGGGTATAATAAAATAAGAGTATTCTATTAATATGGGATAAGGAGATTATCATGCTGATTCAGTTTAATTTTAAAAACTTTAAATCCTTTCGTGACGAAGTATCCCTTGACCTGTCAGCGACAAAAATAACCGAACATGAAAACCATGTAGCGGAAGCTGCCAATGACAGACTTTTAAAGGTGGCGGCAATATATGGTGCTAACGCAAGCGGAAAGTCAAATGTGTATGATGCATTTGAATATATGACCTATTATGTGGGGGAATCTTTCAAATTCGGCGAGGAAACAGAACGGCGCAGGAAAACGGAGGATGGTTATCTGAAGGTTACGCCGTTTCTTTTTGATGAGAAAAGCCGTAAGGAAGAGACAATGTTTGAGGTTTTCTATGTGGATTCTTCGGAGGATACGGGAAAGATATACCAGTATGGTTTTTCTTTGAAAGAGGACGAAGTAGTGGAGGAGTGGCTGTATTCCAAGGCAAAGACAGCCAGAAACAAGTACAGAACCATCTTTTACCGGAAAAAGGGTGAAGAATTGGAAATGAACGGTTTTTCCAAAAATCATGTGGAGAACATCAAGGCGTCACTGAATAAAGAGTCCCTTATCGTATCTTTAGGGTCAAAATTGCGGATTGCAAAGCTGAAAAAAGTGAGAGATTGGTTCCTAAGTAATGAAATTGTGAATTTTGGCGATCCTGCGGAGAATTTCTTCCTTTCCAGAGTCCTGCCAGATGGGTTTGCTGAGAAAAAAGAGGTGCAGAAAAATGTGGTGGACTATTTTGCATCCTTTGACGAAGCGATCGTGGATTTTAACATAGAAGAATTGCCGCAGGAGGATGAGAAAAGTAAAAGCTACCAAATTGATGCCTTGCATAAGATGGGGGACAGCGGTGAAACAGCTTCTATTCCTTTAAAGCAGGAATCCAGCGGTACGTTGAAAATGTTCGCACTGTATCCGTCCTTGAAGGAAGTGTTGGATCATGGAACAACCCTGTTTATTGACGAACTGAATGCCAGGCTGCATCCGTTGCTTGCGAGGAACATCATATTGACATTTCTTTCTCCAGAGATCAATACGAAGAATGCGCAGTTGGTGTTTACAACCCATGACGTCTGGCAATTTTCCAATGAGTTATTGCGGCGGGATGAGATTTGGATGGTCAATAAAAACAGGGATGGAATCTCGGAGCTTTATTCTCTGGTTGAATTCAGGGATGAAGAGGGGAATAAAGTGCACAGGAATGAGCCGATTGCGAAGAATTATCTTACAGGAAATTACGGCGCTATCCCGGCATTGAAGCCTATGAACATGCTGAAGGGGAGGGCAGTGGATGGCAAATAAGAGAAAAGGGGAGGGAAGGCCTGTTGTTGTGAGAAAACCCAGTGACGGCAGAGCCGGGAAGAGAAAGGACAGAAATAAACGTGTAGGCGCAAGAGTGCCTGAGTTGGGATATTATCTGATTGTAACAGATACGGAGGAAACAGAGAAGAATTATTTTGAGGTGCTGCGCGACACTATTCCTGCAGAATTGAAGGACAGGCTTGTAATAAGGGTGGAAAAGGCGAAAACGGTAGAGCTTGTAAGGAAGGCTTTGGAACTGACGGAGCAGGAATCTCAGTATCGTATCCCTTGGATTGTTTTTGACAGAGACCAGGTGAAGGATTTTGATGAGATTGTGTTGACGGCGGAGAAAAACGATGTTGGCGCCGGATGGTCGAATCCCTGTTTTGAAATATGGATGTATGCGTATTTTGGAGAAA
>JAMPIG010000091.1 GCA_023662875.1 Roseburia sp. | reverse complement strand
GCTTGTTTCCTGGTCATTTGTATCTCCTTCCCGGCTTTTTCGACACCGCATATTCGTGCCGATGATCATCGGAGAAATCCGTCGTTTCCTCAGGGACAACAGCCAGCTGCGGGTATCCCGCTCCCTGAAGGATACGGCCTATAAGGCGATTTACGCCCGGGAAACCCTGACCCGGAAAAACTTAAAGGAACCCTCCATCGAAGAGATCTCCTCGGAAATCGGCGTGTCGAAGGAGGACATCGCCTACGCCCTGGACGCGATCCAGAGCCCTATGAGCCTCTACGAGCCTGTGTATACCGACGGCGGGGACGCCCTCTACGTCATGGATCAGATCAGCGACAAGAAAAACCGGGAGGAGACCTGGGTCGAGCATCTCTCCTTAAGCGAGGCCATGAAAAAGCTGAACCCCAGGGAGCACGAGATCATCTCCCTGCGGTTCTTCGAGGGGAAGACCCAGATGGAGGTCGCAGAGTCGATCGGAATCTCACAGGCCCAGGTCTCCCGGCTGGAGAAAAATGCCCTGCGGACGATGCGGACTTATCTGTCGGCGTAAAATAATGATATTTTCACAGCGCAAAATCCCGGCTGCCATGGTTCTACTGTATGCTGCCGGGATCAACTTCGTAGGCGGCCATCCCGTTCTTCATTCCTGATAAAAGCCCCGGTCTGCTTTCATCAGCAAACCAGGATCCTCATCCCAGCAAACATATCCCTTTCATCAAACCTCCAGAAACTCCTCCAGATCGCTGCAGATATAAGCCCGCAGCTCCTCATAGAGGCGATCTTCTCTCGCAAGGCAGTCCGCTCTCGCCAGCCACTCCTGATAAAGGGATTTCAGAATCCCAAACCGGAAGCTTAGCAGCCTGCGCAGAACCTCCTCCCGCAGGCTGTCAAGCTGCGCCGCAAGAACCTCGTACAGGTTTAGATAAACCTCTATTTCATAGGACGATTGATAAATTTCTTCCTTCTCCTGCATGAGCTTGGAATCCTTAAAAAGCTGCAGCTCAAGGTACAGTCTCTTTGAAAGAAGCTTCTTCAGCTCCGTCGCTTCCATGTCGTTCCCCCTTATGTCCTTCTGCTTCCCCTGCCGCTTAAGTATAATACTGCGCCTGCGCCTCCCACATTCTGTAATAAACGCCCGCCGTATCCGCCACAAGCTCCTCGTGGGTTCCGTTCTGGACGATCCTCCCCTGGTCAAACACGGCAATCTCATCGCAAAAACGGCAGCTGCTCATGCGGTGTGAGATAAACACCGCGGTCTTCTCCTCCACCATCTCATTGAAACGCATATAAATATCCTGCTCGGCGATCGGATCCAGGGCGCTTGTCGGCTCGTCCAGAATCACCATCGGCGCATCCCGGTACAGCGCCCTGGCAAGGGCGATCTTCTGCTTTTCGCCTCCCGAGATTTCAATTCCCTCCTCGTCGCCGTCCTGCTGATCCTTTAAAAGCCGGGAATCGATTCCGTTCTTCATCTCCTGAACCCTCTCGTAAATACCGGCGTCCCGGAGACTCTTTATCACTCTCTCCCGGTCAAATTCCGGCCCTGCCGCCACATTCTCCGCCACGGAAAAGGAAAAGATCCTGTAATCCTGAAACACGATGGAAAAGAGCCGGATGTACTCGTCATAATCATATTTCCGGATGTCGATGCCGTTTAACAGAATCTCCCCCTCCGTGGGGTCATAAAGCCTGCAGAGAAGCTTGATAAAGGTTGTCTTTCCCGCTCCGTTTGCCCCTACGATCGCCAGCTTCCTCCCTGTCTTCAGCCGAAAGGAAACATTATCCAAAACCATCCTGTCGCTGTTGGGATAGTGAAAGCTGACATTCCGAAACTCCAGCTCATACTCGTTATCCTGGCGCTTTTCCACAGGAAGCGTCCCGTCGTACTTTTCGTTTTTCACCGCCATCAACTCATGATAGCTCTCCAGATAAAGATTCTGGGTGTTGGTCTGGATCATCAGGGAAAATACCACTCTGATCTGGGACTGGAGCAGGGTGATGGCGCTGATGTATTTTGTCACCTCACCGATAGTAATCATGCCGTAGATCGCCTTGATCCCCACATACGCATAAACCGCCACAGTAAACAGATTCTGTATAAACAGAGATCCCGCCTCCACCTTCATACCGTCCCGGATGGCCTGCTTCTGCGCTCCCTCGATCTCCTCTCTGGCCTGTGCGCCCTTCCGCAGGATCAGATCGGACATCTTAAAGATGCGAATGTCCTTGCCCATGGAATAATTGTTGATCAGATGGAAGAAGAACCAGTAAATTCTTCCGTTCCTCACCTCAATCTGGTCGCAGTTGTAGCGAATCCGCTCCTGCATGGCCTCGCATTTACTGCTCACAAAAATACTGAAGGCCAGCAGCCCGAGAAGCAAAGCATAGCTTACCGGCGACGCGAAAAAGCCGTAAAACAGACCTTCCCCGTGATAAGGCGTGACGGCAAAGAGCCCAAACATCGCTGCCACCGCGCCGATGCAGGAAAACACAGCGCCGATCAGATCCAGAGATCTCGTCAGATACTCTCCCATCCCCCTCAGTTTATCCGTATTGCTGTCCGCCTGTGCAATCAGCTCCTGTATACGGTTCCTCTCCAAAATATCATAATCCATAGTCATGGCTTTATAGCTGATCTCCCGGTTCTTGCGGTGGGACACCAGCTGCCAGTGAACCTGATGGAACCGGATCATGGCGGAACGGATCAGCTCCAGCGCCAGCCTGCTCGCCACCAAGACCGCCGCGACCTGAAGGATTTCCCTCCGATCCCTCCGGCTTACCAGCATATCCACAATTTCCGCCCCCAGAATCATAGACACAAACGGCTCGGCGCGTTCCGCAAGCGTTCTCAGGACAGCCACGGGAACATAGGAAGGACAGAGCCTGTAGACGGTTCCCAGATTCTTCTTAAGACACCGGAAAAAGGGAAGCTTTTCGCTCCGGGCATTCTCGTTGTTTTTCTTCATGACTCCTCTGCTCCCCCTTCCTTGTAATATTGGCTCTGCACCTCAAAGACCTCCGCATACTTTCCCTTCTTTTGCAGGAGCTCGTCGTGGGTTCCCGACTCCAGGATTCTGCCGTTCTCCAGATAAAGCACCCTGTCGCAGAACTTCGTGCTGGCAAGCCTGTGGGAGATAAAAAGCGCTGACTTTCCCCGGGCCGCCGTCTGGTATTCCTCATACAGATTACTCTCCGCAATGGGATCCAGCGCCGCAGTGGGTTCGTCCAGCACCAGAAGCGGCGCGTCCTTATACAGGCATCTGGCGAGCATCAGCTTCTGCATCATCCCTCCCGACAGCTGAATGCCGTCCGGATCAAAGCTCTGGGTCAGACTGGTCAGCTCTCTGCGCTCCAGCGCCTCCACATCCTTCCACAGCCCGGCCCGGCGCAGGCATTCGCGAACCCTTTCCAAATCCGTCTCTTCCTCCGCCCGGCCCGACACATTGCCGGCGATGGAAACCGGGATCGTGTTGACATCCTGGAAAATAGCCGCCAGCAGCTCGTGATATTGATCCAGATTCAGACTTTCCAGGGAATGGCCGCCGATCAGAATCTCTCCCTCCGTAGGATGATAAAATCCGCAAAGCAGCTTTACCAGCGTTGTCTTTCCCGCCCCGTTGTGCCCTACAAGGGCAATCTTTTCTCCCGCCCGAATCGTAAAGGAAAGATTTTTCAGGGTATCCTCTTCCGCTCCCTCATACCGGAAGGATACGTTCCGAAATTCGATCTCCGGAAACTGCCTGCGCCATGCGGCGGGGATGCTCATGCCGTTCTCCCGCGGAAAACGGTCGGGATAATCCATCATTTTCCGATACTCGCACATCATCTGATTTCCTTCCAGCAGATAGCTGACATGAAAACGCAGGATCCCAAACCATGCGGCAAGCCCGCTCACCACGCTCAGTCCAAGGGTAAATTCCGCGATGCTGAAAGCCCCGTCCAACACTCCGGCCACCAGAATCCCGTACGCCAGAAGATCCCTTGCCGCCACAAAGAGGGCGTCCGAGGCATCCACCGCATACTTTCGCCGCCCCTGCCCGATCCACAAATCCTTATTTTTGCCCTCCAGCCTGTCAAAGCCCGAGCGGAACCACTTTTGCATATTGTAGATGCGGATATCCTTACCGTTCTCCACAGAGGTCGGCTGCTGCTTCAGATAATAAAACCTGCCCCAGATCCGATACTGCTCATCCATGGTTTTGGCCCTGAATTTGCGGACATTTCCCTCCAGCAGGGAGCTCACGACAGACATGACCACAATAATCGCCAGGATCCGCCAGTCGAAAAAAGAAATCGTCAGGGAATAAAGCAGGATTCCCAGAACCGTGGAAAGAATCAGCGGATAATTGATGTACATGAGGTTGACTCCCTCCCGGTACAGGTTGACCGCATGGGTAGCGCGGGTCAAGAGCCGCTGCTGCGCGGGAGACTCGATATTGTCATAATCCGCATGAAGGCTCTTTTTCACCAGCCGCATCAGAAACTCCCTGTTTTGAGCAGTCTCGTAATAATAATCGCTCCATTTTCTGACATACTGACTCCCGATCTGACAGAACAGATACACAGCCAGCATGACCGCCATAACCGCAAGATAATGACCTGTGTTTCCCCGCTCCGTGATGCTCGCGACAGCCGCGGTAAGGGTGACCGTGCCTACCACATTCCCCGCCAGATTAAAAAATACCGCGCCGTACACGCCCAGCCGCATGGCTGGCTTCATCTCATACAGAACGTGATAGATGTACCGTAAGTTGCCAAACAACGTATACTTTTTTTCTTTCATGTGATCACTCCGTTTCCTGCCTCGAATAAGGTTATCCTGCCATGCTTGCTCCGCAATCACGGCATGGATGGCCATCCGGCCGTTTCCTGCCTCGAATAAGGTTATCCTATCATATTTCCCGTGAAAACAGAAAAAATCGTGCACGAACTGTTGATTTTCGTACACGACCAGGATTCGGTTGCTTTCAGGAGAGATAAGACGGGAATCGGAAAGAAACGGTAAAGGACTGTAAGAAAAAATACTGGTTAGTCAGAGCAAATCAGACTGTGTTCCTGTACGAAATAAGAATAACTCAAGAGCATTTTGATTGATGCGGTAAATAAGGAGCCAGTCCGGTTCAATATGACACTCCCGAAATCCGCTATAATTACCTGCTAATCCATGGTCGCGATACCTTTCATCCAGCTTTTGCTCATTTGCTAATGCATTTACAACATCCCTTAAACGCTCTATCTTGCATCCTCGCTTTCTTGCAAGTTTTAAATCCTTTTTAAACTGATTCGATGGAACAATTTTAAGCATCGGCAAATACCTCGTCTAACACTTCGTCAAATGATTCATAACGTTTGTATTTACCGGGATTCCTTTTCATTTCCTCATATTCATCCAACGCAGCCTTTGTTTCCGCATTTGGCGTAAAGCGTTTGATTTCAAACGGTATACCATTATGATTAATGGCAGAACGCAAAAACATATTAATTGCAGAAGACATATTTAGTCCAAGATCGTTAAAAAGGGTTTCTGCTTCCTGTTTCAACGCGGAATCAACTCGAACATTAATATTTGTGGTGGCCATATTTGATATCACTCCTCTTTTTTTGATTTTATTATAGAACCTGGATAATAAAATCATTTCTTCGATTTTATTATAGAACCTGGATAATAAAATCTGCTCTTCGATTTTATTATAGAACCTGAATAATAAAATCTGCTCTTCGATTTTATTATAGAACCTGAATAATAAAATCTGCTCTTCGATTTTATTATAGAATCTGGATAATAAAATCTGCTCTTCGATTTTTTTATAGAATCTGGATAATAAAATCTGCTCTTCGATTTTTTTATAGAATCTGGATAATAAAATCTGCTCTTCGATTTTATTATATGTACGAGTGCAAGCTTTGTCAACCAAATGGATGATTTTACATCACAATGTTTTGCGCTGTGTAAATTGATAGGGACAAAACCTTCCCTTGGAAAAGGTATAAATATAAAAGTTACAGCTTCACAGCGGCAGCATAATCTCTGCGGAAAACACGCCCGGTTCGTTGGCCCGCCTGATATATCCGTTATACTTGTCCACAATCAGATCGACGCGCTTCAGACCATGCCCGTGGTCGCCCCGCTTATTTGAGATATACTCCGCGTCCAGCTTCCGGATGACTTCCCCGGTGGAGTTAGTCACGGCAATATAAAGCTGCCGCTTGCGTATACACACATAAATCCGCAGAAACCGCTCCGCGTCCTCCGGCATTTTCCGGCAGGACTCCACCGCGTTATCGATCAGGTTTCCCAGAATCACGCAGAGGTCTATATCCCCGATGGTCAGATTCTCTCCGATTTCCGCCTTACAGTTAATTCCGATCTTCTCTTTTTCAGCAATGCTCAGCTTGCTGTTCAGGATCGCATCCAGACTGACGTTGCCCGTACTGTATTTCACCCGGATTCCGTCAAGCTCTCCCTCCAGCTCGTTCAGATATCGCTTTGCCTCCTCGATCTGCCCCATGGCAAGGTGCCCTTTCAGCTTCTGGAGATGATTGTGATAATCATGCCGCCAGCCGCGCATGGTCATATAAATTTCATTTACTTCCTTCACCTGTCTGGACATGACCTCGACCTGATAGTCCAGGTATCTTTTATCGCCAAATAGAAACATCCTTCCCTCCCGAATCCGATGGGTTTTCGTCGCTGCCTTCCATACAAAACAATGTTCTTCAACCGCGCCGGACTTTTTATCGAACTTTTTATGTCAACTGAAGAAGAATGCTTTACATTCTTCTAAGTGCCACAACGCGGCACTTATTACAGTTCCCTGCGCAAAGAGGATATTCTGATCGGCCGCATCGGATTATTCTTTGCAGACATCACCGAAAAAATAATTTGCAAACGCCTCGTTCAGCGCCCCATACGCGCCGCGGCTGACCGGTATTGACTCCCCGTTTTCCAGAATGCATTCCTCGCGGGTAATCTTACTGACAAACTCCAGATTCACCACAACCGAACGATTCGCCATGACAAATCTTGTAGCTGTATTGCCATGGGACGAACCTCCCTCGCCTGACGAATTCTGGTTCGCCTTATGGACAGTCAGGCTGGGATCCAGCTTCGCCTGCATCTCCTTCAGACTGGCCTTCCACTCATAAACCCCGTTTACCGTCTGCATCTGCAGGTAATGACCCTCTACTTTCACATACAGGATATCGCTCCTGGAAATCCGCAGATTTTCCCCATGATACATCAGCGGGAAATAATCCTCCCTGCCGCTCTCAAGCTTTTCCATACAGGCGTCCATCGCTTTTGCCAGTTCGCTCTCCCCGACGGGCTTGATCAGATATCTGACTGCGCCGATCTCATACCCTTCAAACACATACTCCTTATTCCCGGTAAGGAACACAATCTGCACCTTCCGATCCGTCTTTCGGATTTCACGCGCCAACTCCATCCCGTTCCTATTCTTCAGGCAGACGTCCAGAAAAACAATGTCAAACAGATTCCGCCCATCGTAATGAAACAGGTATTCCTCCGCGCTTGCGGCAAACGTCGTGCTGACCCGGATTTTCCTGGCCTTTCCCCACGCTTTTAGAAGCTTTCCGTAATAATCGTAAAGCTCTGTCTCATCCTCTACAACCGCCACTTTTATCAACATACTACGTTCCTTTTCCCATCGGCGGATTTTTCCGCGCTTTATACATGAACTCTGTTTCCGCTTAAAAAAATATGCAAAATACGGGAATCCTTGATTTTGTCGACTCCACATTGATTTTTGAAAGGACAACCGACATAAAAATATGTCAATCAGAACTTCCTGAAAGCAACATAGAATTAGGTGCATAGAAAATGCCCCAAGAGAGCATCGGTTCCACCGGTACAATTCGCCGGGAGAATGTCTCTTGGGATATTTTACATATTTTTGTTCCATATCTCATATCCCTGCCGTCTGGCAGAGTCATAAACCGGCTGCATATTCTTCTGCAGAATATTATAAAACTCTTCGCCACTATTGCCCGCCCGATACAATTCCTGTCCTGCCCAGATGGAATGCAGATTATCACGGTAACACGCCTCAAACAGCTTATGAATACCCGCTTTCTCATGGATAAGCCCATACAGCAGATACTGATTTCTTGCAAACCTCTCAAAAAACGGATCCCACTTTATCACTCCTGTCGAAATGGGCACTCGGAACCATGCGCTATTTCTCTTTGCACGAAACACAAAACAGACTGTTCTCACTTTATATCATGATAGCATAGAAACCGGGTTTCCACAATTAGCTTATTAACAAAAAATAAGGACAAATCATTGCAAGCCCTGCTTTTGCCTGTCTTAACTGACTTGTCCATACTCAAACGTCATTATCATTAAATGGATGGATACATAGTTCCAACAATAAAGAAAGCCATAAGGAACACAATACGCACCTTCCAATCCAGCTTCCGGATTTTACGCGCCAAGTTCATATCCTTCCTCTCCTTCAGGCAGACATCCAGAATTTGCAGACTAACGATTACAAATACGGCTGTATTTGTAACTCTGTGATCTCGCCTTCATTTTGGCTTATCGGTTCAAACAAATTTTCTTTCGTAGCAAACAAATTCTTAGGCTTCCGACCGATAATAAGATACTGATTATTCCCATCTGTGGAAATATATTTTCTCGCCTCGTCAGTCAACAAAATATCCGCATTAGCTATTTATAATTACACTGATTTATCTGCCCTTACAGTCCATTTCCCCGCTTTCGTAGCCCCCTCACTAATAAGCTTCCCTTCCAGTTTCAAACTCTTTAACTCGCTTTATACCATCCCACGCGATAATTCCAGCTTTTCCACTAATTCACTTACCGTAATATGGCTATTTTCTTTGATTAACTATATCACCGCTTCTTTCCGTTTTTCTATCTCATCTGCCTTTATTTTTTCTTCCAGATTTTTTCTTCCAGATTTTTTACTTTCTGGAAGAAAATCTGGAAGAACTTCTTTTTTTCAAAGTGCAATACAAATTCATTGATTAGCCAAGTTCACTTTGTTCCTTATTTCTCCTACCAACTGATAGACTGTTGTACACGGATTCATTTGGGATGGAATGTTTTTTCCCTCCCGTATACACTGTTCATACTTCTGCGCTGCAATTTTGAGCGCTTTCTCCTCATTCCCTGTCCGGGAAATTTTTTCATATAACCCTTCATCCGACTTTGAATATTTCTGTCCGGTTTTTTAAAAATCCTTATGTAGCCCTTGAAAATAGCACCTCTCCGTAGCTTCCGTATCTGTAACCACCAGATAATACCCGAGCTCCGGAATTTTTATCGGCTGTCTCTGTTCTCTGGGTTTTCGATCACCGGTTCTGTCTTTTCTCGCCATAACGAATCGTCCCCCTAAAAAATATCGATACTCTTCAATGCTGGAATTGCTCCATATTTTCCAATCAGATAATTTTTTTCATAGCTTTCGTCTTTTCTGATTCTGGAACCGGATTCATCTACGAAATCTGCCAATGAATACAGTTTTGAAATTCCCTGTTCGTCTTTTTCCGTAAACCATACTTCGTCTCTCCGAAGAAGCTGATTCGACAGCTGCCAGGTATCATGCGTTGTAAAAAATAACTGTGCATGATTCCTATTGATTTCCGGATTCAGAAAGGTAAGCAGGAAATTACGCACCAGCAGCGGATGTAAACGGGCATTTAACTCATCAATGAAAAATACGCTTCCCTTCTCCAGAACATCCTGTAATTCCGGATATAATGCAAACATTTTCAAAGTTCCCGCTGATTCCAAATTTGTTTTTTTCTCATTTTCGTGTATTTTACCTTCTAAAACCTACCCTCTCTTTTCGCCTTTCCCCGCCAGCAGCCTCCCCGCCTTCCGCACCCCTGCGAAAAGCAGCCCGCCCAGGAACGCTCCCAGCGTATTCGTAACGATATCGTCCAGCTGGAAAAAGCCTCTGCCCGTCAACAGCTGCACAGTCTCAATCCCCAGACTGGTCGCCGCCCCCAGAAGCGCGGCCCTGCGGATTCCTCCGGTCTTGGGAAAATTCCAACAATAAAGAAAGCCATAAGGAATGAACAGCAGGACATTCTCTATGACAAAAGCGTTGTTCCGGTTATTGATTCCCCAGGTAGAAAATAGTTTCAGATCGATCCGGCCTGAGCCACTCCCGCTCTCCCTGGAGAGAAAGGTGATCACTCCCAGCACCGCGAGATAGATTCCAAAAATCACCGTCGGCGGCCAGGGCAGGGGCTCCTTTCCCTCTTTCCTGCGCCGCCGATTTAGAAATCCTACCGCTGCACAGGATAAGGGAACTCCAATCGCCAGTCCCGCCGGAAGCCAGCGCAGCGACAGCGACAAATCACGATAGATATATTCCAGCATTCTTCGCTCCTTAAAAAGCGTAATAAAACAAAAACCGCAAGTCGGCTCGGCCTGTGACGAAATATTCCGCAGGGTAAAGCTCTGCTGCGGCCTTCCGTCAGGGACGCGGAACCTTCTCCTGATAATTGCTCCAGTTTTTTCCCGCGTTCTCCCACCGATCTTTTTCCACGAACAGCCTGTCGTTCATCCAAGCCACAGCGTCCGTCACCCCGTCCTCATCGAAGGAAAACTCGCCGCTTTCCTTTTCTTCGTCCGGCGTCGTCAGAAAATTAAAAGGCTCCGGCCACACAGTACAGCGGAGTATCTTTTCGCCCTCCGCTCCCTGCGCGCCCTCTAGGCGGTATCGCATCCCCCTGTGGCAGCCTGTAAATTCTGATTTTTTAAAATATTCCATGGAAAGAATGTCTTCTCTTTTGATCATACCAAGATCGTACCTTTCCGCGGTCACCCCGTGACTGCGCAGGCAGAGTCACAGGGTGACCGCGTTGCAAACCGTATACTGACCCCTCGCGGCATCCGCCGACTGTCCGTCTCACGACCGCCTGGCCCGTCGCCCGCGGAGTCCGCAAAGCTCTCTGTTCTTCCAGTATATACGAATTCCGCGCCCCTTTCAAGAAGATTTCACGAAGAAACGAAAAACAAATCAGCACCCGATCATCTCACGTAGAATCGCAAACCGGCTCCATGATTTAAATTTCATTTCAGATCTGCAGGCTCATCTCCTTCTTCAGCTGCCGCATAATCTTTTTCTCCAGCCTGGAGATATAGGACTGGGAAATTCCAAGCAGGGAGGCGACCTCCTTCTGCGTCATCTCCCGTCCCTCCCGGGTTCCCAATCCAAAGCGCATATTGATAATCATGCGCTCCCGGTCGGAGAGCTTGCTGACGGCGCTCATCAGGAGCTTGCGTTCTACCTCGTTCTCAAGATCCCGATAAATGACGTCCTCGTCCGTCCCCAGAATATCGGAAAGTAAAAGCTCGTTGCCGTCCCAGTCCACGTTCAGCGGCTCATCCAGAGAAACCTCCTGCTTATGCCTGCTGTTCCGGCGCAGATACATCAGGATCTCATTCTCGATGCACCGGGAGGCGTAAGTCGCCAGCTTGATGTTTCTCTCGGGGTTAAAGGTGTTGATGGATTTGATCAGCCCGATGGTTCCGATAGAGATCAGATCCTCCACTCCCACTCCCGTATTGTCGAACTTTTTTGCTATGTAGACCACCAGCCGCAGGTTGTGTTCAATAAGGATGGCCTTAGCCTCCGCGTCCACCTCCGTCCCCAGGTCGTTTATCACCCGGCTCTCCTGCTCAACCTCCAGCGGCGGCGGCAGCACCTCCGCTCCGCCGATGTAATGAATTTCCCCTCTTCTCCGCAAAAGAATGTTTTCCCTGCGGATAATTTTAAACTGCATCTTTCCCGGTAGCGCTATTTTCAGAATCATACATCCTCTCAATCTGTCCTTTTTCGGACTCCCCTTGCTTTTCCTCTTGCAGGAGCCGGGGATTTATTATCATTTTTACGGAATCAGCCCCGCCGTCCCCGGAGACGGAAATCTTCTCCGGGCTGGCCGCCACATATACGTTGCGGAATTTTTTCCGCATACCGTCTACCTCCAGCAAAAGCTCCGGCAACAGACACCCTGTCAGGATTCCCCGCTTCTTCCCGATGCTGTGGTAGGGAATGACCCGGCAGCCCGGCATGGCCTCTCCCCAGAGCCCGCGAAGAATTTCCGCCTCCACGACG
Organism: Roseburia sp.; assembly: GCA_023662875.1. Classification (GTDB taxonomy): domain Bacteria; phylum Bacillota; class Clostridia; order Lachnospirales; family Lachnospiraceae; genus Acetatifactor. The sequence continues at coordinate 522 of JAMPIG010000091.1, read as the reverse complement.
GACACCGGACGACCGCTGATCGGCTCCGCGAGGCTGTTACCGGAGTCGATCAGCGCCGAAACCGTTACCTCCTCCTCCCCATACCGCAGGGTCGCCCTGCAGACAGGATCAGCGGAGCCGCGTTTCCTCAGGGCTCGTTCCAGGAAGAGAAACAGAATCCCTCCCAGCCCCAGGATCCCGAACACGCCGTTCAGAATTCCTTCCGGGAAGCGCAGACTGCGGATCAGAAACAGCAGGCCGCCTCCCAGGCAGAAGGAAAAGAAAAGCATTTTTTCCAGGAGCCTGAGAAAGGGTCTGAACCCCCTGACAGGAAATGTGATGAGAAGCATTCCCAGGGCACCCGCCCCTCCCAGCAGCAGCTTAAAGCCAATCGGCCCGCCGACCAGGAAAAGCGCCGGATATGCGCCGCCTCCCAACGCCGCTCCCAGGATAAGCCGCCCCGGCGTGGCAGTGCGGAGCGTGCTGCGGTTTACCAGCATCAGGATATAGAGGTAAACCGCAGCACGCTCCGCACTGCCACGC
>JAMPIG010000090.1 GCA_023662875.1 Roseburia sp. | reverse complement strand
AGAAGAATAAAATCAAAGCGGGAAACGACGCGTCCCTTGCAATCTATCTGTTTAAGAACCGCGCGAAAAAGGGAGTTGTCAGCGTCTTTTCCATGATACTGATCCTGGGGCTGTGCTTTACCATTCTCTATCCTATTGTAAGCCTGGTGCCTATGGTGTTCTCCTCGATCGAGGAGCTGGGAAACCCTAACGTAATCTGGATTCCGCTGGAGAGCTCCACGGTAAGCTTTAAGGCGGCCGTCCGGCTTGCCATGCCGGAGGGAATTATGACGATGGTGAAATCCGTGCTGTACGCGGCTGGCATCATGGTGATTCAGGTCTTCTTTTCCGCCATGGTGGGCTACGCGCTGGCGAGAGTGGACTTCCCCGGCAGAAAGCTGGTTTTCGTGCTGGTAATCGTAGTGTTCCTGCTTCCCAGACAGTCGCTGCTGCTGGCGCAGTACATTTACTTTACCCATTTTGACGTCCTTGGCATCATGAACCTCTTCACGGCGGCGGGGGAGATTAAGCTGATTAACAACCCAATAGCCCTGGTGATGATGGCGGTGTTTGGCTTCGGCGTCAACCAAAGTCTGTTTATCTTCCTCTTCAGCCAGTTCTTTAAGAACATACCCAAGGAGCTGGAGGAGGCGGCGCTGATCGACGGCTGCGGCTTTTACAGAACTTATTTCAAAATTATGATTCCCAACGCGGTGCCGATTATTTCTACCGTGGGAATCCTGTCCTTTGTATGGAATTACGGAGATACCTATCTCACCAACTACTTCAACCCGGACGGGGCGTATATGAGTACGATCCTTTCCACCACCTTCAACACGGCCAATAAGGAGTATATCCAGAACGCCGTGCGGACCTGGTACGAGATACCGCTGGTGACGGATATGGCCTTTGACGCCGTGAAGCAGGCGGCTGTCCTGATCTTCCTGATCCCGCTGGCAATCGTGTACCTGATCGGTCAGAGAAAGCTGGTGGAGAATATGGAGAACTCCGGATTAGTCGGTTAAGTGTGAGGTTAGAACGTGAAAAAGAAGAAAATGATTTTGGCGGCGCTGGGGCTGGCTGTCGTGTTGGCCGGCTGCGGCGCGCGGGGGGCGGAGACGCCCCCTTCCGAAAGCGGACAGGTGGAGGGTGAGAGCGCAGAGAACGGCGCTGCCGACGCGGAAGAAGTAAATTGCGGCAGGATCACCGTGGACGAAAGCGTTACCTATCAGACCATGGAGAGCTTTGGCACCAGTGGATGCTGGTGGAGCCAGTATGTAGGGGGCTTTACCAAGGACGCCAACGGGACGGGCGGCAATACCCGGGAGGATATCGCCACGCTGCTGTTTGACCGGGAAAAGGGGATCGGCCTGACCTGCTATCGGTATAATCTGGGGGCGGGCTCTGTGGAGAGCAAAACAGGCACCTTCTGGGATCCTCACAGAAAGGCCCAGTGCTTTGAGACGGAGCCCGGCGTATACGATTTTACCAAGGACGCCAACGCGGTGTGGTTTTTGGAGAAGGCCTGCGAGCTGGGCGTGGAGGAGGTAATCTTCTTCTGCAACAGCCCTCTGGTGCGGCTGACGGATAACGGCCTGCCCCATATGACCGAGGGCGGCAGCAGGTCGAATATTTCACCCGAAAAGTACCCGGAGTGGGCGAAATACTGTATGGATGTAATAGAGCATTTTGTGGAGGAGGGGATTCCCGTGAAATTCCTCTCCCCGATCAACGAGCCGCAGTGGGACTGGTATAACGGGCAGGAGGGCTGTCATTATGCCAAGACGGAGGTGGCGAAGGTCTATACTGCCTTTCTGGACGAACTGGAGAGCAGACCGGCGCTGGCGGACGTAAAGCTGGCCGGGCCGGAGAGCGGCGAGTGGAAGGGGGATGCGGTGGGCTATTCCTCCGCCATCCTGAACAACGCACGGCTCAGAGAGCACTTTGACGCTATCGACAATCACTCCTACTGGTCCGACGCGTCGGATAAGAAGAGCTTTAAAAACTGGATGACGGTGCATTACCCGGATGTAAAGATCCGGGCCAGCGAGTGGTGCGAGATGGTGAACGGCAGCGATTTTTCCATGGATTCCGCCATCCATATTGCCCAGGAGATCGCCGAGGATCTAAGGATCCTGGATGTGGTGTCCTGGCAGAACTGGGTTGGCGTAGCGCCCGGCGGCTATCGGGACGGCCTGATTTATGTTGACGAGTCCAGCCAGAAGTACAGGGCCTTAAAGAGACTCTGGAGCTACGGTAACTACAGCAGGTATGTCCGCCCCGGCTATGTGCGGGTGGACGTACAGACCCAGGAGAAGGATCATGAGGCGATGTTTCCCGTGGCCTTTACGGGAACGAACGATAACGGGGAGCAGGAGCTGGTGATGGTGCTTATCAACGACAAGACGAAGGACGGACAGGAGCCGGACGAAAAGACGACGAAGGAAGAGTACGCGGATCAGGAGTTCCTGCTGACGGGTGCGGAAGGCTATAGCAGAATCGCCATGTATGTGACCTCAGAGGATTACGATCTGGAGTGCGTGCTGGAGGAGGAATTTGATCCGGCAAAGCCTGTGACTGTTCCGGGCGGAAGCGTGACGACGGTTGTGCTGACGAAGTGAGTCTGTGCTTGCAGCGAGGCGTTCCGCTATGGCCGGTCTGCAGTGAGAGATTTTTTTATTAAGACGGGCGAAGGCATATAGCGAACAAATGCAAAATGACAACCATGTCAGAAAACGAGCCGTTGAAAACAATGATTGCGTCGGGCAAGGAAAGCAACAGCACGAATAAGAAATACGGCGGCCGCGCCGGAGGAAGCGGCCGCCATGAAAGAGGTAATGCATATGTCTGGAAACTTTGAGATCAAGGATACCTTTTACCTGAACGGGAAGCCTTTTCAGATTTTGTCGGGAAGTATACATTATTTCAGGGTTGTTCCTCAGTATTGGCGGGACAGATTGGAAAAACTGAAGGCCATGGGACTGAATACGGTGGAAACCTATATCCCCTGGAACGTACATGAGCCGAAAAAGGGAGAGTTTTGTTTTGAGGGGATGGCCGATGTGGTCGGTTTTGTCCGGCTCGCTCAGGAGCTTGGACTGTATGTCATTTTAAGGCCGTCCCCCTATATCTGCGCGGAATGGGAGTTTGGCGGACTTCCCGGCTGGCTTTTGGCGGAGGACGGGATGGAGGTAAGAAGCTCTTCGCCGCTCTTTCTGCGGCATGTCAGGGAGTATTATAACGTATTGCTGCCGATCCTGAAGCCCCTGCAGCTGACGGAGGGCGGCAATGTCATCCTCATGCAGGTGGAGAATGAGTACGGGTATTTTGCGGACGACGCTTCCTATCCGGAGACCTTGAAGCGGATGCTTCGGGAGGGCGGGATTAACGTGCCGTTTATTACCTCCGATGAGCCGAAGGCGGAAAGCATTCTGGGAGGCCGGGTAGAGGGCGCGCTTCCTACCGGCAATTTCGGATCGAGAACGAAAGAACGTTTTAGTATATTGAAGGAGTTTACCGGCGGAGGGCCGCTGATGTGCGCGGAGTTTTGGGTGGGCTGGTTTGACCACTGGGGCAACGGAGGTCATATGACCGGCAATCTGGAGCAAAGCGTAAAGGATCTGGAGGATATGATCCGCCTGGGGCATGTGAATATCTATATGTTTGTCGGCGGAACGAATTTCGGGTTTATGAACGGCTCCAACTATTACGATGAGCTGACGCCGGACGTCACATCCTACGACTACGACGCCGTGTTGACGGAGGCGGGAGATCTGACGGAGAAATTTTACCGCTATCGGGAAATCCTGGGGAAATACCGGGAGCTCCCGGAGCTGACGGTAAACGCCGTCGGCAAAAAGAAGGCTTACGGCAGGGTAACGGTACAGGAAAGGGTCGGACTTCTGCAGACGCTTTCGGCGCTGGCCGCTCCCGTGGAGAGCAGACAGCCCCGGAGCATGGAGAGGCTGGGGCAGAACTACGGGTATATTTTATATACTTCCCCGATTCGGAACGAGAGGAAGCTGGAGAAGCTCCGCCTCTGGGACGCCAACGACCGGGCGAACGTTTTTCTGGGAGAAAAGAGGCTGCTGAATCTTTACGACAGGGAGCTGTCAGAGGAGCATAAGCTGGATCAGGAGACCGCGGAAGGGGAAGAGCTTGCAATCCTTGTGGAAAATATGGGGCGGGTAAATTTCGGCCCCAGGATGAACCGACAGCGCAAGGGGATCGACGGCTGCGTCCAGCTCAACGGACATATGCATACCGGCTGGAGGCAGTACACGCTTCCCCTGGATAACTTAAGCCGGGTGGATTACTCCGCCGGATATACGGCAGGGATGCCCGCCTTTTATCGGTTCCGGCTGGAGGTTGAGGAGCCCTGCGATACCTTTCTGGAGCTGGAGGGCTGGGGGAAGGGCTGTGTCTTTTTGAACGGCTTCCACCTGGGGCGGTTCTGGGAGATCGGGCCGCAGAGGAGACTGTATGTTCCCGGGCCGCTGCTGAAAAAGGGCGGCAATGAGATTGTCGTGTTTGAGACGGAAGGAAAAGCGACGGGGGAGATCTGCTTTTGGGATGCGCCGGATATCGGGTAAAGGAGCAACAAGGTATAAGGAACAGAGTATTATGGAAGATCTGAGAAGCCCGGAGGGGAAAAAAACTACGATTTACGATATCGCGAAGGAGGCAGGGGTTTCTCCCGCCACGGTGTCGCGGGTGCTGACGAACAGCGCCGGCGTAAGAGCTGACAAGCGGGTAGCTGTGCAGTCTATTATCAATAAGTACAATTTTCGGCCGAACGCCCTGGCGCGGAGTCTCTCCGAGACCAGGCGGAAGGTTATCGGCATCATTATGGCGGATGTGCGCAATCCTTTTTACGCCAAGCTCTTTGTGGAATGCGAGCAGGCGGCCAGAAAGTACGGCTATTCCCTGCTTCTGGAGAATTCCCTGGGACAGCAGGAGGTCGAGGAGGCCCAGCTTGTTCTGATGGAAGAGCAGAGAGTAGACGCGATTATCCTCGTGGGCGGCAGCGTAGACGAGCTGCATTCCGACGAGGGCTTCGCGGAAAAGGTGAATCTGGTCTGCAACTCGATTCCGGTGATTTTAACCGGCAAGCTGGACGGAACCTCCTGTTATCGGGTATTGATCGACGCGGTTCAGACCATGGATCTCGTCATGGAGCATCTTCTTTCCCTGGGACATCGGGAGATTGCCCTGATCGGAGGTTTGGATACGGTGGCGGCTTCCTACGAAAAGCGGATGCGGTATAAGCAGATTCTGGCGAAGCATCAGATCCCCTGTGTGCCGGAGTTTTACGAGATGACGGGAAACTATGATTATGAGACGGGATACCGGCTGACGGAAGAGCTGCTGCGATCCGGCCGTATTCCGACCGCGGTGATTGGGGTCAACGATTCCGCCTCCGTAGGCGCTATGAACTGTATTCGCGCCCACGGCCTGAGGATTCCGGAGGATATCTCCGTCGTCAGCTATGACAACACGGAAATCTGCAGTATGGTGACGCCCATGCTGACCAGTATCGACTATAATTATGATCTCTTTGCGGAAACGCTGGTTCGGACGGTGGAAGGAATCTATAATTCCAATCCGCTTCCTCAGATCCAGCTGATTGCGCCGACCCTGGTAGTCAGGGCCTCCAGCGGGCCGGTGAGAGAGGAGCCGTGCCCTGGCGTGATATAGCGCCTTAAAACAACGGCGTGAGCCGGGACAAATCTGTTCCCGGCTCTTTTTCCAGTGCGTTCTCCGAAAAATACGTTTCTATCGTTCATCTTGCCGGGATTAAGATAAAACCTTTCCTTTTTCGACAAATTAAATGGTAGCACAGCCGCTGCAAGTGTGCTATAATAGAATCTGAGTCCAGAATCTAAATCCAGATTCTATTATCCAAGTGCTATAATAGAATCTAAAATCCAGATTCTATTATCCAAGTGCCATAATAGTTGGAAGGAGAAAACAGGCGGCTGCGAAGCGCAGGCTTGTTTTGCGGAGTATATGCATATGAAGAAGAGAATAAGGCTGAAAGGCCGGATCAAGACTTATATACAGTTTGGAATCTATCTGGGCGTACTTCTCTGCGGCGTTGACGCGGCGATGTTTCTGATTGATCTGAGGGCGGGAGCGCTGCTGGCCGGTTACACTGTGGTTTACTTTGCGATTACTCTGTCGCTGTACTTTTATAATAAGCCGGTTATCATGAATGAGTTGATCAGCTTCGCGACGGAATACGGACAGATTCAGAGGAAGCTGCTGCGGGACATGGATCTGCCCTACGCCCTGCTGGACGACAACGGTCGGATCGTCTGGACGAACACAGCCTTTGAGGCTGTGGTGCATCAGCCCAAGGGGGCCAATAAATCTATCACGGCTTATTTCCCCTCTATTACCAGAGACCGGCTTCCGGATGACAATGGTCTGGACGAGGCGCAGTACGAGCTGGAGTATGAGGATAATGAGTATGTGGCCAAGTTCAAGAAGATATCCCTGAAGGAGATGGCTCAGCACAGCGACATGATCGACGCCGAGGATTACGACGGCTATCTGATCGCGGTATACCTGTATGACGAGACGGCCCTGCATATCGCTTTGCAGGAGGTGGACGACCAGAGCCTGACCGTGGGCATGATTTATCTGGATAATTACGAGGAGGCGCTGGAGAGCGTGGAGGAGGTTCGACGCTCTCTGCTGATTGCCCTGATTGACCGAAAGATTAACAAGTATATTTCCGCCCTGGACGGAATCTGTAAAAAGCTGGAGAAGGACAAGTACCTTGTGATTCTGCGGAAGCGGGCGATCGCCCAGCTGCAGGAATCCCGCTTTGACCTCCTGGAGGAGGTCAAGACGGTAAATATCGGCAATGAGATGGCAGTGACCCTCAGCGTTGGGATCGGTCTGGACGGTCTTACCTACGCGCAGAATTACGAGTTCGCCCGCAACGCTATCGACCTTGCCCTGGGAAGAGGCGGCGACCAGGCGGTCATCAAGACGCCGGAGAGCATTACATATTACGGGGGCAAGAGCCAGCAGGTGGAAAAGAATACAAGGGTGAAGGCCCGGGTAAAGGCGCACGCCCTGCGGGAAATCATTACCAGCAAGGATCTTGTGCTGGTGATGGGGCACAGGATGCCGGACGCGGACAGCTTCGGGGCGGCGGTCGGTATCTATCGGATTGCCCAGGCGCTGGGCAGGAAGGCGCATATCGTGTTGAACGAGGCGACCTCCGCAATCGCTCCTATGGCAGCTCTTTTTAAGAATAATCCGGAATATGAGGAGGATATGATTCTGAACGGCCAGCAGGCCATAGACGCCAGCAACAGCAACTGTGTGCTGGTCGTGGTGGACGTCAATAAGCCCTCCATCACGGAATGCCCGGATTTGCTTCGGTACTGCAAGTCGGTGGTCGTGCTGGATCACCACAGACAGGGGACGGAAACCATCGAGAACGCGACGCTTTCCTATGTGGAGCCCTACGCTTCCTCCGCTTCGGAGATGGTATCGGAAATCCTGCAGTACACCTACGACAATATCAAGATTCGTACCGAGGAGGCGGATTGTCTGTACTCCGGCATCATGGTGGATACGAATAATTTCCTGACGAAGACGGGGGTGCGTACCTTCGAGGCGGCGGCCTTTCTGCGGCGGAACGGCGCGGATGTGACCAGGGTTCGCAAGCTGTTCCGGGAGGATGCGCAGGAATACAAGGCGAAGGCCGACGCGGTGAGTCAGGCGGAGATTTACCGGCAGTGCTTCGCGATTTCCATCTGTACCGCGGACGAGCTGCCCAGCCCGACCGTCATCGGCGCGCAGGCGGCGAACGAGCTGCTGAATATCAAGGGAGTCAAGGCGAGCTTTGTGTTGACGGATTATCAGGGGAAGATTTATATCAGCGCCCGTTCCATCGATGAGGTAAACGTACAGATTATCATGGAGAGGATGGGCGGAGGCGGCCATCTGAGCACGGCGGCCTGTCAGCTGGAGGGCATGGGGATTATCGAGGCCCAGGGAGCCCTGAAGCGGACGATCGACACGATGCTGGAGAACCATGAAATATAGCGGAGGATTAGCGCGGTGCCGAGAGCGGCAAATAGGCAGGAGGATTGGCGCAGTACCGAGAACGGCAAATATAGCGGATGCTTGAAGCAATACCGGAGAACCGCGAAGAGAGAGAAAGGACGAAAAGAGATGAAGATTATCTTACTGCAGGACGAAAAGAAGCTGGGCAAGAAGGGCGATATTATCGAAGCCAGCGAGGGATACGCAAGAAATTACATCATACCGAAGAAGATCGGGGTGGAGGCTACTCCTAAGAATCTAAACGACCTGAAGCTGAAAAAGGCCAACGAGGAAAGAATCGCCCAGGAGCATTTGGACGCGGCGAAGGAGCTGGCGGCGGCGCTGGAGGAGAAGATTGTGACGGTAAAAATCAAGACCGGAGAGGGAGGAAAGGTATTCGGCTCCGTCTCCAGCAAGGAGATTGCCGCGGCGATCAAGTCCCAGCATAACGTAGAGATCGATAAGAAGAAAATACAGCTTGCGGAGAACCTGAAGGGCTGCGGCAGCTATGAGGTGCCGATCAAGCTTCATCCCCAGGTGACAGGAAAGGTGATAGTAAAGGTAACCGAGGAATAACGATGGATGAAAATGTAATCAAGAGGATACTGCCCCACAGCATCGAGGCCGAGCAGTCTGTAATCGGTTCCATGCTGCTGGATCGGGAGGCTATCGTCGTGGCGTCGGAGTTGATCTCGAGCGATGATTTTTATAACAGGCAGTACGGCATCCTTTTCGAAGCCATGCAGGAGTTGAACGACGCAGGAAGTCCTGTAGATCTGGTAACGCTGCAGAATAAGCTGAAGGAGAAGGATGTACCGCCGGAGGTCAGCAGCCTGGAATTTATCCGGGATATGGTTACGGCGGTGCCTACCTCCGCGAACATAAAGTATTACGCCAATATTGTGGCGGAAAAATCGACCCTGAGACGGCTGATCCGGCTGAACGAGGAGATTGCCAATAACTGCTACGCGGGGAAGGAAAGCCTGGAATACATTCTGGAGGACACGGAGAAGCGTGTCTTTCAGCTGATTCAGAAGAGGAATGTGGACGACTTTGTTCCGGTGCGTCAGATTGTGATGAACGCTATGGATCGGATTGAAATCGCTTCCAGGAACAAAGGAAACGTAACGGGTATACCTACCGGCTTTATCGATCTGGATTACCGAACGGCCGGAATGCAGCCCTCCGACCTGATTCTGATCGCGGCTCGTCCCTCTATGGGGAAGACGGCCTTCGAGACGAATCTGGCGCAGTATATGGCGATTAAAAAGAATATGACGGTAGCGCTGTTTAGCCTGGAGATGAGTAAGGAGCAGATGGTGAATCGACTGCTTTCTCTGCAGTCTAACGTAGACGCCCAGAAGCTCCGCAGCGGACAGCTGAACGACCAGGAGTGGGAGCGTCTGATCGAGGGCGCGGGGACACTGGGAAAGTCGAAGCTGATAATCGACGATACCCCGGGTATCAGTATCGCGGAGCTGCGCACGAAATGCAGGAAGTACAAGCTGGAGCATGACCTTTCCATCGTCATGATCGACTATCTGCAGCTGATGTCCGGAGGCGGCAGGGCGGAATCCAGACAGCAGGAAATATCGGAGATTTCCCGTTCCCTGAAGGCCCTTGCCAGGGAGCTGAATGTGCCGGTGATCGCGCTGTCCCAGCTGTCCCGGGCAGTGGAGCAGAGGCCGGATCACAGGCCCATGCTTTCCGATCTGCGTGAGTCCGGGGCAATCGAGCAGGACGCGGACGTGGTAATGTTCCTTTACCGGGACGATTATTACAACCACGATTCGCCGGAGAAGGGGATTTTGGAGGTCATCATTGCCAAGCAGAGAAACGGCCCCATCGGGACGATCAAGCTGGCCTGGCTGCCGGAATATACGAAATTTGCAAATCTGGAATACAAAAAAGGCGAGGAGACGTAAGCTTAAAAGCGCGTGCAGAAGCACATATTGGATATCAATGCGAATCTACAAAAGAGAATGAGCGGAACGCTCATTCTCTTTCTTTAGAAAGGAGAAAACATGAGCAATTATTTATTGATCTCGGACGCGGCGAAGGAGGTAAAGGTAGAGAGCCATGTCCTGCGCTACTGGGAGGAAGAGCTGCATCTCCCAATCCGGCGCAACGAGCTGGGACATCGCTATTATACGGAAGAGGATGTGGAGCGTTTTAAGCAGATCAAGGGAATGAAAGAGAGGGGACTGCAATTGAAAGCAATCAAGATGATTCTGAAGGACGGGAAGCTGGATATACTGCCTTCTGACGGGAAGGCGGAAACCGGGGAGCTTTCGGCCTCCGGGATCACAGGGCAGGACGGCTCCGGGGAACATCCGGAGAATCGGAATCGCAAGGATGCCCCGGGACAGGGTGATGCCGGGGAATATCCGGAGAACCGAAGCAGCAGGGAAGTTTCAGGGCCGGGCGCTGCTGCAGAATATCCGGAGGCTCCGACCGAAAAAGGCACCTCGGAAGAGGAGCAGCCCCGAAACGGCCTGGCTATCGATATCGTAGCTGCCGGAGGACAAGCTGTGACGATGGAGTCCAGGGAGGACAAGTCGAGAAGACTGCAGTGGCTGCTGCAGCAGCTGATCCGGGAGACCCTGCAGGAAAACAACGCGGAAATCTGTCGGGAGATCCGGGACAGCGTTGTCAAGGAGCTGGATTACCAGTTCCGGATGCAGGAGGAGAGGGAAGAGCTTCGCGATAAAAAGCTGGCGGAGCGTGATGAAGAGTACTATAAAAAGATGGACGAGCTTCTCCGCAGGAAGACCCGAAAAAAGCTTCTGCCGGAAAGAAAAAAGAAAGGCGTCCGATAGGACGCCCTTCGCCTGATAAGACTTGCGTGGGGACTCGAGTTATTCCTCCGAAATAGCGCTTACAGGGCACTGAGCGGCACAGGAACCGCAGCTGATGCACTTATCCGCATCGATCTCAAACTTTCCGTCGCCCATGCTGATTGCAGCTACCGGGCACTGAGCCTCGCAAGCGCCGCATGCTACGCAGGTGTCGTTGATTACAAATGCCATAATTTTATCCTCCTTATTTCCTGATAGAACTGTATCAAGTTGTTCCCTCTATTGTAATATAAAACCCGGATAAATACAATAAAAACTTCGCGGATTTTCCCGGTTTTCCCGGTTATTTTCTGCAATTCGTTTTGCGGCGGGAACAGGATCTCCGGCAAACTCAGTTCGCCGGACTATGGTTCAGCTCTGCCCTGCGCTTCCGGATTCCGTCCAGAATAACCTTTTTTTTATCCAGGAGCTTCGTCTTATCCATAGGCGGAACGCCCTTCAGGCGGTAATCCATCCCCAGACTCTGGTATTTCTTTTCGCCCATGGTATGGTAGGGGAGGACATCCAGGGCTTTCAGGTTTTCAAACTGGCCGATGAAGTAGCCCAGATCGAAGAGATACTTGTCGTCGTCCGTAATTCCGGGAACCACAACATGGCGGATCCACATATCAATCTTCTTTTTGTTCAGATACTCGGCAAATTTTAAAATATTCCGGTTGGGCTGCAGGGTCAGCTCCTGATGCTTCCCGGGGTCGATATGCTTGATATCGAGCATCACCAGGTCGGTCAGTTCCATCAGTCGCTCCAGCTTCTCCAGAAGCGCCGAATTCTCAGGATTATAAGCGATACCGGAGGAATCAATACAGGTATGGATTCCCCGCTCTTTTGCAAGCGTAAAGAGGTCGATCAGAAAATCGACCTGCATCAGAGGTTCCCCGCCCGTGACCGTAAGGCCTCCGCCGTTGGCGTAGAAGGCGCTGTTCCTCTCGTACTGCTCGATAATATAAGCCGGTTCCATCAGCGTGCCGCCGTTCATCTCCCAGGTATCGGGGTTGTGGCAGTAGGCGCATCGCATGGGACAGCCCTGCACAAACACGACAAAACGCGTACCGGGGCCGTCTACCGTGCCAAAGCTTTCCAGTGAATGAATTCTGCCTTGCATCGTAAAACTCTCCTTCCGTGGAATAGAATCATAATTCCTTCGTAAACTGTTTTTGGAGCCTAAAAAGTACTATCAATCGCGGGAGCGGCGATAAACAGCTGAACAAGCTGCTTCTCGCGGACGGAAAGAGCCGCCAGAAACTGTTACAGCCGCGCCGATGCTCCGAAGACCATGGCGCGGCTGTTTTGCGTTCCTTCACGAGACAATCCTATTGTTTATGATTGGTGAAAACGCCTGCTGTTTCATCTCGTTTTAGATGCCTTCGTGGAAGGTACGGGAAATAACGTCAGCCTGCTGTTCGGGAGTGAGCTTGATGAAGTTCACTGCATATCCGGATACGCGGATCGTAAGCTGAGGATAGTTCTCGGGATGCTTCTGAGCGTCCAGTAAGGTATCTCTGTTCAAAACGTTAACGTTGAGATGATGTCCGCCCTTTGTAGCGTAGCCATCCAATAAATTTACAAGGTTGTCAACCTGTGCTGCACTTGCTGCCATGATTTTTTCCTCCTTATTCATGATAACCGAATTTCCGCAAAGTATAAATTCGATTGCGCGTTATTACTTATAGTCGTCTAGTCCCTCGTGGAGGGTAGGTACACTGCAGGCCAACGGCGTCCTGGAACAATCCGTACAGCCCATTGTCTGAACGTTCTTTGACTGCTCCTCTTCCTCGCCGCATTCCACATTTACATGGCCGATGCCGTCGGTCATGCCGGAATCCAGCATTTTTACGAGGTCGTCAATCATTTTTTTCTCGTCCATAGTGTCTCCTTAAAAAGCTTACTTGTTCAGGTCTAATTCGATATCGCCGGCAAATACCTGATCCTCTTTGCCCAGAGCGCCCGGGATGATGGTGAAGGTATTGGAGATACCGTCCTGCGCATCATTGAAGGGAAGCTTGGATACGGAAGACAGGGAAGCAACTGCGCCGTGG
>JAMPIG010000008.1 GCA_023662875.1 Roseburia sp. | reverse complement strand
CTTGAAAACATCAGGCTTTATGAGCATTTATGAAAATCCGTGAAGATATGGGAATAGGCTTGCGTATTACGATTCCAAGTTTCATTTTATTTTATATCTCCTTTGGGTTTTCTTTAAGCAGGCCAGAAGTCTTGACAACGATGCAAGTATAGCATATCAGGGTGCAAAAGTAAAGCTGAAGTAAATTCCCATTATACCGGATCCCGCGCTATTTTCAAGTGTTTTATCCTTGCTGCAACAATATCCCTGAAATCCGTAAGCCCCATTACCCCATAAGGAATAAGCATCACAAAATACGGCAGCATATACTGGCAGGCCGCTTCCCAGAAGACATGAAACAAAAACCCACCGATAAAAACTATTATAAAAAGACTGTCCGTTACCCGAAGACGCCTGATCACCAAATAGAGAAACGCCCCTGCGAAAATCGCAAGCTCATAAATCCTGAGGTATTCATTCAGGATAGAATGCGTCGCGTCCAGCGTTTTCCCCGGACTCCTGTGCAGAAACCACCTCGCGGGAAGGGAATACCTAATCTCTGTATTCGGATGATATACCGTCATCCTTTGGATTTTATAAAAACTGCCAAAGGATGGATTCATCCATTCTGCGCAGATTTTCTTGTAGAAAAATTTTACGCAGTATTTCGGATCCCTCAGGAAGCCGTAAATCGACTCCCTGATCGCCGCCCTGGATAATGCCGCCGCCTTCTCCGTGTCGCAATCGTTATCCCAATACACCCGCGCATTGTAATTGTTAAACCAGCCCTCGACAGCCCCTCCCGTCTGAAGCCCCATCGCAACCCATGCTATTTTCGGCGTCCCGACCTTATCATCCCCCGTGTATTTCGCAAGACTTCTGTTGACTGCCGTTATTGACAATGCATATACTGCCAATATGGCAGCCACCAACAGGACATTACGCAAAACAGCTTTCTTCTCCGCCTGCTTCACGGAAAAAAGGAATAGAATACAGATCTCCGCCACTGTAAAAATAAGAGCATTGTTTTTTGCCAGAATTGCCAGAGTATTCAATGCCGCCACAAGCAGGAAATTAATCCACTGACGTCCCTCCCCTGTCAGAAACCGAAGCAGATAATAGGCGGAAGCGAGGGATAAGGCAAGCGACAATAAACTTCCGTAAATATAGGTCACAAGAAAGGAAAGCGGAAGAAACAGCATCAGGATAACGCCGATCTGATATTGCTCCCGGCCAAACATAAATCTCGTGTTCTTTACGATAAAATATATAATCAACCATAAGTACAGCACATTCAATACCTGCAGCGCATAATAATTATCCGTCCCCAAAAGGGTAAATACGAATTTTACATATCTCATAAAGCTATACTGGAACGGATACAGATTCATATAGCCGTAAGGTTCAAACTCGTCGCACCCCCCCCGAATCATATTTGATGCAATCGAAGTCATATAGTACTGATCATCTGTAGGCTGAAGGCTTAACATAAAAACAAGACAGACATTGAGCAGAACATACGCGATACTGAGCCCGTAAAACATTTTTTTACTGACTGTCAGCCGGATCCTTTTCGAAAGCATCAGGACAAAAAGGATCAAGGCAAATCTCAGCGCGACGAACCCAGCCTTTTGCGGAATAAAAACCACCCTGTCCGCTTCATCAAAGGTGACCGAATGATTTACCTGCATGATAAGCAGAACAGCCAAAAAGGCAATAGCAAACACAAAGACTATATTCAGCATAAGCTTCGTCAACTTCCCGGTACGACCTGATTTCATGTCATCTATCTCCTCTTTGATGTTTTCGTTCTCCCCGTTTCCCGTACAGGGACTATGGCCGGAATCGGTTCAATCCGCATAAACATCCTCATCCGGCCTTTATTGGTTCAATCATTCCTCTTAAACAATCGTATTCTGCCTGCAACAATATCTCTGAAATCCGTAAGCCCCATTACCCCATAAGGGATAAGCATCACAAAATACGGCAGCATGTACTGACAGGCAGCTTCCCAGAAGATATGGAATAGGAAGCCTCCAATAAAGACTACCATAAAAAGGCAGTCTGTCACCCGAAGCCGCCGGATGATCAGATAGAGAAAAGCCCCCGCGAAAATCGCAAGCTCATAAATCCTGAGATACTCATTCAATACGGAATGCGTTGCATCCAGGGATTTCCCTGGAGCGTTGGATAAGAACCATCTGACAGGGGTAGAATAACGAATCTCCGTATTCGGATTAAGCTTCACGCTTTTCTCTACTATACCAATACCATCAAAGGATGGATTCATCCATTCCGAGCATATCTTCTTATAAAAGAACTTTACACAGTACTTCGGATCTTTCAAAAAACCATAAATCGACTCTTTTATTGCCGCTCTGGATAATGTATCCGTCGCCTCCGCATCACAATCATTGCCCCAATACACATCCCGGCAGAAGAAATTATTCCAGCCCTCAGCAGCTCCTCCCGTCTGAAGGCCTACAGCTACCCACGCCGTTTTAGGCGCTCCCACCTTATCGGAGCCCGTATACCTTGCAAGACTTTTGTTTGCCGCCGCCACTGATAAGGCGTATACTCCCAATATGGCAGCTGCCAACAGGACGTTGCGCAAAACGATTTTCTTCTCCGCCCGCTTCACCGAAAACAGAAGTATAAGGCATAACTCCGCTATTGTAAAAATGAGCGCGTTATTCTTTATCAAAACCGAAAAAGTATTTAAAACCACTACAAGCAGAAAATTGAGCCATATCTTCCCCTCTTTTGTCAGAAACCGGAGCAAATAATACGCGGAAGCAAGGGATAGCGCAAGAGACAGCTGACTTCCATAAATATAAGTCACATAGAGAGAAAGCGGGAAAAACAGCATCAAAACAACCCCGATCTGATATTGCTCCTCACCGAACATAAATCTTGTATTTTTGACAACAAAATATATAATAAGCCACAAATATAATACATTCAGTATCTGAAGGGCGCAATAATTATTAACCCCAAAAAGGGTAAAAATCAGCTTTACATAGCTCACAAAGCTATACTGAAACGGATACAGATTCATATAGCCATACGGCTCAAACTGGGAATAAATCCCTTCCATCATGTCCGACGCAATCCAGGTTACATAATACTGATCTCCACCGGGATAAAGTCCTAAAACAAAAACAAGACAGATATTCAGCAGAATATATACTGCTCCGATCATATAAAACATTTTTTTACCAACCGTCAGCCCGATCTGTTTTGAAAGCATCAAAACAAAAATGATCAAAACCGCCCTCAGAGCAACCGTCCATGCCTTTTGCCGGACAAAGATCACCTTCCCAGCTTCGTCAAAGGTGACCGAATGATTTACCTGCATGATAAGCAGAACAGCCAGAAAGGCAATAGCAAACACAAAGACTATATTCAGCATAAGCTTCGTCAGCTTCTCGGTTCGACCCGATTCCATATCATCTATCTCCTCTTTGGCGTCTTTCGCTCTTGGAATTTATTATAGCCCTTGGATAATAAAATCATTTCTTGGATTTTATTATAGCCCCCTGTATTCAAAGTGTAAAGCGCGGATTTTGTCCTCCGAAACCGAATCCGAAAGCCTTCCGCATCAAATTTACCGTTTTCATTTTTTTCTGCCCCACCAAGGTGATATGTGGTATAATAACCTTATTCAAGGCAGAAAGCGGCCGAATAGCCATCCATACCGTGATTGCAGAGCCAATCATGGTACAATAAATTCCGCATTCGCAAAACAAAAAAACAGAAAGGCGTAAATCTCCATGGAAAATCAGGAAAAGACAGAACTGTTTGAAAGAACCCCTATCCCGAGAGCGGTCGCCAAGCTGGCGGTTCCCACAATCCTCAGCTCTCTGGTCATGGTGATTTATAATCTGGCGGACACCTACTTCGTCGGAATGCTGAACGATCCGATCCAGAATGCGGCGGTTACTCTGGCCGCGCCGGTACTGCTGGCCTTTAACGCCGTCAACAATCTCTTCGGCGTCGGTGCCTCCAGCATGATGAGCAGAGGACTTGGCGCAAAGAATTTTGACACCGTTTCCCGCAGCTCCGTCCTGGGCTTTTACTGCGCGCTGATCTCGGGCGTCCTGTTTTCCGTCCTGTATACGACTTTTCGCTCTCCCCTGCTGGTTATGTTGGGAGCCGACGGCGGGACAACCGCCGCCACGGGCAGCTACCTCCTCTGGACGGTGAGCTGCGGGGCCGCTCCCGCTATCCTGAACGTCGTCATGGCCTATCTGGTTCGGGCGGAGGGTTCTTCCCTTCACGCCAGCCTCGGCACAATGAGCGGCTGTCTTTTGAATATTATTCTGGATCCGATCTTTATCCTGCCCTGGGGACTGAACATGGGAGCCGCGGGCGCGGGACTGGCAACCTTCCTGTCAAACTGCACAGCCTGCGGGTATTTCTTCGTCCTGCTGTTCCTGAAACGAGGGCATACCTATGTCTGTATCCGTCCTTCCCTGTTCCGCTTCCGGAGAGAAATCGTTCTGGGCATCCTGGCGGTCGGCATCCCCGCCTCAATCCAGAATCTGCTGAACGTAACGGGAATGACCGTCCTGAACAACTTTACGGCCTCCTTCGGCGCGGACGCCGTCGCGGCTATGGGAATCTCCCAGAAAATCAATATGGTGCCCATGCAGATCGCCTTCGGGCTGTCTCAGGGAATCATGCCCCTGGTCAGCTATAATTACGCCAGCGGCAACGTAAAGCGGATGAAGAAAACCGTCGCTTTTACCGCGAAGATCAACCTGACCTTTATGGCGTCGCTCTCCGTCCTCTACTGGCTGGGAGCCGGTTTCCTGATCTCTCTCTTTATGAAGAACTCTTCCATCATCGCCTACGGAACCCGGTTCCTGCGGGGCCTCTGCCTGGGAATGCCCTTCCTCTGTATGGATTTTCTGGCGGTCGGCGTCTTCCAGGCCTGCGGTCTCGGCCGGAAATCCCTGCTTTTCGCCATCCTCCGCAAGATCGCCCTGGAGATCCCGGCGCTCTTCCTCCTGAATTTCCTCTTTCCCCTTTACGGACTGGCTTACGCGCAGTTCGCCGCGGAAACCATTCTGGCCGCCGCGGCTGTCGTCGTTCTCCTGCGCCTGTTCCGAAAGCTGGAGCGGGAGCAGACTAATGAAACTCCCCGTAGCAGAGCTGCGGGGTATCAGCCCTAGCTTCGCTTAGCTTGTTTTACCCTTTCTCCTTCTCAAACGACATCACCGTCACCGAATGCGGCGCAAAGTCATATACCAGCTCATTCCCCTCTAAGGACAGCTCTTCCTCCACAGGCCGGATGCGATCCGGCTCCTCAAAGGTGTTGGTATCCCCCAGGCCGTGTCCCTTCAGACAGGAAATTTTCGCGCTTTTCCTCTCTTTTCCTTCCAGGACTACCCGCACCTTCTTTTCCTCCCCGGTCAGGTTCACCGCTTTGAGGAAGGTTCTGTCCTCCGCGCCCTTCTCCCCGGATTCCGTGCTTGCGGTCACATATAATTCCTCCAACTCGGGCAGACGATCCGTCACATCATTGTAGAGCTCGCCGTTAATCCGGGTTCGGATCCTCCTGTCCTCAACCTCCAGCTCCAGCCGATATTCCCCGTCCCCCACATGGAAAATTCTCTGGGAGAGGGTCGCTCCCTTTCCGCCGTACAGAGAAGTCAGATTACAGTCCCAGTTATCCCATCCGCCGAACTCCCACTGGAATTTATTTTTATCGTCCTTTTCCCCAAAGTTGATTTTCAGACCCTTTCTTCCCGCCGTCCGCTGAAAACGAAGGGAAAGCCTGTAATGACGGCTGTTCGTCTCCTTCAGAGGATTCTCCCGGTTGTCCTTTCCTATCCGGATTTCGGGCAGCGTTACAACCTCCCCGGTCTCGCAGTCCTCCAGACAAACGTCCCAGATCCTGCCCTCGATATCGTTTCCGGCTACGGACAGCCCTCCCGTGATCGCAGGCGCATCCGTTACCTGAATAATTTCATCCAACCCTTCCGTCTCAAAGTACACTGCCCGGCTGCCCTGATTTTCCATAAAAAGCTTCTGCACATGATAGTTGGGCGTCTTCAAAACGGCATGATTGTTAAACCACAGCAAATCCGGCTTCCAGTTCACATAATCCGCATTGCAGAGCATGGGCGCGTAACAGGCCATAGCCACCGCCTCCGAACGCTCCAGGTGAGTCATATAGGCGGCTTCCACCAACGCGTTATAGTAGGTGTTGTCCCAGGAGCCGTACTCTCCTAAGAATACCTTCGGCCCCTCCGCATCGTAATCCTCGTAATGATGCATGTTCGCCAGGAACCATTCGGGAGACGAATAATAATGCTCATCCACCAGGTCGGAGCCGTACCGTTTCGCGGAGCTCCAGCCCGCCTCATAGCTTTCTCCCGCCGCAAACGGGCCCGCGGTATTGATAATCTGAATTTCCGGGTATTTCTCGCGGATTGCCCGGTGAAAATAAGGATATCGCTCAAAAAAGCCCTCTCCTACCTCCTCGTTGCCGATACCGATGTATTTCAGATGAAAAGGTGCCTCATGGCCCAACTGAACCCGAATCCTTCCCCAGGGAGTATCCGCATCCCCGTTGGCAAATTCAATCAGATCCAGAGCGTCATCCACCCACTCGCCCAATTCCTCCAAAGGCGCGCCCACGCCCTTGTGGGGATTAAATCCGCCGGGCAGGACGGGCACCGGCTCCGCGCCGATTTCCTCACAAAAGCAGAAATATTCAAAATATCCCAGTCCCAGGGACTGGTTATAGCCCCAGTTGTTGCGCCGGCTGGGACGCTCCTCCACCTTTCCGATTGTCCGCTTCCAGCGGTACATGGAATCCCGATCCCGGTGATTCAGGCTGCCGTCATGGATAAGGCATCCTCCCGGGAAACGCATGAATTTCGGATGCATCTCCTGCAGCGCCTGGGCGATATCCTTCCGAAGCCCGCCCTTTTTCCCCAGAAAGGTATCCTGCGGGAAGAGGGAAATCATATCCAGATCGCAGCTTCCGCCTTCCTCCCAGACCAGAGCCAGCCTGCCGCAGGTCGTAGTCTCCGTCGCCGTCAGCTGCAGCTCATACTTTTTCCAGTCTCGGCCGCTTAAAGTCAAGGTTCCCTCCGCACAGACGGCTCCCGCCTCCGACTCCACCTTTATCTGCAGAGTGACGTCCTTCTCCAGCCCTCCCGCAAACAGGGAAAAATCATACCGCTTCCCCGCCTCCAGGAAAATCCCGGTGTTGTAGCCCTCGTTGTAAACCGCGCCCCCGGGGTCTGCCTCCACATGCAGGTAATGAGGGTTCTCCTCATGCAGCGGCACGTCCGTCCGAACCTCCCAGGCGAGCTCCCCCGCCTTCTTCCAGGCCGTCAGAGCGTGATACCCCTTCCGGTCCATCTCACAGTATTCAAAGGAACGGTTCCGCACCAGCTCCGCGTACAACCCGCCGTCCGCGGCATGGTTGATATCCTCAAAAAACAGGCCGTATAAAATTCCCAGCTCCTTATATGCTTTGTCCTGATAAATGGTAATCTGCTTCATCTTAAGTGTCCTTTCCGATCTGTTGTTTTATGTGAGAAAAACGCCTGAGACGCGGCGTTCCCCCGGATTCGCGGCCATAGAGTTCTCACGAAGCGCGAACTCTATGGTCGGTAATTCTCCAAGTCGGAGTCTCGGAGGTTAGTAAGATACAACAAGCTGCATCTTAAAGGCTTCCTCGCCGTATACGGCATGGGGAATGTCCTTCGGCATAATCAGGGTGTCCCCCTCTTTCAGAAGAAACACCTCCCCGCCTACGGTAAACCGCCCCGTGCCCTCCAGCACGGTCACCATGGCGTCCCCGCCCGCCGCGTGGGTGGAAATTTCCTCTCCCTTGTCAAAGGAAAAAATCGTCATGCTGACCTGATCATTCTGCACCAGGGTCTTACTGACCACCTGACCCTTCTGATACTCGACCAGATCCTTCAGCTTCAGACACACCTGTTTTTCAATATTTTTATACATGGGAATTGCTCCTTTCCGTTTACCTTATTTCTCGTATGTATTTGTGTATTTATAACTGTTTCTCATGCCGCTTCCCAGTTCGTCAGCCAGTCCAATCTCTCGAAACAGTTTGGCTATCGGCGGGTTTTTAGCAAAAGGTTTGTGTCCGTGCGAGAGATTTGCGTTTTCCGTTGTTATCTGTTTTTGCTCAATCAGCAATTTGGAAACATAACCGCTGGAAAAATCACACACATGATCGAATATAACTCTTCATCCCCTGCCGCGTCCGAACCGTCCCAGGCTCACCCGGTTTCTGCCCGGCTTCAGTCCCTGCAGCGGCCCCGGCAGCGGCCTGCCTCCTCTTTCCCCTCCGGTCAGATCCCGGTCGATGGCGATAGGGCTTCCGTCCGGATTCTCATATTGACACTCGGTGATACGGGGCGCGCCCAGCAGCTCCGTGGTCACAGAGACCGTATCCATCCCGAAGACCTCCTCCGGCAGGGTGATATTCAAGAAGACCTCCTGCCCGCAGCTCTCTACGCTGACCTCCGGATCCCATTCCGGAAGGCAGACCGCGCCCTCTTCCCGGTCAAAGGATTCTGCGCCGCGCAGATAGACATTGCTCCGGATATAGACAGGCTGCTTGATTTCCCGGCAGCCCCGCAAGGGATCCGGGTCGTACTCCGCCATCTTTTCCAGATACTCCTCCAGGGAAACCGGAGCGCCGTTATACCGGCCCG
Organism: Roseburia sp.; assembly: GCA_023662875.1. Taxonomy (GTDB): domain Bacteria; phylum Bacillota; class Clostridia; order Lachnospirales; family Lachnospiraceae; genus Acetatifactor. Next base: position 51,402 of record JAMPIG010000008.1, on the reverse strand, counting down.
TGCCGTAAAATTTATCCTCCTCGCTTCCGCCCGCGAACAGGTTCTGATACCATCTGTCGTCAAAGCCGTAAACCCAGACCGAACCCATCACCTGTGTCGAATGTGGCATGTGGTAGGGCGTAGGCCGATCCAGCACCGGGTACTGGTTTAACAGCCCGCAGCAGAGATTATGTACATAAGCGCCGCCCTGGGCCGCATTGTCGAAATTGTATTCCGAGGCAAAAATATTGTTGTCCGCCAGATACGGGCCGTGGGTCACCTCCACCATAAAATCCCGGTTATTGTGGTCGTACACATTTCCGCTGACCCGCACTCCCTGCGCCTCCCAGTCCAGCCAGGTGCCCAGGCTGCAGTGATGGATGTGGTTATCGTAAATCCGCGCGTCCACCGCCGCGTGGAACTTGATGCCCGCGATCTCATGTCCCCAGAACTCGTGGCGGGTAGCGATGTAGGAGATGTCGTTGCCGTAAATTTCGGAAAAAGCGCATCCCATATGCCCTACGACGCCGGTCTGCCCGCAGTCGTAAATCGTGTTGTTCCGCACGATGTGAGAGCCCACCTGTTCCTTTGACCAGCCCTTTCCCAGCCCCCGGAACATGGCCTCCATCTGATACTGATAGTCCGGCTTCTTCAGGGTACGGGTATACTCGTTGTCTCCCGTGGCTCCGTTTTTCCCCAGGCTGACCGCGCTGCACTTGGAGTCATGGAGCAAATTTTCCTCGATGATCCAGCCCTTCGCCCAGTTCGGTCCTACCATGCCGACCTGATCCGCCGTCGGCGGCGCCCAATTTGTCGCTGCCTGCGCAATCTCAAAGCCCCGGAGGGTAATGAAATTGACGCCGCTTTTGTCCGGGTAAAAGCAGGCCCGGCGCACATTGATCTCGACCAGATGTTCATTGGGATCCGCGCCGCCAAAGTTCGCGGTGATCACCGTGTTCTCCTTCCCCACCTCCGCGCGCCAGACCAGCAGGCTCTGCTCCGGCTTCCGGATTGCTTCCTTCCGGTTTCCCCAGGTGGCAAGCTCGGAATACTCCCTCTGTACGGGTCTTTCCACCTCCTCCGGGCAGCGCGCCTCATAGAGCATCACTCCGTCCAGATAGACCGCCCCGCAGTGAACGTCATACTTTCTGGGATCCACCAGCCAGTCTCCCTGAATTTTTTCGGCGAAGGGGTTAAAGTCCCCGAACAGCCGGTTGGACACCTCCGCCTGCCAGACGCCGTTTTCCAACCTTTTCCAATTCTTTACCTCCTCGGAGCCCCTGATCGCCACATGCTCCCCCTCCGCCGCCTGATAGGTGACCCGGCAGTTGTCGTTGACACCGCCGTACAGAGGTCTGACCCACTCCCGGTATACGCCCTCGTGTACCAGGACGGTGTCTCCCGCCTTCGCCTCGCGGGCCGCCCGCTGGATCGTCAGGAAAGGAGCTTCCTCCGTCCCGCTGTTGTAATCAAAGCCTGTTTTTGCCACATGATAAATCTGATTCATTTTTTGCCTCCTTTGCGCGCTCCATAAGAGGGTGCGCCCTCTCTGTGCATACCATAAACCGCCTCTTCCGTCCTTGCCGCTTTCTACCCCTGCTGCAGCTCCACAAAAGCGGTGTCGTAAGGCGCTATCGTCAGCGTCTTCTCCCCTGCCTCGGTGGGAACCGTCGTCGTCTGCTCTCTGTCGCTGTTGTTGATGACGACCAGCTTTCCGCTCTCCGGATAATACGCGCATTCCGTGTACAGATTGTCCGTCATATACAGGCCGCTTAAGCCCTCGTCCCCCGCATAGCGGATCAGGTGATACAGAAGTCTTGTATTCTCCAGGCTCATCTGGAAGGAAGCCAGATAGATCCCCTTGCCCCGGCCAAAGTCATTTACGGTGATCACGGGCCGCGTCTCCCCGTCTGCGTCCTCCGCCAGCAGCACCTTCGCCCTGCCGTCGGTGAGGTACAGATTCTCCCGCGAACGGACGCCTGCTCCCGCGGGAAGAATCCCTGCCAGGCAGCCTCCGGATGTTTTCCCGCCGGACTGACCTTCCCAGCTGCTTCCGAAAATCTTCCCGTCGGACTGACCTTCCCAGCTGCTTCCGGAAATCTTCCCGTCGGACTGACCTTCCCGGGCGTCCTGCGCCCTGCTCAATCCGTCCTCCGACTGCTTCCCGTCCGCTCTCTCTCCGGCCATATTTTCCGCCTCAAAGCTCCATCTTCCGTGGCAGACTCTCGCCCCCGTGTCCTCGTCGATGCCCAGGACATGGGCCATGCGGAAGTAACTGTCGTACCCTTCTACGGCGGAAGGCTCGTTGACGCCCAGGAACGCGCCTCCCTGATGCACCCATTCCGTCAGAACCGTTACCAGCTCGTCGTCCTTCCAGCTGTCGCCGCCGCTCCAGGCGCTTCCCGCGCTGCCCGCGTTGATCACGACGTCCACATCCTTCAGCGCCCCCTGCTTCACATCCTCAAAGGAGATAAATTTCACCTCCACCGGCAGTCCCGAAAGCGCTTCGTTGATATGGATCAGGTCGTGCATATAAGTCTCATGGAAATGCCCCGACAACGTCCAGGAGCGCAGCGCTCCCCAACTGTGGAGAACCGCCACCCGGGTTTTAACCGTATAGGGCTTTCCCGCGTCGTGGAAGGAACGGATCAGCCGAAACTCGTCGGACACCTTCTCGATATAGTCGCAGAAATCCGGGAAATCCTCGACAAGATGAAGATAGCCGCCCAGGCCGATACGGTCGATCTTTGCCCGCAGCAGCGCGCGCCTTACGCTGTTCCAGTACTTTTTGGCGTCCAGGGTCGGATCCCCGCCCTCGGTAAAGGTAGGCGCGCCGCCTAAGCCCACCGGGAACAGATAAGGATGGAGACGGAGCTCGTGGGTCGGCACATCCACCCCGGCGCAGAGCCTTGCCTCGTACCCGGAGAAGACGCACTTGATCAGCCCGTCGAAGCCGAACTCCCCGAACCGGCCGTTATAAGGCTCTATTCCCACCCAGCTGTCGTCGTAGAAGACATAGGCCTTCTTGCCGTAGTCGTGGACTGTATCGATAAGCTTCTTTCCGAAGGAAATCACAAAGTCGTTGACAAAGGCCATCCAGTCCGCCTTGCGCGGGTTGCCCGGCCTGTGGGTCACATGAAGCTTTCCCTGGTTGATAAAGTCCTCCGCGGTCAGGCAATAACCGTATTTTTCCGCAAATTCATCTAAAGCCAGGTCGCTGACCGTATAATCGTAGGAGCCCCAGTCGGTAAACAGTGTGCGGTTTCTCTCGCTGCTCCCCCAGATCCAGACAAAATTGTAAAACATGGAGGTAAAGCGCACTACCGTCGTGTCGGGATGGGTCTCGCACCAGTTTTTCATCCAGCCCAGCATATACTCCTGCGTCTCCGGATACCTGGGATCGATCTGCATCAGGTGCTCCTTCTCCCAGTGGTTGGTGGTGTGGTTGTACATGGAGATCTCCTCCCAGATCCGGTAGGCCAGGAAGCTTACGGTGTACTTATGGAAGGGAATACAGTCCCGAACGGTGACGCTTCCACGCTCCTTTTTGTACTCCCAGCTGCCCGCCTCCAGCCTCCGGTTGGAGGTCCTATCGTAAACCTCCCAGTATTTCATGGCTCTTTCGCTGTCGTTAATCGCAAACTGCTCCTCGAAAAAGCTGTCCAGCAGGCTGACCGTGACTTCCTTGCCCTCCGCCACCGCCGCCGGGGTACAGAGAAAGGTCTGCTGCAGCTTATCCCTGTTCTTCTTCGCCCATTCGTTGTGATCCCGGATAATACAGATCGTGGAATAAATCCCGTAGCCCGCGTGTACAATTTCATCCGAAAGCACCGTTCCGTCGCTGTCCCGGATCACATCGGCCCCCCACTTCTCCGCCATCTTCAGCGTAAGCTCTTCGTAACCGGATTCCCCCGGCAGCGTAAAACCCCCTCTTTGTCTTGCCATCTTACCCAATACCTCCTACATCAAATTCATAATTTCATCTTTGCACACTTCTCCGCCGCCTCTCCCCGGGAAATCACGCGGCTTAAATCCTCGCTGCCGTCGCCGTCGATCAGCCCCAAAGCGCAGGCCGCCCTGACATAGCTGCGGGCAAAGCTCCGGCAGCTGCCGTCATAGGCGCAGGGGACTTCCTCCGGCAGGCTTTTCCTGCTCCGATACGCATTCACCGCCAGCACCAGAAACTCCTCCAGCGTAACCGCCCGCTCCGGGAAAAAGCAGCCGTCCTCGACCAGATGCTCCTCGATCATACCGTTCTGGTAAGCGCACTCCACCGCGCCCGCGTACCACTCATGTCCCACCACATCCCGGAACATGTCGTTGTAAACGTTGGTGGGGAAAAAGTGGGCCGCCTGAATCAAAAGATCCAGAACCGTCGCCCTGTCCGCCGCCTGCTCCGGGTTCTCCAGACCTGAGAAGAGAAGCTCTCCCTCAAAGGGATTTCTTCTGTCCTCATAAATCTTCGGCTTTTCGGGCATCGTCGGTCTCTCCTTCGGCTCCCAGGGGCCAAAGCCTTCCGTCACGCACTCCGCTAAGAAGCGGTATGCATCCTGCGGCCGATTGTCCTGCGGGCTGCTGCTTTCTCCAATGCGGACACCTTGCGGACAGCTCTCCTGACCGCTATCCTGCGAATCACTGCCCTGCAGGCAGCCATCCTGCGTCCAATCCCCGCAGACCCTGCGGATTTCCTCCGCCACCATCCCCGCAAAGCGGTAAGCGCCGTAATCGTTGCTGTGGGTGTAATCGCCGGGATGGAAGGAGTCCTTCGCTGCCTCCAGACCCTCCCGGAGAATATATTCCACCGATCGGGCGTGGAGATCCAGCACGGGAACTCCCTCCTGCTCTCCCGTCCTCCGGCAGACCGCCGCATATTCTGCCAGCAGATCGTTATAGGTTCCGTCGTTTCCCTTCCAGGAATTGCGGGCCAGGGGCGTAACGATCACCGGATAAACGCCCACCTGGCGGCACTCCCCGATATAGCGGAGGAGATTTTCCCGGTAGCCGCCCTCCGCCAGAAGCTCCTGCAGCTTCTGATCGTTATGACCAAACTGCAGGAAAAAATAATCCCCGGGCCTCAGAAAACGCCGCACAATATCGTAGTGTCCCTCGCTGCGGAAGCTGGCCGTCGTCAGGCCGGAGTGGGCATGGTTGGAGACCGCAATCCGCCCGTCCAGAAAGGCGGGCAGCATCTGTCCCCAGCCGGAGTAGCAGGCCCCGGGCTCATAAGGGTACTCTGCGCTCTGATCCGTCACGGTGGAGTCCCCCGCGATATACAGGGTAGGACAGGAAAACTCCTCGATCCGAAGACTGCTGATCTTCGGCCTGTCCACCAGAATGGCGATGTTAATGCTTTTGTTTTCAAAGCAGGCAGTCTGCCCGCGGGGCACGATGTCGCAGACGTTTACGGTGAAGCTCCGGGTAAACACAGTGCTCTGTGAAATCTCACTGTCTCCCTCGAAATGCGCGCCCGCCGACGTATCCGACGAGGTATATTGCCCCTCGACGCACAGACTGTTTTCCGCCTCACAAATCGACATACGACTTTCCGGTTCCGGCGCAGCATCTTTTTCCGTACCCTGCGGAATCCCCACTGTCTTATCGATCGGTTTGCCGTTCGCTCCGCCCAGATACCCCAGCCTCCGGCACCCGATAAAAATCAAAAGCTCCTCCGCGGACTTCAGCCCCCGGAGCGCCACCGTCACCCGGTAATTTCCGGCGTGCGGCACGTCTGCCTTGAAAATCAGGGGAATCCGCCCCTTCTCCCCGGCGGACGCTTCCCCCTCCTCCGCCTCCAGACGCTCCACAATCCCCTGGGAATCCAGAAAACAACCGTCTTCTTCCTCCCGAATCTCCGTCAGGTCTTCGTCCTGATACCAGTACCAGGTTCCAAAGCCCGCGTTCAGCTCATGGAGCTGCAGGCCCGCCTGCTCCCGCCGGTTTTTCTCCGTCACAAAGCCGAAGCCCTTTTCCGGATTGTAGAAGTCTTCGGCGGTCACGCGGACGCGCTCTGCCGGGCGGCACACAGCCTTTTCTCCGACCGCGTTCTCCTCGTTCCGTCCGCTTCCCGCCGGGCGGCAGCCCGTTTTTTCCTCACCGGAGTTTTCTCTGCACTCTCTATCTGCGGAGCTGCAGTCCGCCCACGGCGTTTCCTTCCCAAACACAAACACCCTGCGAAACATTTACAGCGCACCGCCCTTCGCAATGCCGCCCGAGGCGTAAAGTCCCGCGAAGAAGGACAGCGCCAGCCCCTGACCCCAGCCCTGTATCCAGGCTCTGGGAATCTCCCGGTAGCCTTCCACATCCCGCATCACCGCGGTGCCGCCGGACACGTTCATGACCTTGCCGTCCGGGCCGACGTTGGCCAACAGTCCCTTGATGGACTTGTTGATATACTTGATATGAAGGGGATTTCCCCTCTCCAGCATAGCCGCCGCAATCCCCGCGGAGGCGGAAATCTCCTCGTAGGAGCCCTCGTCGTCCAGAACGGTTCTCCAAAGCCCGCTCTCCGTCTGCACGGTCTTCAGCGCCGCCAGCTGCTCGTTCAGGGAGCCCACGATATCGATGTATTTCGGGTACAGGTAAGCCTCCCGAAGCAAGCCGCCTACCCGCGACATGGTGAAGGCCGCCCAGGCGTTGGCCCGTCCCCAGTAAATGCCGGACATATGATCCTTCGCGATATTGTCATAGCCGTGGTAATAAAAGCCTGTGTTCGGATCCTGCAGATACTTGATATGCCAGTACCACTGATTCAGCGCGTCGTCGATCAGCTCCTGATCCTGATTCATTGCGCCGACCCGCAGCATCAAAAGAGCCGCCATAAACAGGGTATCCGCCCAGGCCTGCTCCGGAAAATCGTTGTTGGCGGAAACCGTGTGCTGCAGCACATTGTCCCCGAAACGGAGGGCGTCTTTTCTCAGATACGCGATCTTGCTCATCAGAATATCATAATATTTCTGCTCTCCCGTCGCCTGATACAGGGTCACAAGACAGTGCCCCATGGCGCAGGCGTTCACCGTCCAAACCGGCGGAAGCCCGATCTCGATCAGCTCGTCTACCCTGTCCTTTAAGAGCTTCAGGTACTCTTCCTTCCCGGTCTTTTCGTAAGCGTCCCCGACGCCGTAGTAAGCCACCCCGCAGGGCCACTCCCAGGTCAGATCCATGTTCATGGTCTTTTTTACAATCCGGTCGATGACCTCCTCGATCTGCTTTTTATCATACTCCAGCTGTACCATACTGCCTCCTTCTACTGCTTCGCAGCCGCTTGTTTTTCCTCGGCTCCTGCTAAACTCGCAAGCCCGCGCTTCGCGCTCCCTGTCCTGCTTCGCAGGACGCTTGCTCGTTAGTCGCGCCGGAAAAACAAATGTCTGCTTCGCAGCCGCTTGTTTTTCCTCGGCGCTGACTACATTATACCTCAAAACCTGTGAAACGCCTACCGAAATCTTGCCAAATCCGGCGTCTCTTTCTAAAAATCTTGCCGTACCCGGTATTTCTTTCTAAAAAATCAGCCCACCGGCGGAACCGGTGGGCCGTTTTCTCTGTGTTATTTCCGGAAGCAGGCGGATCGATCGCGCGTCATCGCACTCATACGCCCGCGCCGACTCGCTGACCGGCCTCCATGCATCCCGGATTCGTTTCCTGTCCGGTATCTGCGTGCCGCGTTTGCTTACTTTTCGGCATCCTGACCCTATACGCTTCCGCAGCCTGCCGCCGTGTCTCCGATGTCCGCCTCCCGGAATTTACACATTGTTCCGTCCTGCCTGCCGCGCCTCCCGTTTCCGCCGGCCGAAGCCGACGGAAATTATTCGGAAAGCGCAAAGCTTGCTTTATAAGGATGAAAAAGGATTAGTTTGCCTTCTGGTTGTCGGGAAGCTTTGTGGTCTTGCCGTCCTGGTAAGCTTCCTGTCTCTGATCCAGAATCTCCTGGTAACCCATCTCCAGGTATTCCTGAGCGTACTGGTCATACAGAGCGTCAAACTCCTCGGGCTTGCACATTACCAGCGCTTCCTTGAACTCTGCGTACTTCATCTGCAGATCGCCGCGGTACTCGTCCACAGCGGGGATGGATACTGCAAACAGCGCGTCGCTGATGGGATAACCCAGCTCAGCTCTCTTCACATTCAGGTCATAAGAAGCGATGATCTCATCCGTGAAGTCCTGAGGATAACCCTTCGGGGAGTTCATGCGGATATTGTCGTACATATCGCCGACATTTCTCGCCTCGATGACAGCACACCAGTAGTCCTTGTTGCCGTTATAACCCAGCTTGTACTCGCCCTCGTAGTCGTTTACCGCCTCCTCGAAGCCGTCCGCATTCAGGTTATAGGTCTCGCCCTCGATACCCCACTGCAGAGTGTGCAGATTATCGGGCTGAATCATCCACTCCAGATACATCCAGGCCGCCTTGATCTGGTCGTCGGATGCAAAGGAGGAGAAGCCGATAGTCATACCGAACGGGTTATCCGCACGGGAAAGAGGATAGTCGCCGGTCAGAGGATCCGCAGCAATCTTTCTCGCCTCGTCCTCCGCGCTGCCTACGGTGTAAACCGCCAGCTCCGCGTCGGGGTTCTGCGCGTAGAAGTTATCCAGCAGAGCCATGGTCGGAGCCATGTAAGCGCCGTAGGAATAGGTCTTGCCCGCGTAGAAGTTTGCTTCCGCTGTGGCCGCGTCGATGGTGTAGAACTCGGGGTTGGTGATGCCCAGATTATATTCCTCGTTCTGATACTTCAGCGATTTCTTATGAGGCTCCCAGCTGAAGGAAGGGATATTGAAATCGCCGTACATTGCCCACTCTTCCTCGTCCATGGGGAAGGTTCTGGTGCCGTATACCTGCTCGCCACCCTGGGAAGCGAACATCGCGCCTCCGCCGGGATGCTCCGCGATCCCCGCGTCCATAATCTTCTGCATCGCGTCCAGATACTCCTCACGGCCGATGGGAATATGATCGTAGCCTACCTGGCGCAGCCAGTCCATACGGACGAAGGTGATAAAATTCGGCGTGGTGTTGTAGTAAGGTCTCTCCGCCAGAACGAAGTAAGTCTCGTCGTTCATCTCGGTGTAAACCAGCTGGTTGTTCTTTACCATCGCGTCATAATAGGTCGGCGCTACCTGCTTAAACTCGTCCAGGTCGATGGTCCGCAGATAGCCGTCCTCGGACCAGGTCGCCAGCTTGTCGTAGTCGTACTCCATCAGGATGGTGGGCAGGTTCTGGCTGGACGCCAACAGGGCGTAGTCCTGCATCACCTGGCTTCTGCCGATGGGGATGTACTGCACGGTGATATTGTACTTGTCGCCGAAGTTCTCCTGTACCCACTTGGTCCAGTAGTTGTCCTTTACGTCCGGAACGCCCGCCTGGCCTCTGTCGTAGACCGGGATGTTCAGGGTTACGTTGTCCGCGAAGGCCGTCCAGCCCTCCATACCCGCCGCAGTGGAATCACCGCTGTTATCGGGGGTCTGGCTCTCCTGGCCTCCCTGGCTCTCCTGGCCTCCCTGGCTCTCCTGACCGCCTGTGCTCTCCTGCTGCTGGGAATCGCCGGATTCGTCGTTTGTGCCGGCCTGATTGCCGCAGCCCGTCATAGCGCTGATCGCCATGGCTGTGGTGAGCGTCAGAGTCAGGAATTTCTGAATTGCTTTCTTCTTCATACTCTGTTCCTCCTTAAAAAATGTTGATAAGTAACCGCAGTTTCCTGCAACATCTATAGCCGCCCTTTCGGGGAACTACCTTTAAAATCAACCCTTCACGGAACCGATCATGGCTCCCTTTACGAAATACTTCTGTAAGAAGGGGTAGACGATGATAATGGGCACCGTCGCAAACATGATGGTCGCCGCCTGCAGCACCTCCGGGGTCGTCGGAACCGCGGAACCCTCCTGGGCCGCCGTGGAAAGAGCCTCCTGGGCCGTGGATACCAGCAGATACAGCTTATACTGGAGCATTCTCAAATCGGTACGCATTCTTAAATAGTACAGGTTGTCGCCGTAGCTGTTCCATCTTCCCACCGCGTAGAACAGTCCCAGAGTCGCAAGGATGGGCTTGCTCAAGGGTAAGATGATATAGCGGATAATCTGGAAATAGCTGGCTCCGTCCAGGAAGGCGGATTCCTCCAGACTGTCCGGGATGCTGGAGTGGAAGTAGGTCTTCATGACCAGCATGTTGTAAGCGGAATAGATCCCCGGCAGGATCAGCACCCAGAAGTTGTCGATCAGGTGCAGATCGTTAAACAGCAGGTAGGTGGGGATCAGGCCGGCCCCGAAGTACATGGGGAACACCAGAAGGAAGGTGATCGTCCGCTTAAAGGGAAGCTCCTTCTTGGAGAGAGGGTAGGCCGCGCAGAGGCAGGTCACCAGTCCCAGGAAGGTAAAAAGTACGGTGACGATAATACTGAAGATCATGGAATAGATCATACTGTCGTCCGAAAACACCTGACGGTAGGCCTCTGTGGTAAAGCCCATAGGCCACAGGGTAACCTTCTGGGCGGACACATAGCTGTTGCCGGATAAAGACTTCGCCGTCACATGGATAAAGGGCAGGATACAGGTCATACAGACCAGTACGATAACAATCATCATAATCGCATCGCCAATACGGAATTTGTTGATGGCCCTGCTGCCGTCTCCGGCAGTGCTTTCTTCCTTATCTTTTATTCTCTTGCTCATTCCTTCACCCCCCTTAGAATAATCCTTCTTCGCCCAGCTTCTTGGCGATCCAGTCCGCCAAAAGCACCAGCCCCAGTCCTACCAGGGACTGGAACAGGCCCACTGCCGTGGACATACTGAAACGGTTGCCGTTGAGACCCTTTTGGTAGATGTAGATTGCCAGCTGATACTGGAACTCCCTGACCTGGCTGTTGTCGAATACCTGCAGCGCCTCGAAGTTACTGCCCATGAGACGTCCCATATTCATAATCAGCAGGGTGACGATGGTTCCCTTGATTCCGGGAAGGGTAATGTGCCAGAGCCGCTTCCATCGGCCCGCGCCGTCGATCATGGCCGCCTCGTACAGCTCCCCGTTGATTCCAGTGATGGCCGCCAGGTAGATGATCGTGCCCCAGCCCATGCCGGCCCAGACGCCGATGAGCAGGTAGGTCACCGCCCAGTGATACTTCTCCGTCAAAAACGGGATACCCTGTTGGATCAGGCCCATGTTCCGCAGCACCACGTTGACCAGACCTGTGGTCGGACGAAACAGCGTCCAGGCCACGCTGGCGATGATGGGCCAGGAGAGGAAGTGGGGCAGATACAGGATAGTCTGCGTCACCTTCTTAAACCTGGGATAGCGCAGCTCGTTTAAGATCAGCGCCAGAATAATCGGCGCCGGGAAGCTGACCAGCATTCCCAGTACGTTAAATACGATGGAGTTTCTCAGAGCCCGGTGGAAATCCTTGTCCTTAAAGATCTTGACAAACATCTGCATTCCCACCCACTCGCTGTCCGCATATCCCTTGGCCGGCTTATAATCCATAAAGACCATTCTCAGGCCCGGATACGCCGCGTAGTTTAAGATAAACACCAGCAGAAGCGGAATCGATACCAGCAGCAGAAGCTGCCATGTGTGGCGGAAGTTCTTTACAAAAAGCTTCTGCCGTTGCGCGAGACTCATTCTTTTCGTTTTTTTCTCCACTTACTTTCACCCCCTGATTTGATTCGTTGTCATTTCTTACAACTGCCTTTATTATGATACAGAATCCCCGCCCCTGTCTAAGCAATAAACGAACAATATTATGCAAAAACGACCATTTAAAAAAGCCGGTTCCCGCCGGAAACCGACATTGCATAGAGAACGGAGAATTTTTTCTCTTTTTCTGCGCATTTTGACGAAATGCTTTTTTCTTTTTCTGGACGCGGGGAACTTTTTCTGATAAACTAAAAGAAAGAAACAAAAAGATATTCTGAACCCCACACGCAAGAATGCGAACACTGACTATATGAAAACCAGGAAAGGCGCGGTGATTCTATGGCAAAACCCAAGCATACCATAATCGAAAGCAGAAGCTACAATCTGCCCCTGCGGTTTCCCCTGCTGCTTTTATCCGGGGATCACTGGAAAATCTCGGATATCCCCAGCGACCGGCTGCATTTCCATAACTGCATGGAGATCGGCCTCTGCCGCTCCGACAGCGGGAGCCTGGTCGTGTACGACGAGCCCGTCCCCTTCCGGGCGGGAGACGTAACCGTGATCCCGAAAAACGTTCCCCATACGACCTACAGCACCCCCGGGACGGAGAGTCTCTGGTCCTATATCTTTTTCGATCCCAAGATCATGTTCCACAACATGGTTCCCGTCTCCTGGAAAAATTACGACCTGTCCCTGCGCGGCGGCCGGGATCTGCAGATCGTCTTCGGACAAAACGACTATCCCCGGATCTGGCAGATGGTCACAATCGCAATCCGGGAGCTGGAGGAACAGAAGCCGAACTATCAGATCAATGTGAGATGTCTTCTGCTGTCCATCTGTATCGAATTGGGACGAATCTTCTCTTCCGGCGAATTGGGGGGGGCAAATCCGGATCAGGGGAGCGCCGCAGGCGCTCCCGGCGAATCGGGCTTTTCTGACCTTACAGGCCCCGGGGAGCCGGAACAAAAGCAGGAAAAGGGCTACGCCCTGACGATTGCTCCCGCCCTGGACTATATCGAGCAGAATTACAGCCAGCAGTTCTCCATCAAGTACCTGGCCGATCTCTGCCGTTGGAGCCCCACCCATTTCCGCCGGGTCTTCCGGGACATCATGCACGTTTCGCCCCTGGATTACCTGAACCATACCCGGATCACCAACGCCTGCAACCTGCTGCAGGGCACAGAGGACTCGATCCTGGATATCTCGGAATCCGTGGGCTTCCATTCCGTCTCCAGCTTTAACCGCTGCTTTATCAAGACGATGCAGATGTCTCCCCGGGAGTACCGGAGGATCAACCAGCTGCTGGACGAGGGTTCGGACTCCCAGTCCATCGTGGGCTACTCCGGCTGGATGCGGCCGGAGACGCCGCAGAAGCATACGAACTGATTCTCCCGGTCGGGGATCTGTTTCTACTCTAGCACATTTTCCGCCGAAAAGGATTTTCGTGCACCAAAAGCATCCCTCTGTGCACGAATCGCGGAAAAACGCGGTTACAGCCTGGTCTTCCTGACCAGACTGTAACCGCGTTTCAAAAAAGGCCTCTTCCTCCGCCGATTTACCGCTCCGCGCTCCCGGATTTCCCGTATCTTTTTCGACCCTTCAGCTCCTCATAGAGCAGCCGGTAATTTTCATACCGCATCCGGCTGATCCGGCCTTCCTCCACCGCGCTCCGGACTCCGCAGACCGGCTCCGCCAGATGGGCGCAGCCTCCGAAGCGGCAGTCCTTCTCGTATGCCGCGAACTCCGGGTAATACCCCGCCAGCTCCTCCTTCTCCAGGTCGAACAACTCCAGGGAACTGAAGCCCGGCGTATCCAGAATATAAGTATTCCCGCCCGCCGCCAGAAGCTCCGTGTGGCGGGTCGTATGGCGGCCCCGCTCGATCTTTTCGCTGATCTGCCCGGTCTCCATGACAGCCTGGGACTGCAGGCAGTTTACGAGGGAGGACTTTCCCACGCCGCTGGGGCCCGCTACCGCCGTCGTCCGGCCCGCCAGCAGACGCCTCAGATCCTCGACTCCCTCCCCTTCCTTCGCGCTGACTAAAAGGGTCTCGTAGCCGCAGCCCTCGTAAATCCGCCGGTATTCCTCCCCGGTGCCCGCCCCGTCCAGATCCGCCTTGTTGAAGCAGACGATACAGGGAACCCCCTGCCGCCCCATCATGATCAAAAAGCGATCCAGCAGATTAAAGGCCGGATCCGGCTTTGTCACAGCAAAGATGACTATGGCCTGATCGATATTCGCCACGGCGGGACGGATCAGCTCGCTGCGGCGGGGCAGCAGCTCCTCGATATTTCCCAGCCTTTCTTCCGGATCCAAAACCGCAAATTCTACGTCGTCCCCCACCAGGGGCTTTCTGTGATCCTTGCGGAACACTCCCCTGGCCTTACACTCGTAAACCCGCTCACCGTCGTGAACATAATAAAAGCCCGCGATTCCCCTGACAATCTTTCCCCTCATGCTCCGGTTATTCCTTCGTAAATTCGATTCTTCTGGTAAAGGATTTCGTCTCCTCCGTGCCGGGAACCGTCACCGGATTCCCGTTCTCATCCGTCGTAGTCGTAGCGGCGGTCGTCACGGTATAGCTCATGGTCAGCGTACCGCCGGAGGAAGCAAGACCGTAATAATTCGTGGGATAGGGAAACGCGGACGTAGCGGTCTCCAACAGCACCATGCCGTCATCCGCCACCAGCTTCAGCGACACGGTCATACCGGAGACATAATCCGGCGCTTCCATCACGCCGGGCGCGTCTATATTCACGTTGCAATGATAAGTCTCCGCCGCGGGCGCAGGCCCCATGCTGACATGGATATCGATAGCGGTTCCCTCGTTTACCCGCGTCCCCTGGGAATAGCTCTGGTAACAGATCAGCCCCTCCGCGTACTCCGAGTTATAAACATTGCTCACCGACCCCAGCTGGAGCTTCGCCTCCGTCGCTATAACCATGCCGTCCATCTCCGTCCGGCCCATCAAATCCGGCACTCTTACCGTAATCTCCTCCGGGCCTAAGCTGACCGTCAGGGTAACGTTGCTCCCCCTCGCCACGGTATTTCCGGCAATCGGCGTCTGAGCCGCCACAATTCCCGCCTCCTCCGTATCCGAGTAGTAATCCACCCTGGTCACTACAAAGCCCAGCTCCGTCAGCCGGGCGCTGGCCGTATCATAGTCGTCTCCCAGCACATTCGGCATCTCCTCCCCGTGAGGGCCTGCGCTGGCTGTCAGATAGATTGTCGTCCCCTCCGAAACCTCCGCTCCCGCCGATACGTCGGCGCTGATTACGGTTCCAACCTCGACGGTATCCGATTCCAGATAATCCACCTCGGACTTCAGGCCAAGCTCCGCCAGCTCGTTTCTGGCCTCCTCTACCCGCTTGCCCTTTACCTCCGGCATTTTTACCGGCCTGAGTCCCTCGGCGGAGGACGACTCCTCCGTCTCACCGGACTCTCCGTCCGTCTGGATCGGCCCGCCGGACGGAGGAATCTCCCGCATCCGGCCAAATACGTTGACCGCCAGAATAATTACGATAATCACGATCACAATTCCGGCCGCTACAGCCAGGGTCGTTGTCAGCCGCTCCATCCGGGGATTGTAATCATATTCGTCCTCATATTCATCCTCCGCGTACTCGTCATTCTCCGGGTACTCCTCCGCCTCGGAGCGGAGACGCATAGGCTCCTCCCTCTCCTGATATTCCTCCTGATACTCCTCCTGGTAGGCAGTCCGCCGCTTGATCTGCGCCATCTCCCCGTCCGTAATCATCCTGGTATTGCTCTCCAGGCCCGGATCGTTCTGAACCACAAAATCCTCCTCCGGATTCAACAGGGACTGCTTTAAGTCGGCGATCAGCTCCTGCATATTCTGGTATCTTCGGTCAGGAGATTTCTGGCAGCACTTTAAAACGATGCTCTCTACGACCGGCGGGATTTCCGGTACAAATTCCCGGGGGGAGGGCATCTCCTCCTGGATATGCTTGATGGCGATAGCTACTGTGGTCTCGCCGTTAAAGGGCACCCTGCCCGTCAGCATTTCAAACAGCGTAATTCCCAGGGAATAAATATCGCTCTTCTCGTCGCTGTAGCCGCCCCTGGCCTGCTCCGGCGAGGTGTAATGGACGGAACCCATGACGTTGGAGGTAATCGTGTTGCTGGTGGCCGCCTTGGCGATGCCGAAGTCCGTTACCTTTACCTTTCCGTCCCGGGAAATCATAATGTTCTGGGGCTTGATATCCCGGTGGATAATATGGTTGTTATGGGCCGCCTCGATTCCCATGCTGACCTGAATCGCGATACTGACCGCCTCCTTGTAGGACAGCCTGGCCTTCTTTTCGATGTATTTTTTCAGGGTGATTCCCTCTACCAGCTCCATGACGATATAGTGGATTCCGTTCTCCTCCCCTACGTCGTACACGTTTACAATATTGGGATGCATCATTCCGGCCGCCGCCTGGGCCTCGATCCGAAACTTCGACACAAAGTTCGCGTTCTCGCTGAACTCCTGCTTTAAAACCTTTACCGCCACAAACCGATTCAGCTTATGGCATTTCGCTTTATATACATCTGACATACCGCCGGTTCCGATCTTTTCCAGAATCTCGTACCGGTCGCCTATCATCATACCAATCTTAATCATACACGCTCTCCATACTCGCCCAAGTCAATATCCCGCCGCAGACCGCGGCACAAAAACAGCTTCGTTGACCTGGCTCATTGCCCGTGGGAATAAATGTCCGGGCCCTGCCCCAGCGGATTGATCAATATCACGCTGATATTATCCAGCCCGCCCTTTTCGTTGGCCCTGCGGACAAGCTCCTCCGCCTTCTCCACAATATCCCGGGCCCCGTTCAGTATCATACGGATCTCATCATCCTCCAGCATATTCGTCAGTCCGTCGGTACAGAGCAGAATCAGGTCGCCCTCCCGCAGCTTCACACGGAAAAAATCCGCCGTCACCGAAGGCTCCGCCCCTACCGCTCTCGTAATGATATTTTTATCAGGATGCTTTCTGGCCTCTTCCTTCCCAAGACCTCCCCTTCGAACCATCTCCGCCACCCAAGAGTGATCCCGGGTAATCTGCGTAATCTCGCGGCCTCCTACGATATACAGCCTGCTGTCCCCCACATTGGCCACATGGAGCACATCCCCGTCGCAGACCGCCGCCACGACAGTGGTGCCCATTCCTTCCAGTCCGGCCTCCGATCCCGCCTTCCCGTACACTGCCGCATTAGCCCACTCGATCGCCCGGCCCAGAATCCGGGCCGTCTCGCCCTCCTTCTGATCCCTCACCCGCTCTACGATCGCATTCACCGCAAGCCGGGACGCATAGTCGCCCGCGTTATGGCCGCCCATTCCGTCCGCCGCGATAAAAAGATTCGGGAGCAGCCCTACCGGCTGCTCGGAAGAATAGACGTAGTCCTGATTCACTTTTCTTTTCCGCCCGATATCGGTTATGGAAAACGTTTTAAGCACGCGCTGTATCCTCCATTGTCTATGACCTGATAACATACCACATTCTACCACATTGCTGATAAAAGGACAAGTCACATAATTTTTCTCCGGCTGCTCTGCATAGTACCCCGCTGTTAGTATCCCCGTATGCGCCGACGATAGTCCCGAATGACCGTAATCTGAAATTTTTTGTTGATTTCCTTCCCGCTAAGGGTTATAATACATATTAGAAGCGTCCCGTAAGACAACGGTTCGCCTCCGTTAATAGTTACTGACAAAAAAGCAACCTAACTTTGGCTGGTGCGGTTGCTTTTTTGATGTTTATATCGATCGATCAGGTCGATTGCTTTTACAATCGTGCCCAATAATGACACGATCATTCCCGCAATCCTGAGAATCGTTTCCAACATCTCAAAGAAATTTCCTCTCGTATATTTTCCATTGAATCACCTCCTGTTGATTCTGGAAGCTCTCATATGTACATATGGCGAGAGACGAACCGCTGTTCCGTTTTGGGACGCGTATTTATTATAATACATTTTATGGCTATTAGCAATAATATTTTACTCTTATCTGAATATTTTATTGTTTTTCTTCTCGCCAGGGGTTATAATGCATATTAGAAGCGTCCCGTAAGACAACGGTTCGCCTCCGTTAATATGTGCCTTCAAAAAAGCAACCTAACTTTGGCGTGTGCGGTTGCTTTTTTGATGTTTCTGCCGATCGATCAGATCGATTGCTTTTGCGGGATTTCCGCATATCTCCGCCGCAGCTGCCCGCAGGCCCCGTCGATGTCCCGGCCCATTTCCCTTCGAACCGTAACGTTGATTCCTTTCCTCTCCAGCCTCTTTTGGAAGGCCCGTATTCTGGCTGCCTCCGACTGTACGTAATTCCGCTCCCGGACCGGGTTGACCGGAATCAGGTTCACATGACAGTGCAGAGGCCCCGCCAGCGCCGCCAGCTTCGCCGCGTCCTCGTCCGTATCATTGATTCCGCCGATCAGACTGTACTCAAAGGTGATCCTCCGGCCCGTCTTCCTGAAATAGTCGGCGCAGGCCTCCGTCAGCTCCCGGATCGAGTAGCGCTTCGCGATGGGCATCAGCCGCTGCCGCTTCTCGTCCGTGGCGGCATGGAGGGACAGGGCCAGCGTGATCTGCAGTCCTTCCTCCGCCAGCCTCCGGATCCCGGGGGCAATCCCGCAGGTAGACACCGTGACATTCCGCTGGCTGATATGCAGGCCGTTTTCGTCCGTCAGCATCCGAAGGAAGGTCAGCAGGTTTTCATAGTTATCCAGCGGCTCCCCGGTTCCCATGACGACTACATTCGAGACCCGCTCCCCCGTGATTCTCTGAATCTCGTACACCTGCCCCAGCATCTCCGCCGGGAGCAGATTCCGGGCCAGCCCGTCCAGAGTTGAGGCGCAGAAGGTACAGCCCATCCGGCAGCCGGCCTGGGAGGAGATACAGACGCTGTTCCCGTGCCTGTACCGCATCCAGACGCTCTCCACCAGATTCCCGTCCCCCAGCCGGAACAGGAATTTTTTCGTGCCGTCGAGCCGGGACTCCTGTACCTCTACGGCTTCCAGAGCTGTAAACTCATAGCTTTCCTCGCATTTTTCCCGCAGCGCCTTCGGGAGATCGGTCATCTCCCCGAAGCCTCCCGCCAGCTTTCCGTGCATCCAGCGGTACATCTGTCTGGCCCGGAAGGGCTTCTCCCCCAGCCGCCCCAGCTCCGCCGTCAGCTCCGGCAGGGTCATCGACCGGATATCCTTTTTTTCGCTCATATTTACACTCCCTGTCGTCGCAGCTTAGCGATAAAGAACCCGTCCGCCTCCATATAGCCCGGCAGAATCTGGATACAGGCAGCTTCCTCCTCCGGGGTAAGCTCACTCTCCGGGGCGTTCTCTCGCCGCCCAGAAGCGATTTGTCCCTCCCGGGCGTCGTCCTGCTGCCTCGAAGCATTCTTTCCTACCGCGGCAGTATTCCGCCGCTCTGAGACCGTTCCTTCCTCCCTGACAAGCTCCCGCTCCGCTTCCCGCTTCTGCTCCAGCAGCCTTTCGGGCAGGCTTCCTTCCAAAGTCTCCGGTACAAAGCCCAGCTCCCTCGTCAGGAAGCGAACCATATCCTGGTTTTCCGCCCGGTTCACAGTACAGGTACTGTAGATCAAAATCCCTCCGGGCTTAACGTACCCGGCGCAGACCCGGAGAATCTCCTTCTGCAGCTTCGTCAGGCTTAAGATTCCTTCCGGCGTAACGCGATATTTGATATCCCGCTTCTTCCCGGAAACCCCCAGGCCGGAGCAGGGGACATCCAGCAGCAGGACATCCGCCCGCCCCTGAAGAGAAGGATCGGGACAGGTCGCGTCCCGCACCTGTATCTCGACGTTCTCCGCCCGCATCCGCTCCGCGTTTTCCCGAATCTGCTCCGCCTTTGCCTCCGAGATGTCCCGGCTCAGAACCTTTCCCGCCTTTTCCGCGGCCAGCAGGGTCTTCCCCCCCGGTGCCGCGCAGGCGTCCAATACAAAATCCGTCTTCCGGATTCCGGCGGCCTCCACCGCCAGCGCCGAGCTGACGTCCTGCACCGTCCACATTCCCTCCGCAAAGCCCGGCAGCCCGGTGATATTGCCGCTGTATTCCAGGGTATAGAGCCGGGGCAGGTACTCGCTTTCCCGCAGCGCCGCCCCCGCCGCTTCCATCCTCTCCTTCATCTCCCGCAGCCCGTCCTCCCCCAAATCCTCCCGGAACCGCAGAGAGATCGGATGAATCTCCAGCAGCCCTTTCAAAAGCGTTTCCGTAACCCGGCTTCCGTACTCCTCCAGCCAGAGCCGGACAATCCATTCCGGCATGGAGTACGTAACCGAAAGCCAGCTCACCGGCTCCTTCTCCCGATCCGGCTTCGGCAGCCTGTCCTTCTTCCGCGCAAGATTCCGGAGCACACCGTTGACAAAGCCCCGCAGGCTCCCAAAGCCACGCTTTGCCGCCAGCTTACAGGCCTCGTTGCAGACGGCGCTGTCCGGAACGCTGTCCATATAAAGCATCTGATAGACGCTCATCCGCAGCAGACTCCGGATCAGGGGCTTCATCTTCGGCACAGGCACGCCGGAAACGCCGTTCAGATAATAGTCCAGCTCCAGCCTTCGCTCCAGCGTCCCTTCTGTCACCCTCTTGATAAAGGCCTTCTCCCGAATCTCCAGATAATCGTATTTATCCAACACTGCCTTCAGCAGTCGGCTGGAATATTCCTCCCCCTTTTCCAAAGTCAGCAGGATCTCCAGCACAATCTCTCTTCCGCTCTCCGCCACGTTCAGTCTCTCCTTCTGCGATTCCCGAACAGGAGAATCAGTCTGAGCAGCTGCAGGATCGAGGCCGCCGCTGCCGCCACATAAGTCAGGGCCGCCGCCCGCAGTACCTTCCTGCAGCCTTTGTTTTCCTGAACGCTCATCAGCCCGTACTGGTCGATCTTTTCTACCGCCCTGGCGGAGGCGTTAAACTCCACGGGAAGGGTTACCAGCTGGAACAGGACGGACAGGGAGAAGGCCCAGATTCCGATCTGGATCAGCACATTATTGTAGCTTAAGAAGACTCCCAGCAGGATAATCGGGATTCCTAAGTTGCTGCCGATATTGACGACCGGGACGAGCGCCGTCCGAAAATTCAGGGGCGCATAGCCCTTCGCGTGCTGGATGGCATGGCCGCACTCATGGGCCGCCACGCCCACCGCCGTAACAGTCGCCTCGTTGAAATGATCGGCGGAAAGCCTTACGGTATTGGTGCGCGGATCGTAATGATCCCCCTGGTTCGACTCCAGACACTCGATCTGAACGTTATAGAGTCCCTCGTTGTTCAGGATCCGCCGGGCCGCCTCCGCCCCGGTCATCCCGGTAGAGTTCCTGACCTTGCTGTATTTGCTCATCTCCCGGTTTACCAGGAAGCTTGCCCCCAGGCTGAGCAGCATCCCGATTACCACAAGAATATATGTGGCGTCATAGTAGAAATATGGCATCCTTCCTCCTGTCTCCCGGGCTTTTCCGCTCTCCCGGGTTCTCTTTTTCCCTCTTTTTTCGGTAGATTCCCTTCGGATTTTCTCCTGATTCCTTCGACAGCCTTCTCGACGATCAGACCAGTAAAATCCCGCTTCACCGCGCCTGATCCTCTTTACGGTTTGCCGGGTGCCTTACGCGGCTACTGCGGCCCCGCTCCCAGAATCTCTCCCGGCGTCATCCGGACGCCCAGAAGAAAGTCCCGGGCCGTCATCCGCTTCTTCCCCGCCAGCTGCAGCTCCAGAATCCGCAATGCGCCCTCTCCCGCCGCCGCGACTACGGCGTCCTTCTCCACCCGCAGGATCTCCCCGGGCTTACGCCCGAAGGTATTCTCTGTCACAGTCGG
Organism: Roseburia sp.; assembly: GCA_023662875.1. Lineage (GTDB taxonomy): Bacteria > Bacillota > Clostridia > Lachnospirales > Lachnospiraceae > Acetatifactor. Next base: position 29,988 of record JAMPIG010000008.1, on the reverse strand, counting down.
CCGGGCCTTCCAGATTTTCAGCTGCTTCCCCCGGTATTCCGTGTAGGCGCTGGGCCAGGGCGTCAACCCCCGGATCAGCCGGTCGATCTCTATAGCCGGTCTGGAAAAATTGATCTGTCCCATACTCTTGTCGATCATGGCGGCGTAACAGCTCTCCGCGTCGTTCTGCTTCCGGGGCGTCAGCTTCCCGGCCTCCAGCAGTCCCAGCGCCTCCGTCACCGCCTCCCCGCCCAGAAGCATCAGCTTATCGTGCAGAGTCTCGTAATTGTCCTCCGGCTCGATCACAGTTTCCTTTTGGTAGAGGATATCTCCCGTATCGATCCCCGGATCCATCTGCATAATCGTGATCCCCGTCTTCTCCTCCCCGTCTAGAATCGCCCGCTGGATAGGTGACGCGCCCCGGTATTTCGGGAGCAGGGAGGCGTGGATGTTCAGACAGCCATAAGGAGGAAGCTCCAGAATTTCCTGCGAGAGAATCTGACCGAAGGCCGCCACGATAAAAACATCCGCCGGATAAGCCTTCAGCTCCGCCACCGCCTCCGGCGTCCGAATCTTTTTCGGCTGCAGAACCGCGATCCCGTGCTCTGCCGCGCATCGCTTGACCGGGGATGGCTGCGGTTCCCCGCTGCGGCCCTGCGGTTTATCCGGCTGGGTCACCGCCGCCGTAATCTCATGTCCCGCCCTGATCAGAGCCCGCAGCGCGCCCGCCGCGAAATCCGGCGTTCCCATAAAGACAATTTTCATTCCTGCTCCTTTCTGCGCTCCTGCGCATGTTTCCATTTTCCGATACCCGAAGATTTCCGCTCTCAATCCGCTTTCCCATCCTCCGAAGCCTTCCCGGTCTCAATCCGCTTCTTCCTCCTCATACTGCACATCCTGCAACGGCCCCTCGACCTTCTCGACGTAGAGATGCCCCTCCAGATGATCCAGCTCGTGGCAGATCGCCCGTGCTAAAAGCTCCGTGCCCTCCACCTCGAATTCCTTCATATTGACGTCCAGCGCTACCGCCTTGACATAGGCCGGTCTGGTCACCTGCCCGGATTTCCCGGGAACGCTTAAGCACCCTTCCGAGCCGGTCTGTTCCCCGCTGGACTCCACAATCCGGGGGTTGATCAGGATATAGGGATCCTCCCCTGTCGTATCGATCACCACAATCCGCTTCAGCACCCCTACCTGGGGTGCCGCAAGTCCCACGCCGTTCGCCTCATACATTGTCTCCAGCATATCCTCAATTAATTCCCGGATCCGGGGCGTCATCTCCGTCACCGGCTTACATTTCTTTGTCAACACCTCTTCGCCGATCTCCCGTATATTTCTGATTGCCATACCTCTCACAGCCCGCCGCTTTCCGGCGGACGCCCTCCTTCCGTCATGCCTCAGAGCGTATTCACCGGATCAAAGTCAAACTGCACCGTCTCCGTCCTCAGCCGACGCTCCTGCAGCTCCTCCTCCAGCAGATCCTTCGCCTCTACCAGTTTATCATATTTCCCGCATTTCACATAGAACACAAATCTAAAAATATCATTAATTCTTCCGATGACCGCGGGCACAGGCCCGATGACACGGATTTCCTCAGGATGCCCCGGCTCAGGACTCCGGCTTCCCCCCGGGGTCTGCCCGTCTGTTTCCCTTCCCCGAAGCAGAGCCGTCAGCTCCTCCGCCAGCCTTTTTCCCCGCTCCTCGTCCTTCGCGAAGATCTGCACCGCCAGCATATGCGCCGCCGGGGGATAGCTTCCCATCTCCCGGTAGAGAAGCTCCTCCCCGTAAAAGCCCTCGTAATCCTGCCTGGCCGCGTAAACCACCGCGTAATGCTCCGGCTGGTAGGTCTGGATCACCGCCTCCCCCGGAAGCGTTCCCCGCCCGGCTCTTCCCACCGCCTGGGTCAGCAGCTGGAAGGTTCTCTCCCCCGCCCGGTAATCGTTGGCGGAGAGGGAGAGATCCGCCGCCAGCACGCCGACCAGCGTTACCCCTGGGAAATCGTGTCCCTTTACGATCATCTGAGTCCCGATGAGCACATCCGCCTCCCGGTTGGAAAAGGCCGAGAGAATCCTCTCGTAGCTGTCCTTCGTCCTTGTGGTATCCCCGTCCATCCGCAGGGTTCTGACCCCGGGAAACAGCTCCCTCAGCTTCTCCTCCACCTGCTGGGTTCCCGCCCGGAAGCCGCTGATATGCTTCGAACCGCACTTCGGACACTTCGCAGGCCTCGGTTCGCTGTAGCCGCAGTAATGGCAGAGCAGCCTGCCGTCCTTATGCTCCGAAAGGGATACGTCGCAGTGCGGACATTTCATAACGTGTCCGCAGGCCCTGCAGGAAAGAAATCCGGCGTAGCCCCTCCGGTTCAGGAAGAGAATGCTCTGCTGCCCCTTCCGCAGGCGATCCGTCAGAAGCTCCTGCAGCTTCCGGCTGAAAATGGAGCGGTTGCCCTCCCGCAGCTCCCGCCGCAGATCCACGATATGTACCTCCGGCAGACTTCCTCCCGTCAGCCTCTCACGCAGGGTAAAAAGCTTGTATTCCCCGTTCTCCGCCCGGTAATACGCCTCCATGGAGGGTGTGGCCGAGCCCAGGACAAGGCTTGCCCCGGAAAGTCTGGCAACCTCTACCGCCGTCTCCCTGGCATGGTATTTTGGCGTGGATTCGCTCTTATAACTGGTCTCATGCTCCTCGTCCATGATGATGACGCCGAGCCTGGGAAAGGGCGTAAACAGGGCGGAGCGGGGACCGATGATCACGTCGATCTCCCCGTTCTTCGCCCGCTGACACTGATCGTATTTTTCGCTGGGGGACAGGCTGGAATTGATGACGCTGACCCGGCTGCCAAACCGGCGGTAAAAGCGCAGCAGCGTCTGATAGGTCAGGGCGATCTCCGGGATCAGGACGATGGCCTGTCTGCCGCGCTTTACCATGCTCTCGGCGATCTCCATATAGACCTCGGTCTTCCCGCTCCCCGTAATCCCGTGAAGAAGGTAGATATCCGGGGTTCCCCGGTCAAAGTCCCCGATGACCTCCTCCACAATCCGCCGCTGCCCGGGGCTTAAGGGAAGCCTGCCCGAGCCCTGCCCCTGTTCCTCCGACAGCTTTACCGGGTTCCGGAAGGCGGACGTGCTCACGAGCCGAACCGCTCCCGCGTTCTCCAGGCTCCGCACCGTCCGGGCGGATACCCCCAGCTTCCCCGTCACCCATTCATAGGGAATGCTCTCCTGCTCCGTCAGCTCCCGCAGCAGCCTCTCCTTGGCGAACTGCTTCTTCCTTTGACTCTCCCCCAGCAGGGAAAGGATCTCCTCCCTGCTCATGATCCGCTGCAGGATCCGATGCTCCAGCTTTTTGACCGACTGTCTGGCTGGCAGAACTGTCTTCAGCGCCTGGATCATGGTGGATCCGTAATTTCTTCGGATCCATCCCGCCAGAGCGATCATCCGATCCTCCACGCCTACGTCCCCCTCGGCAAGTCCTTTGATTTCCTTGATCTTCGCCGGGTCAAAGCTGCACCGACTGCTCAGTCCCACCACATACCCCTTCAGGAGTCGGTTGCCGGCCCCGAAGGGTGCCAGGACGCACATTCCTGGCTCCAGCTTCCCCCGCAGCCGCTCCGGTACCCGGTATTGAAAGGGCCTATCCAGTTTTTCATGAGAGATATCCACAATGATATCCGCGTAAAGTTCCGACACGTCTTCCTCCCTCAAATATGCTGCAGACCTCCGTCCAGCAGTTCCCGGATGATCACACGCTCATCCATGGGGTATTTCTTCCCTTTGATTTCCTGGTAATCCTCATGTCCCTTTCCGGCCAATACGATAATATCCCCCTCCTCCGCGTGGGAGATCACATAGGCGATAGCTTCTTTTCGGTCGCAGATTTCCACATAATTTCCCGCTGTCCGCTCCATCCCCGTCTCGATGTCCCCGATAATCGCCTCCGGTTCCTCAAACCGGGGATTGTCGGAGGTAATAACCGTCAGATCCGCAAGTCTTCCGCTGACCTCCCCCATCTCAAACCTCCGCTGCCGGGAGCGGTTTCCTCCGCAGCCGAACAGGCAGACCAGTCTGTGGGGATGGTATTCCCGCAGGGTCGTCAGCAGACTCTCCAGGGCCATGGCGTTATGGGCGTAATCGATCATCAGAGTAAACTTCCGGGAAATCGGAATCTTCTCGATCCTCCCCTTTACCCTGGCTTCCAGCAGGGCGCTTCGGATTGTGTCACAGTCCACCTGGAAGTGACGGCAGATCGCGATGGCACAGAGGGCGTTATAGACGCTGAAAAGCCCAGGCGTCGGTATTTCGGCATCAAAGTCCAGAAGCCCGGACACGTGAAAATCCACGCCCAGCTGCCCCGGCTCATGAATCAGCTCCGGACGCTCCGCCCGCAGCATATTCCCCTCTCCCAGCCCGTAGGTCTCCACCTGGCAGGTATGTCCTTCCAGCACCTGCTCCGTATGAGCATCGTCGCCGTTGACAATACCAACCTTACACTGGCGGAACAACAGTCCCTTACACCGGAGATAGTCCTCGAAGTCCGGATGCTCGTTGGGAGCGATATGATCCGGCTCCAGGTTGGTAAAAATACCGTAGTCGAACCGAAATCCCTGAGTTCTGTGCTGCTTCAAGGCCTGGGAGGACACCTCCATCACCACCGCCTCCAGGCCGGCTTCCGCCATCCTGGCGAAGTCCTCCTGCAGAATATTGGACTCCGGCGTAGTATTGAGCGCCGGCTGCACCTCGTCCCCGATGATCGTCTCCACGGTTCCGATCAGCCCGCACCGGATTCCCGCGTGCTCCAGGATCGATTTTACCAGATAGGCCGTGGTTGTCTTCCCCTTCGTCCCGGTAATCCCTATGACCTTCAGCTTCTCCGCGGGATGTCCGAACCAGGCCGCGGAAATAAAAGCCATGGCGTAGCGGGTATCCTTCGCCCGGACTACCGTTACCCCCTCCGACAGCGGCTCTTCTGGCAAATGCGACACCACCAGCGCGGCCGCTCCCTGCTCCGCCGCCTCCCCGGCGTATCGGTGACCGTCGAAATTCGCCCCCTCGATACAGAGAAAAAGGCATCCCGGCACAATTTTCCGGGAATCGTTGACGACAGCCGTGATCTCCGTCTCCAGGCTGCCCTGTATGCACTCATATTCCAGATTTTCCAAAAGCTCCTTCAGTCTCATGGCCGCTCTCCTCCCTTTCCGAAAACAACATATTCTATTTTACTCTATTTTACGGTTTTATACCACACTTTTTTCTTCAAACTCTGCTGATTCGCGCAAAGAAGCCCCGGCTTGCGCCGAGGCTTCTTCGCTATTTTCTTATGAGGGGGGAGATAGTGAGTTCATCAACTATCTGTAAAACAGAATACCCTGAAAATGTGTCTAAAGTGTGTTCATTTTCTAATCAAAATATGAAAAACTCTAAAAAAGCCGGAAACAGATTCTAAAAAAATCATGCTTGTCAGTCCTTTTTCTTCGATACAAACTTCGTCCGGAAAAGATACCACATACCGCCCGCCAGACAGATCGAAGAGTAGGTTCCGCAGACAATACCCACCATCAACGGCAGCGCGAAATCCCGGATGCTGGTCACGCCAAAGACATACAATACCGCCACCATGATAAAGGTAGTCAGGGAAGTGAAAATACTCCTCGACATGGTCTGCGTGATGCTGTTGTCCACCACTTCCTCCAGATCGCTCTTCGCGGTCATGACCGCCATATTCTCCCGGATCCGGTCGAAAATGACGATAGTGGCGTTGATCGAGTAACCCACAATGGTCAACATGCAGGCCACGAAGGTATTGCTCACCGATACCCTCGCCGCCGCGTAGAAGGCCAGAACCACCAGCACGTCGTGCAGCAGGGCAATGATACTGCTGACGCCGAACCGGATATCCTTAAAGCGGATCCGGATATAGATCAGCATACAGATAATCGCTACCACAACGGCGATAATGGTGTCCGACTTCATCTCGCTGCTGATGGTAGAGCTGATGGTCTCGGAAGTAATCATCTTCTCCTCAACCCCGAAGCGCTCCATCAGCATATCGTTCAGGGCCTCCCGCTGCTCCACATTCAGGGAAGTGCTCTTAAAGATAATCTCGTTGGAGTCCTGTACCGTCTGAATCTGTACCGCCCCGCCGACAATCTCCTCGATATAGGGTGCCACATCCGCATTCGCCTGTTCCAGAGTCATAGCCTCCTGGAAGGTGACGGAGGTCTGCGTGCCGCCCTTGAAATCCAGGCTGTAATTCAGAGCGTCGCCGGTTTTCACATGATAGACGCCCATCACCACAAACCCGGCCAGAATCACCGCCAGGGACGCCCCCATAAAGATTCCCTTCTTTGAAAGAATCTTTAATGTCTTATGCTCCTTCCCGATTCCGTAGAGCTTTTCGCTCTTGAAGCCCAGGGCGTAAAACGCGTAAAGAAGATACCGGGTCACCACAAGGGAGGTAAACATGGAGAGCACAATACCAAGGGCCAGCGTCTGGGCAAAGCCCTTGACCGAGCCGGGCCCCAGAAACAGCAGCACCACCGCTGCGATCAGGGTTGTGATATTGCCGTCCACAATCGCGGACAGAGCCTTGTCGAAGCCGATCTTGATCGAGTTGCGCACGGTCTTTCCCGTCGCCAGCTCCTCCCGGATCCGGGCGAAAATAATGACGTTCGCGTCCACCGCCATACCGATCGAGAGAATGATACCCGCGATACCGGGCAGGGTCAGCGTCATATCAAAGCCGTTCAGCAGAAGAACCACCAGCGCGGTATAGGCCAGCAGGCCGATGGAGGAGGCCACGCCGGGAAGCAGATAGACCACGATCATAAAGAGCATCACGATGACCAGACCGATCACCGCCGCCTTCAGACTGGTCTCGATGGCGTCCACGCCCAGCTGGGCGCCCACCACCTTGGAATGCAGCTCCTCCAGCTCCAGCTTCAGGCCGCCGATCCGGATCGTGGACGCCAGCTTCTCCGCCTCCTCGAAGGAGCTCTGGTTGGAAATCTGGGCCTTGCCGTCCGTCAGAATCGCCTGCACTCTGGGCGCGCTGACGATCTGTCCGTCATAATAAATGCCCAGGGTCTCGCCCTTGTTGTAGGCGTTTCTCGTCGCCTCCGCGAACTTGTCCGTCCCCTCCTCCGTCATGGTCAGGTCGACGATATACTCCACATTCCCCATCTGCTGATCCCGGATGGAGGCCGCCCTCGCATCCGCCACATCCGTTCCCTGTACCAGGATGGAGCCGTCCGCCAGAAGCTCGTCGATGGTCTTGCTCATGACGTAGACATATCCGGTCGACCCGTCCTGATTCTGTACATACTGGGCGCTGTAGTTCAGGTTCCCCTCCGGATCCGTCTGGGCGATAAAGTACAGCGCGCCGGGCCGTCCCAGCTCCTGGAGGATCGCGTTGGCGTCGCTGACGCCGGGGATCTCGATATTGATCCGGTCGGTTCCCTCCTGATATACGATAGCCTCCGTACTGTAGTTGTACACCCTCTGCTGCAGCTTCGCGATCGTATCGCTCATATCCGTCGCGCTGGGCGTCCCGTCCCCCACTACCTGATAGGTGATGCTGACGCCGCCCGCCAGATCAAGCCCCAGCTTGATATCGGAGGCGCTCCCCGTCCCTTCCGCGTCGATTCCGAAGAAGTCGATGTAAGTGACTCCGATCAGAAGCAGAAGAACACAGAGCAGTATCACAATGGCCTTGTTCTTTTTCATGGTTCTTTCGTCCTTTCCTGTTTTTGATTCTATTCTGATTCCTTAATCGGTTCTAAATCCCGTCCTGATTCCTGCTGTCGTTCCCGGATTTCATTCTGCGAAATCTCTTCCCTTACGGTTCGGCAGTCTTCCGCCGTTGATCCGACACCGCAAACCCGAATGAAAACAGCCGCGCCTCAGGCGCTTTTCAAGTTGCTTCATCAGCCTGGGAAACTCCGTCCTCCTCGTCCTCCAGCTCCGCGACCTTCAGCGCAATCGCGCATTCCACCCGCTTCCGCTCCAGCTCACAGCCCACGTCGTAAGCGTCGTTGATGTTCCCGTGGAAATGATAGGAGTTGGCCGCGCAGCCGCCGCTGCAATAAAACCGGGCGAAGCACTTTTTACACTTCTCCTTGGCGTATACATTGCAGGATTTGAATTCCTCCCGAAGATCTTCCCGAAGAATTCCCTGATCCACATTCCCCAGCAGGAACCTTTCATCGCCTACGAACTGATGACAGGGATACAGGTCTCCCCAGGGCGTCACCGCCAGATATTCTGTCCCCGAGCCGCAGCCGGACAGACGCTTCGCCACACAGGGGCCTCCCTCCAGATCGATCATAAAATGGAAAAACTGAAAGCCTCTTCCCTCTCTCCTTCTCCGGATCATCTCCTCCGCCAGCCGGTCGTACTCCTTCTTCAGCTGCGGCAGATCCTCCTCCCGAATCGCGTAATCGTCCTCCGGCTGCGCCACCACCGGCTCCACGGAGATCTGACGGAAGCCCAGGTCGGCCAGATGCAGGACATCCTCGGAGAAATCCAGGTTATAGCGGGTAAAGGTTCCCCTGACATAATGGCTCTTCTCCCCTCTGCTCTCCGCCGCCCTCAAGAACTTCGGCACGATCAGATCGTAGCTTCCCTGCCCGCCCCGAAAGGGCCGCATCCTGTCATGGACTTCCTTCCGTCCGTCGATGCTGAGGACAATATTCGCCATCTCCCGGTTGACGAACTCCATAATCTCATCGGTAAGCAGCACGCCGTTGGTCGTCAGAGTAAACCGAAATTTTTTGTTGTACGGCTCCTCCAGACTCCGGCCGTACTCCACCAGCTCCTTTACCACCTGCCAGTTCATCAGCGGCTCCCCGCCGAAGAAATCCACCTCCAGGTTGATCCGGTTCCCGGAGTTGGCCACCAGAAAGTCCAGGGCCTTCTTCCCGACCTCGAAGCTCATCAGGGCTCTTCTGCCGTGATACTCGCCCTCTCCCGCGAAGCAGTACCTGCAGGCCAGGTTACAGTCGTGGGCAATATGCAGACAGAGCGCCTTTACCACCGTCTGCCGCTTTTTGAAATCAAACACATAATTCTCGTAAACATCCGGCGCAAACAGCTGACCCGCGGCCTCCAGCTCCATCACCTCGTCCGCCGCCTCCCGGATCGCTTCCTCCGGGTAAGGCAGATCTGCCAGATTCAAAACGGCCGCCTTTACGGTCTCGACATCCCGGATCCCCTCGTTTACCAGCGGTTCCACAAGGGGAATCATCCGATAGACCAGGTCGTCCACCACATGGACGGAACCGCTGTTCACATCCATCACAATATTATACCCGTTGCTCTTATACTGATGTATCACAAATCCGTTTCCTTTCCGGACACAGAAGAAGCAGCGAACGGAATCGCTGCTTTTCCCTGCCATCTCTCGCTTCTGTAATATGTTTACTTAATCTTCTCACAGCTCTGGTTTCCTACCGTACATGAAGTCTTGCACGCGGACTGGCAGGATGTCTGGCACTCGCCGCAGCCGCCCTTCTTAACGGACTCCTTCAGGTTTCTGGTGGTCAATGTCTTAATATGTTTCATTTCTTGCTGCCTCCTTTTGGTCTCTTCCGTACTTCCTTTCAAAAATCAATTTCCAGTATAACATAAAATTGCCTTTTGTAAAATACTTTTTTTCACTTTGCAGAACTTTTCTTCTTTCAGAAACCGCTTTCCTCAAACCCGCGCTCCTTAAAACCCAATCCTCAGGTTGACTCTCAGTCGTAAATCAGCACATGCTCCAGTCCATCCTTGCTGCGGATGGGATTGTCCTCGCAGAGGAGTACGGTCAGCTCCTCCAGCCCGGTCAGGGGCGTCAGATCCGTCACATAGTTATTCGTGATATCCAGCCACGCCAGCTGGCTCAAGTTCCTCGCAAATTCCAGGCTGTCAAGCTCCTGCCCCGGCACATAAAGCCAGCGCAGATTCGGCAGGCACGGTGCGATGGCGTCCAGCATTTCCTGGATCGGGATGAGAGCTTCGTCCCCGTAATTCCAGCTGCCGTCCGCCAGCAGGACGTCCGCCTCGGCGCCGTCCAGATCCAGACTCACCAGGCTGCCGCTTCCGGTCACTTTCTCCGGAGACAGGCCGAACTCGGCGTCCGTCAGATCCAGCCCCTGCAGAGAAGGCATATTGAAGACAGGGCTGATATCGCACCAGATAAAACTGTCCTCCAAGCTTAAATATTCCAAACCATCCAGAGAAGCCACACAGTCCAAAAGCTCTTTATAAACCGACATATCCTTCAGCCACAGCGTTTTCAGGCCTGCCATCTGCCGAAGAGCCTCCCCGTCCCCGGAACCGGGACACTCGATCACCAGATTCTCCAGTCCGGTCAGCAGGGGAAGATTCGTAAAACGATCGTATCCTTCGATCTCCAGACTGCGCAGCCCGGTCATAGCGGAGAAATCCGGCACCTCCATCGGCACGTCAAACTGATAATCCACCCAGAGCTGCAGCTCCTCCAGCCCGGTGCAGGCCAATACCGGCGAGATATCCTCCACCTGATAATTGTCGTCCAGGCGCAGCACCGTCAGAGTGTCCGCGCATTCCCTCACAGCGTCGATATTCCGAATCTGCGTTCCCTTCAGCTCCAAAAGATAAAGTTGATCCATCCCCTCGATAAAGCCGATATCCTTTAAGCCCGAGGATTCGATGGAAAGCGCCTCCAGCCCGGTCATCTGATAAAGCTCCGCGAAATCGCTGATTCGGTCGCCCCCCAGGATATAAAGCTCCCGCAGGGAAGGGGCAGAGGAAATTCCGCTGATATCGCCCAGCGTCCCCGCCTCCAGCTCCAGATACTCCAGGGCGGTAAACTCCGAGAGAATCGACAGGTCAAACATGCCGAAGGTATCCTCCGTATACAGCCAGACCAGCTGCGAGACGTCCATCTTCTGGGTCAGATCCCGCAGGGAGGCGTCACAGGCCAGGGTATGCAGCTGCTTTAAATCATGCCAGTCCGTGTTATAGCTGACGCTTCCCGTCTCCAGGAACAGGTACTGCAGACCCGCCAGGCAGTTAAAATCCGCCGTGTCGATATCATCGCCCGAAAACAGATAACTCAGCTCCGTGCCGTCCGCCAGCATCACCGTGGTTCCGACCACATCCGTATCGTCCTGATTATAAAGATCCAGATAAATAATACTGTTCAACTCCGCCGCGCTGATCTGGCTTACCGGCTTCTGGAAAATTTCTTCCGTCAGCGAGATCAGGAAGCCGCTCTGGGGCAGCCGGAATACGGACGGCGTCTCCTCCTGTCCTGAGCTTCCCTCATTTCCCACGATCGGCTTTCCCTCCAGGCTGCCCGCGGACTCTGCGGAAGAAGCCTCCGACCGATCGTTCCATCTGCTTTCCAGCGCGTTTGCCGCGTGATCCAGAGCGTCCGACATCCCTCTCTTGCCAAGGCTGACGACCACCCCGACAGCCACCGCCGCCAAAACGGAGCCTGTGGCCGCCAGCGCCGCCTTCGCCGTGCTGACCGGTTTTTTCTCCCCGGAAGCCTTCTGTGTCCCGGTCGTCCGTCCGCCCGCAGCCGCCTGCTGTCCTCCCGTCTGTCCGCTCCCCGTCGTCTGCCATCCTCCCGCAGATTGCTGCCCGCCGGACTGCCACCCCTGCCCTCCCGCGGTCTGGCCGTCCGTCGTTCCCCGGCTTCCCTGGGGATCCCGGTAGCCGCAGTCGGGACAGGTCGGGATTCCGTTTACCTCAACCAATCTCTTGTTACAAAGGGGACATTTTTTTCTTTCCGTGCTCATATTATTCCTCCCTCGTCTGGGTTCTTTTCAATCATATGATACACGGAAAAACATTTTTCGTCAATCCTTCAGCCCAGCATTCCGCCCAGCATTCCGCCCCCGGCACAGAGGGCGAGAGTCGTGAAGAAGGATCTTCCCAGCGCCATATCATGGCCGCCCGCCAAAAAGGACAGGAGCGCCAGAACCAGGAAGTAAGCCGCGCCCTCCAGCAGCCCCCAGAGAAACCGGCGGCTTTTCATCCTCTTCCCCGCCAGAAATCCGGCCAAAAAGGTTGACGCTGCGTAAATCACAATGATCCCGATCGCCACAAGTCTCTCCCCCAGATTCATTTTGTACAGCAGAAGCGAAAGCAGCGCCAGAAGCGTTCCCGTCAGCGCATAGGCGAAAAGAAGGCTCTTCAGCAGGTACAGTACCGGTATTTTCCCCTCGTTGGATGTCCGTTCCATTTCTTCCTCCCTGTCCGAATATTAATTTTCTGTTAAAAGAATATGCGAAAGTCTCCTGAAACTTGACAACCGCTTTCCTTATCCTGTATATTTAGGTAGGCGGAAGCCGCAAAATCTGTTTCACCTGTCATGAACAACGGGATTCACGCTTTTCGGGAATTCTGCCGCCATGAAAAATAGAATCATAAAGGAGTGAAATTTTTGGATACCACCGGTGTCATACAACTGATTTTTGTATTTGTTCTCGTTCTTCTTTCCTGCTTTTTTTCCTCGGCCGAGACGGCTCTCTCTACCGTGAACCGCGTGCGGATGCGCGCGCTGGAGGAGGAAGGCAATAAACGCGCCGCCCGGGTCAATAAAATCCTGGGAAACTACAGCAAGATGCTCAGCGCCATCCTGATCGGCAACAACATCGTAAACCTGACCGCCTCCTCGCTGACGACGACCCTGGCCCTGCGGATCAGTCTGCCCGTCGGCGTCGCCACAGGCATCCTGACCGTCGTCATTCTCCTCTACGGAGAGATTGTCCCCAAGACCTGGGCCATGATCTCCTCCGAAAAGATCTCCCTCGCCTACAGCGGAGTCCTGTCCGTCCTAATGACGATTCTCACCCCCGTCATCTTCATCGTGGATAAGCTTTCCAACGGGATGCTCCGCCTGCTGCGGATCGACCCGAACCGAAAAATTACCACCATGACCGAGGCGGAGCTTCGGACCTATGTGGACGTAAGCCACGAGGACGGCGTGATCGAAAACGAGGAGCGGGAAATGATCTACAATGTGTTCGACTTTTCGGACGCTCTGGCAAAGGATATCATGGTGCCCCGGATCAATATGGTTACCGTGGATTTTGACGCCTCTTACGAAAAGGTGCTGGAAATCTTCCGGGAATCCATGTACACCCGCCTTCCCGTCTACCAGGGAGACAAGGACAACATCGTCGGCCTGATCAACATCAAGGACTTTATCCTGACCGATAACCGGGAATCGTTCCGGGCCGGGGATATTCTCCGGGACGCCCACTATACATATGAGTTTAAAAAGGTGGCCGACCTCCTGATCGAAATCCGGGAAAAGACCACTAACGTCATCTTCGTGCTGAACGAATACGGCGCCACAGCCGGTATGATTACCCTGGAGGATCTGCTGGAGGAAATCGTAGGCGAAATCCGGGACGAGTACGACGGTGACGAGGCGGAACGAATCCAGAAAAAGGGAGAGCGCTGCTGGCTGGTGGAGGGCAGCATGAAGCTGGACGATATCAACGACGAGCTGGGAACCGACCTTGACAGCGAGGATTACGACTCCATCAGCGGTATCATCATCGAATCCCTGGATCGCCTCCCCCGGGATAACGAGGAGGTCACTCTGCCGGACGGAACCCGTCTGAAGGTTCAGGGGATCTCCCAGAACCGAATCCGGAAGGTGCTTATGACCCTCCCGGAAGAAAACGAAACCCAATCGGAGGAGCCGGAGCCTCCGGTATCCGGACAGGTGGAAAGCTAAAGGAGGAAAACCATGAGCGATTATCTGATCTATACGGACGCATCCGCCGATATCGACCCCGCCCTTCTGGAACGGTATGATATCCGCTTTGTCGCCATGCATTATACCGTCGGTGAGGAAGAGCGGATCTGCACGAATCTGGAAGCGCCGGACTTTCTGAAAAGATTTTACAACGCCCAGCGGGAGGGAAAGGAAACCCATACCAGCCAGGTAACCCCCCACGCTTATATCGAGACCTTTACCCCCTTCCTGCAAGAGGGAAAATCCATCCTTTACCTGTCTCTTTCCAGCGGTCTGACAAAGACCTACGAGTCCGTCTGCCTGGCGGCTTCCGAGCTTGCCGAGCAGTACGGCGAAGCGAAGGTAGTACCCGTGGATACCCTCTGCGCCACAGGCGGTATGGGACTGCTTCTGGAGGCGGCCGCAAAGAACCGCGAAGCCGGCCTTCCCGCCGAGGAAAACGCGGACTGGCTGAACAGCCATCGATTGAGCGTGGCTCACTGGTTTATGGTGGACGACCTGATGTATCTGAAGCGCGGCGGCCGAATCCCCGCCACCACCGCTGTCCTGGGCACGGCTCTGAACATCAAGCCGATCCTGAAGATCGACGACGAGGGCAAGCTGGTTACCCTGGAGAAAAAGCGCGGCTACAAGCTCGCGATCCGGGAGCTGGCCAATAAGTACGCCGCAACCCGGGACGAAACCCAAAACCGCGTCTATATCGTTCACGGCGACTGCCCGGACAAGGCGGATGAGCTGGAGCAGCAGCTGCTGGAGATCAATCCCCGGGCGGATATCATAAAAATGACGCTCTGTCCCATCATCGGCGCACACACAGGCCCCGGTATGCTGGCGGTGATCTTCTTCGGCAACCGCAGCCCGGAAAAGGAAGATTGATTTTCCGGACGGATTCCCAAAACGGGCGCTCACCCGAAGCGTCCCAAAATATAATCCCTTGTCCGACTGTCCCGGGGATTGCCAAAGAGCGCCCTGGCGTCGCCGGACTCTACAAGCTCACCGTTCAGAAAAAAGGCGGCCCGATCCGAAATCCGGGCCGCCTGCTGCATGTTATGGGTCACAACCACTACCGTATAACTCTCCCGCAGGCTCCCTGTCAGCTCCTCGATTTTTCCGGTGGAAACCGGATCCAGGGCGGAGGTAGGCTCATCCATCAGCAGCACCTCCGGCTCCACAGCCAGGGCCCTGGCGATACAGAGCCGCTGCTGCTGCCCTCCGGAAAGCCCCATCGCTGACTTTTGCAGTCTGTCCCGAACCTCCTCCCAAAGCGCCGCCTTACGCAGCGCCTCCTCCACAATCCTGTCCAGCCTGTCCCTTCTTTTCTCCCCGAATAGTTTCGGCCCGTAGGAAATGTTGTCATAAATTGTCATAGGAAAAGGATTTGGCTGCTGGAAGACCATCCCCGCCTTTCTGCGAAGCAGCGTCACGTCAACCCGCCCGTCGTAAACCTCTTCCCCGTCCAGCCTTACGCTCCCCTCGATCCTGGCTCCCCGCACCAGATCATTCATCCGATTGATGCACCTTAAGAAAGAGGACTTACCGCAGCCGCTGGGGCCGATCAGGGCCGTAACGGTATGCTCCCGAATTTTCAGGTCGATATTTTTCAGCAGGTGAACCGGCCCATAATACAGATTCAGGCGGCTTATCGCTATTTTACTCCCTGCCGCCGGTTCCCGCCTTTCTCCACACATGGCTTAACATCCCCTTCCCCGCCTCAAGCATCCCCGAAATCAGGATCAGCAGGCAGCCGATTCCGAACGCCGCCTCATACCTGCCGTTCTGCATCTGCAGATAGAGCGCCACCGTCAACGTCCCGCCGGACTGAAAGAGCTTATTTCCCAGGCCCTTCAGAAATACAAAAAATCCGTCTCCCGCCTCCGGCAGGCCCCCTGCGCTTCCCGCCGTCAGCAAAAGCGCCGCGGACTCTCCCAGAATGCGCCCGGCCGCCAGGATTACTCCCGTCAGGATCCCTGGAGCCGCGGCGGGCAGCAGTACCGTCCGGATCATATCCCATTTCCCCGCCCCCAGCGCCAGCGCCCCCTGGCGATAGCTCTCCGGCACTTCCCTCAGCGCCTCCCCGGTACTGCGCAGAATCAGCGGAAGCACCATCATACTTAAGGTAAGACTCCCGCGAAGCAGAGAATACCCAAGACCCAGGCTGCCGAAGAAAACATATCCGAACAGGCCGAACAAAATCGACGGAATTCCGGCCAGAATATCGACAGCGAACTCCACCGTCTGAACCAGCCGTCCCGGCCTGGCGTACTCGCTGAGCCAGATCGCCCCGCCCGTCCCCGCCGGAACGGCGAAAGCAAGCGTCAGCAACAGGATATAGCCCGTATTGACCAGGTTTCCCCCGACTCCCGTCGTCCCCCGCAGCAGATCAGAAGCCTCCGCCAGGAAGGAGGGCTTTAAAGCGGACGCCCCCTTCCGGAAGACCGTCCCCAGAATTCCCGCCAGAAAGAGCGCCGACAGGGACGCAGCCCCGTAAATCACCCCCCGGGCAAAGACCTCCGTCAGCCTGACCCGCCTCCGACAGAGCTTCTTTCCAGGCAGATTCCTCATCTCCTCCCCTCCCTCCAGATTCCCCGCACCGCTGCGTTAAGCGACAGAATGTTAGCGTAGAGTATCAGCCCCACCGTAAACAATACCTGCCGGTGAATCCCCGACGCATATCCCATCTCACTGACCACCGCGGCGGTCAGAAAGCGCACCGAGGCAAAGGGCAGGGGCAGACTCACCCGGTTTCCCGACACCAAAGCGATCGCCGTCGCCTCCCCCAGAGCCCGCCCCATCCCCAGGACTATCGCCGTCATAATTCCCGGCCTGGCCGCCGGAAGCACCGACCGAAAGATGGTCTGCACTTGGGAAGCCCCCAGAGCCAGGGATGCTTCCCGGACACCGGGCGGAACGGCCCGGAGAGCTGTCTCGCTCATACTGGCAACCGTCGGCAAGATCATCACCGCCAGCACCAGCGATGCCGAAAGCAGGTTGGAGCCCCCCGTGAACTGGTGCGTTGGGGAATCGTGAAAGACCGCCAGCTCCAGCCGGTAGACCAGCGGATTTACCAGACAGACCCCCAGCAATCCATAGATCACAGAGGGAATCCCCGCCAGAAGCTCCAGCGCGCCGCTTATCAATCCGGCCGTCCATGGGTTTGCAAGCTCCGTCAGAAAGATTGCCGTCAGAATCCCCAGCGAGCCGCCTGCCAGGACGGCCAGAAGCGTCCCTGCCAGAGAGGTCAGAACCACATAAAAAATTCCGTACCGCGGCTCCGGGGCCGTCGGCGACCAGATTCTTCCAAACAGGATTTCCCGCCACCCGATTTTCACCAGAGCCGGAGCTCCGCTGAAAACCAGATAGAGAGACAGGGCCGCTACCGCGGAAACCGCAAACAGGGCGCAGAAGGTAAAAACTGCCTGTGCGCCTTTTTCGATTCGTTCTCTTCCGGGGTTCCTGTCCCGGAGGGAGTCCGGAATTCCCACTCCCTTCATCCGCCGCCCGCTTCCCGGGCGGTTTCCTGTCGTACTGTCCGCACCGTTTCTTCCCGCTCTGTTGGTTTCCGTGCTGTTGGTTTCTGTTCTGTCGTTTTCTGCTCTGCTGTTTTCTGCCCTGTCAGTGCTTGCCCTGCCTCATACTGGCCTGCATTTCCCTCTGCTGACGCCTGACCTGTCGGTGTCTCCCGCTCCGCCGCATTCTGGCCTGCATTACGCTCTGCTGACACCTGACCTGCCAGCGTTTTCCGCTCCGCCGCGTTCTGGCCTGCATTTCGCTCTGCTGACGCCTGACCTGTCGGTGTTTCCCGCTCCGCCGCCAGCCCGAGCCCCTCTATGATTTTCCGCCCCTCTTCCCCGTAAACATACTCAAACCAAAGCTGTACGACCTGGCTCTGCTCCCCGATCTCTCCCCTGGTCGCCATAATGTAAGGCCGGGCAAGGGGATAACGCCCCTCCCGAACCATCTCCGGCTCTGCCTCTATACCGTCTAATTTCAAAAGCTTTACACTGTCCTCCGCCGTTTCCAGCGATATGTAGCCGATAGCTCCCGGCGTCGCCGCTACCTTTGCCATCACCGCTCCAGAGCTGTCGAGCTCGTTGGCATACCTGCAGATCCCTTCGACCCCGGCCTGTCTTTCAAAAGCGCTCCTGGTCCCGCTGCCGGCCTCCCGCCCGACGACTACAATGGGAATGTCCTCCCCTCCTGCAAAAGTCCAGTGATTGACCCCGCCGGTATAGATCAGGGCCAGCTGATCCATAGTCAACCCCTGCACCGGATTCTTCGGATCTACGCATATCGCGATCCCATCCAACGCCACCCGGTTTCCTACTACTCCAGACGCCTTTTCCTCCTCCGACAGCTCCCGGGAGGAGTTTCCGATCTCCACCGCGCCATCGGCCGCCTCGCGGAGCCCTGATCCGGAGCCCGTAAACTCCACCGTCACCGTAATCCCCGGATACTTCTCCATAAAGCCCTCCGCCAACGCGCCGGACAGACGGGCCATAGAGGTGCTTCCGGACAGGCGGATGGTTTCGGAGGGATTGGCGGCATTTCTCCTGATTGCCGCGCCGCAGACTGTCAGAGAACCGATCCCGAGCGCCGTTATAGCGATGCATCCGACCTTTCCGATTTTTCCTCTCCCTCCTGCCGTTTTGCATTCGCCCGCCTTCCGGCTTCCGCCCACTGTTTTGCTTCCGTCCCTTCTTTTCACTCCATGAGACCCTCCCAGCTTCCGAAATTTCTCTTCCCTCGTCCGTTCTTTATGATCACAGAATTCCCGCAGAAGAGGAGCCGCTGCCATTTTAGCGCGCTCCCGCTATCTTGCCGCGATGCCGTCGAAAAACCTCATCCCCTATAAGCTCTCCAAAATCCCTTCTGCAATCGCCTGGGCAATCTCGTCAAACCGCCGGTCGAAAAGCCGATTGTCCTCGTCCGTGTTGATGAAGCCTACCTCCACCAGAACCGCCGGCATATTCGTCCGGTTCAGCACGACGAAATTTTTTCCCTCGCTTACCCCCTGATTTACAAAACCAAGTTCTTCCAGATGCTGATTAATATTTCCTGCCATCCTGGCCGCCGCCCCGTAACGGCTGTAGACCAGGCTCTCCACCCCGGTATACTGGTTGGGATAGGGGCTGGAATTCCGATGGATCGATACAAAGTAATCCGCTCCCACCGCGTTCCCCTCCATCGCCTTCTGCTCCGGGGATTCATAGACATCCTCGGTGCGGGTATAATACACGCTCACGCCGTTTTCTTCCAGAATTCTCCCTACGGCCAGCGTCAACGCCAGCACATCGTCCTTTTCCCGGCGTCCGTTATAGACCGCCCCGGGATTCCCTCCGCCGTGTCCGGCGTCCAGCACAACAAGCGCCATAAAAACGCCTCCCGCATAGCTTTTCTATATGCTATGCGGGAGACGCCGATTCATGCCTGTCTTATTTTTTCTTTTCCGGATTTTCTTAGCTTCTTTTCCCTGGCTGTTCTCAATGATCACCTGTATCTTGTTTTTTACAGCGTCTGATCCACTACAGCCCCCTTGATATCGTCCGCGAGAAGCTTCATCTTGTCAACGATTCCCTGTACCTCCTGCCGGATGTCCTCCTGGAGCTGATCCAGGGAAACCATCTCCTTGACGGGCATCTCTTCGAGCAGCTCTTCCAACTCTTCCTCCCGCTCTTCCCGCTTCGCCTGGAGCTCTTCCTTCTTTTTCTCTTCCTCCCGGATCTTCTCGGCCTGCTCCTCTCTCTTCTCGCTCTCCTCGTCGATGTGATCCCTGGAAGCCTCCACCGCCATACCGATAATCTCGTCCGCGGCAGCCTCCAGAATCTGATCCGCTTCCTTCTGGGCCTTCACCATGGACTGATCCTTCAGCAGTTCTCTCTTCGTACCGCGGATAACCGCCTCTTCTCCCATCTGCTCGCCCCGGTTTTCGGAAAGCTTGCTCTGATAGGTAGTGGCCTCCTGCTGCAGATTCGCTTTCTCCGACAGATACTCCTCCTGGCTGATCTCTCCCGCCTCATAGGCTTTTTCCAGATCCTCCAGCCGTTCGGTCACGCCGGAAGCCTCCTCCTGAAGCTCTTTGGCTTCCTGCTTTAACTGCTTTATATGCTCACGGCTCTCGTCCATCCCCTCGTCGATCTCCTGCCGACCCGCCCAGGCTTCCCCGACTACCTTCATCGCCTGCTTCTGGGCCTGCTCCTTCCGCTGTGCAATCCTGTCCTGCAGCGTATTTCCCGGATTCAGCTCCCCCGCGAAGAGAGTCTTTCGCTCTTCCTGCTCCTTCTCCCTGTTTTCTACCGCTCCGTTCGTCTGCGGCTGTGTCCCCGTATAGATTGTGATGTTTTCTCCGACTCTCATTTCAATACCCCCTGCGTACTTTGATTCCTATGTCAGACCGCGCTTCCCGATTTCTCTTCTTTTTATTATATCGGCTGTTCCTGCAGAATCCTCCAGCCCGTTTCATGCCGTTTTTTGAGTTTTTCGTGACCATTTTTTGAGCCTTTCGCGGCCGCCTGGCTCATTAGCCCGCGGGAATCAAAGCTATGCCATGATTGCGCCGCAAGCACGATTAGATGGCCATTCGACCATTTCCCGTCAGTCTTCTCCTCATCCCGCAAACTGGCTGTTGTAAAGCTCCGCGTAAAAGCCGCCCCGGGCCAGCAGGCTCTCGTGATTCCCCTGCTCGATGATATTTCCGTCCCGCATGACCAGAATGATATTCGCCTCCCGAATGGTTGAGAGCCGGTGGGCCACAATGAAACTGGTCCTGCCCTCCATCATGGCGGCAAAGGCGTTCTGAATCTTTAACTCTGTGCGCGTGTCGATGGAGGAGGTCGCCTCGTCCAGAATCAGCATAGGCGGCAGACAGAGCATCACCCTGGCGATGCAGAGCAGCTGCTTCTGACCCTGGGAAAGACTTCCGCCGTCCTCTGTGATCACCGTATCATACCCCTCGGGCAGCCTCTTGATAAAGCTGTGAGCATGGGCCGCCCTGGCCGCCTGAATCACCTCTTCCTCCGTCGCCTCCGGCTTTCCCATCCGGATATTGTCCCGCACGGTTCCGGCTCTCAGCCAGGTCTCCTGCAGCACCATGCCGTAGCTGGTACGCAGACTCCCTCTGGTGATGTCGCGGATATCTGTGCCGTCCACAAGAATCCTTCCGCTGTCTACATCGTAGAAACGCATCAGGAGGTTGATGACCGTGGTCTTACCGCAGCCCGTGGGCCCCACGATCGCCACCCTCTGTCCCGGTTTTACCTCCAGATTAAAATCCTCAATCAGCTTTCTGTCAGGCGAATAACGGAAACAGACCTTTTCAAGGCTCACATTTCCCCGGGCGTCTTTCAGCACCCTCGCATCGTCTGCATCGGGAGTCTGGGGCTCCTGATCGATCAGGTCAAAAATGCGGCCCGCGCAGACAATCGCATTCTGAAGCTCCGTCACAACGCCCGAAATTTCATTGAACGGCTTGGTATACTGGTTTGCATAGCTTAAAAAGCAGGAAAGGCGGCCTACGCTGATTCCTCCCCGGATGGCCAAAAGCGCGCCGAAAACGCCGACTCCCGCGTATACAAGACTGTTGACGAAGCGTGTACACGGATTGGTCAGCGAGGAAAAGAAAGTCGCTTTCAGGGAACACTTTTCCAGCCTGGCGTTGATCTCGGCAAACTCTTCCTTCACCGCCGCCTCCCGGGAAAAGGTCTTCACAATCTTCTGGTTCCCGATCATCTCCTCGATCAGCGAGGTCTGCTCTCCTCTGGTCTCCGACTGAAGCTGAAACATGGAGTATGTCCTTGTGGCGATGAAGCGGGCCACCAGAAAAGAGACGGGCGTGATACACACTACCACAAGCGCAATGGGCACATTGGTAACCATCATAAAGATCAGGGTTCCGCCGATGGTCAGCACGCCTGTGAACAGCTGGGTAAAGCCCATGAGCAGTCCGTCCGCAAAGGTATCCACATCCGCTATGACGCGGCTGACGATATCGCCGTAGGCGTGGGCGTCCAGATACTTTAAGGGCAGCTCCTCCAGGCGGCGGAAGGCGTCCTCCCGGATGTCCTTCACCACATGGTAGGTGATGTAATTGTTGCAGGTGTTCATGATCCACTGCGCCGCCGCCGTAAAAGCCACCGCCACCGCAATTTTTTTCATGATATCGAATACTCCCGCAAAATCCACCCTGTCCCGTCCCAGAATCAGATCCACCGCATTGCCGGTAAGAATGGGAACATACAAAGTCAGCGCCACGGTCGCCGCCGCCAGAATCAGCGACAATCCCACCAGCATCCAATACCTTCGGATATAATTCAGCACTTTTTTTATGACCGCCGCCTGACCGGTCTTATTTTCCGCCTTGTTCTCTGCCATATCTATCACCCTGTCTTTCCGCGTTCCGCCCTCAGACGCCGCTCTTTCCGGCTGCATCCGCCGTCTTCCGTTTTTCCTCCGGATACTGAGAAAAATAGATCTCCCGGTAAACGTCGCAGTCCTTCAACAGCTCCTCATGGGTCCCGACGCCTGCCATCTCCCCGTCGTCCAGAACAATAATCTTATCCGCATGACGTATCGTGGAGGCACGCTGGGACACGATAAACGTGGTCGTTCCGCCCTCCAGCTTCCGCAGCGCCGTCCGAAGCCTTGCGTCCGTCGCATAATCCAGCGCCGAAGCGCTGTCGTCCAGAATCAGAATCTCCGGCTTTCTCACCAGCGCCCTTGCGATGGTAAGCCTCTGCCTCTGTCCGCCGGAAAGATTCTTCCCGTTCTGGGCAATTTTTGCGTCCAGGCCGCCCGGCTTACCCTCAACTACCTCCCGCGCCTGCGCCAGATCGATCGCTTCCCACATCTCCTCATCCGTGGCGTCCGGCTTTCCCCACTGCAGATTGCTCCTGACGGTTCCCTTAAACAGTACCGCCTTCTGCGGCACAACGCCGATCCGTCCGCGAAGCGTTTCCTCGGGTATATCCCGCAGATCCACGCCGTCTATCCGCAGTGCCCCCGCCGTCACCGGATAAAAACCGGGAATCAGGCTGACCAGCGAAGTTTTTCCGGAGCCCGTGCCGCCGATGACTCCTACCGTCTCGCCCCGGTTTACGGTAAAATCAATATTCCGCAGCGTCTCCGCCCCGGCTCCCGCGTAAGTCAGATGCACATGATCAAACTCCAGAAAGGGAACCTGATCCGCTCTTTCCCCCGCAGCCGCGTTTTCGCGGGCGGGAAGCTCCCCGTTTTGTATTTCAAACACTCCCGCCACACGGTCCGCGCACGCAAGCGCTTTTGTGACGGTGACGATCAGATTTGTCAGCTTCACAAGCTCCACCAGAATCTGGGACATATAGTTGAGGATCGCGATGACTTCCCCCTGCGTCAGATTCCCCACATTGACCTGCACAGCCCCCGTATAAATCAGGGCGACCGTCGCCGCGTTGACAATGATATAAGTTACCGGATTCATAACCGCGCTGATCTTTCCCACAAAGGTCTGGCTGTGGGCAAGGATCCCGGTGTACTCCCGAAATCTGCTCTCCTCCTCCGCTTCCCGGTGAAAGGCGCGAATCACGCGGACGCCGGTCAGATTTTCCCTTGTAATCCCCAGCACCCTGTCAAGGTTTGCCTGCACCTTTTTGTAG
The DNA here is from genome assembly GCA_023662875.1 of Roseburia sp. Classification (GTDB taxonomy): domain Bacteria; phylum Bacillota; class Clostridia; order Lachnospirales; family Lachnospiraceae; genus Acetatifactor. The sequence goes on along the minus strand of JAMPIG010000008.1, from coordinate 6,649 downwards.
AGCGGCATGGTCCATACGGTGATTCCGATCACCACCACCGCCAGCAGCGGAATTGCCACCACAAAGATCAGGGCGCTCTTTACGTCGATGGTAAACGCCATGATCATGGCGCCGAACACAATAATCGGCGACCGCAGAAACAGGCGGAGCACCATATTGACGCCTGACTGCACCTGATTGATATCGCTGGTCATCCGGGTAATCATGGTGGAGGAACCGGCTTTGTCGATATTGGTAAAATTCAGTCCCTGAATATGATCAAATAACGCCTGTCTTGTTTTCGCCGAAAAGCCTACCGCCGCTTTTGCCGCAAAATACTGAGCCGTCACGGAGGACAAAAGCCCCACCGCCGCAAGCCCCAGCAGACACAGCCCCATCCTGCAGATATAACCCGTATCGTTCCCTGCAATTCCCCGGTCAATGATATTTGCCATGACGATCGGCACAAACAACTCAAAAAAGGCCTCCAGCAGCTTAAACAGCGGCGCAAGAATGCTCTCCTTCTTATAATCCTTCAGATACTTCATCAATCGTCCCATATCCGTCCTCGTTTCTGTCATCAATCGCCCGCGAAAACAGCATTTCCGCTCTGCGGTAATTTAAAACCTCCGCCCTTATCCGTTATAAACCGTCAAATTCCCGTCCCTCGACGCAGACCGCCGCCGCATATCCGGGGGGCGGTGAAAACGGAATCCACCTTACGGGCTGCGGAAAATTCCCGCAATCCGCCGACAGCATATCACGCCCGAGCGCCGTCGCCACTCCCGCGCCGGTCAGCTTGCCGTAGGCTTCCTTCCGCGTCCAGAGCTCAAAAAAAAGCCTCTGCCGTTCTCCGTCGTCTTTGCAGCGCTCCAAAGCCAGCCGCTCCGGCTCCGAAAAAAAACGCCGGGCCAGCTTTCCCACGTCCACCGGCTGAAGTCTTTGCAGATCCGCCCCGATCTCCCGCCGGGCCACGGCGCAGAGCACATAGTCCCCGGAATGGGAAAGGCTGAAAAACAACGAAAAATCCGCAAAATAGGGCTTCCCCTTCTCACCGTAGCGATAGCGCAGGGGAAACGCCCCCGGCGGCTCGGCCTGCAGACCGGATCCCGCGCAACGCCGAGAAAACACTTCCGTCAGTTCGGAGCAGAGGCCGGATACCGTACAGCGCATGGAAATTTCCTCCGGCTCTTCCGAATCAAGACCGAGCCTCATACGCTTCTCCCCTCCTCGCAGAACTCCATCCTCCCAGTCTAGGGCGGCTTTCTGCAGCAACAGTCCGGCTCCCAGCTCCGCCGCTCTGGCCCGGGAAGTCCCCGCCGCCAGCGCCTTTTTTTGTCTGGTCTCATCCAGCAGGAGCAGCAGCTCCTCCAACCGGTTTCCGGCGTCTTCATGCATCAGTTCACCGACGTCTAAAAGATATAGCTCCATCGCTTCTCCGCAGTCCTCCCGCCCCGTGTAATATCGTTATTATCAGCCAGTTTCTGGTGTTTGTCAAGAGGGGGAAACATACAAAAGCCAGTGATCCGGACTGTTTCCAGCCACGGCCACCGGCTTCTTCCTTCCCGCAGGCATCGCAGAACTCCTGCCCATACTGCCCGGAGGAAATCTTATGTTGATTCCCGGCGAAACCTACCCTTCCGCCTCATAATATTTCGCCTGTGCGTTCCAGAGCGCCGCGTAGACGCCCCCTTCCTCCGCCAGCAGCTCCTCGTGGCTTCCCGTCTGCACCAGCCTCCCCTTGTCGAAGACGGCAATCTTGTCGCAGAAGCGGCAGGAGGAGAGCCGGTGGCTGATGTAGATCGCGGTCTTCTCCCCTGCAATCTTGTCGAAATTGCTGTAAACCTCCGCCTCCGCCAGGGGATCCAGGGCCGCCGTGGGCTCGTCCAGGAGCACAAAGGGCGCTTCCTTGTAGACCGCCCTGGCGATGGCCAGCTTCTGGGCCTCCCCGCCGCTGATCTCGATGCCCTCGTCTGTATAATCCTTGTAGAGAAAGCTCTCGATCCCCTTCTCTCCCAGACTCTCCAGCCGCTCGGCAAAGCCCGCGTCCCTGAGGCACCGCCGCACCTTTTCCCCGTCATACTCCTTGTCCGCAGCAATGTTCTCCGCCAGCATCAGGGAGAAAAGCATATAGTCCTGGAATACCACCGAAAAGAGCCTGGAATACTCCTCATGACGGAACTTCCGGATATCCACGCCGTTGACCAGGATCTCGCCCTCGTCCGGATCGTAAAGCCTGCAGAGCAGCTTGATCATGGTGGTCTTTCCCGATCCGTTCCGGCCTACAATAGCCAGCTTTTCCCCGATCTTCAGCTCCAGGGAGAAATCCTTAAGCGCGTACTCCTGACTTCCCGGATATCGGAAGGAGACGTTCCGAAACTCGATATGATATTCGTTGTCGCTGCGCTTTTCCATCGGCAGCGAGCCCTTGTACATCTCGTCGGAAAGCTCCAGCAGCTCCAGAATCCCTACCTGCCTCCTGGCCGCCAGAATTAATTCCTGCCAGCCCGTCGCCGCCTGCGCAGCCTGACGCAGGAGGTTGGCAAGACAGTCCGCGTACAGGATCAGAGACCCGATCGGCATATTTCCCTTTAAGGCCGCCATAATCACAATTCCATAGGCTCCCATCTGAGCCAGTATCTGCATTGCCGTCATAACGCCGCTGCTCCCCGCCTCCCCGACACAGGGCCGCCTGATCACATAATCAAAATATTCCTTCGTCTGCAGTCTGTCGTACGACCACTTTTTCATCACGTCATAGCTGTCGTAGATCCGGACGTCCTTTCCGTTCCCGTAGCGGTAATGCCCGGAGCCGTAGGCAAAATCCCACACATAATTCCATAAAAATTTTTTCTCCTCTCTGGTCGGTATATGGAACATCATGTAATGGCTGATGCCCTGAAAATACCGGTGCAGCCTCAGCCCAATCCCAAGCAGAAGACACAGCAGGAGCGCCGCGATCCACAGCCAGCTCAAGTCCTCTCTCCCAAAATAGGAGAACAGGGGAACACCGATGACGACCGCCCCGATGATCCGCACCAGACATTCCAGCATGTCCTTTCCTCGCCAGAACACCGTAAAAATCCCGGCGCCCCAGTTATTATCCCGGCGGATCCGCTCCCGCATCTCCTTCAGCTTCGGGCTGTCGATCAGGGAAAAGTCCATGCTCATCAGCTTTTCCTGCTGCAAAGCATCGTATTTCTCCGAAATGATCTGACTCTTAATATCAATCCGGCGGTTTAAAATACTCAGCACGGAACCGCCCACACTTAAAAGCGCCACCCCCAAAACAATTCTTTCAAAAAGCTCGGCGAAGGCAAAGCCCCCCGCGATCCGATTCAGCACATAAGCCGACAAAAGCATTCCCCCGTAGCTTAACGCGGCGGACAAAAGGACGGAAACCGCGTTCCAGGGGACATAGCTTCGATCCAGACTTACAATCAGCGCCATAACGCGCCGGATATCCTCCAGATTCTGCCGAAGCGACTGCTTCTCCAAAAGTATCGATTCCTCCTTCATCCTCAAAACGCCTCCTTTTTTAGCTTATCCTTCGCGTAATAACGGCTCTGCACCTCGAACATTTCCGCATACGCCCCCCGCCTGGCCATCAGCTCCTGGTGGGTTCCCTCTTCCAGAATACCGCCCTCCCCCAGCAGCACAATCCGATCCGAAAAACGCGTGCTGGCAAGCCGATGGGAGATAAAAACGGCCGTCTTATTCTCGGAAAATCTGGCGTAATGGTCATAAACCTCCGATTCCGCGATCGGATCCAGGGCCGCCGTAGGCTCGTCCAGAATCAGGATCGGGCCGTCCTTGTAAAGCGCCCTGGCCTGCAGGAATTTCTGCTCTTCTCCCCCGGACAGTCGAACTCCGTTCTCGTCCAGATCCTTGTCAAAAAGACTGTCCATGGTCACGCCCCGCTCACGGAAAACGTCGGCAAGCCCCGCGTCCTCCAAAGCCTTCCACGCCCTGCCGCTGTCGTAATCCTTCTCAAAGGTCAGATTTTCCGCCACCGTCACCGGCAGAAGGAAGGTCTCCTGAAAGACGGCGGAAAACAGCCGGTAAAGCTCCTCCCTGGGAAATTCGTTCCGGTTGATCCCGCCCAGAAGAATCTCTCCCTCGTCCGGGTCGTACATCCCGATCAAAAGCTTTACCAGGGTCGTCTTTCCAACCCCGTTGACCCCCACCAGGGCCAGCTTCTCCCCGGCGTCGATCTTCAGATTAAAGCGGTCGAATATTTTTTTCTCCCCGTCGTAGGAAAAGGACACATTCCGAAATTCGATAGACATGGGCCGGGGCAGCTCCGAGATATAACGCTGACCCTCCTTCCGATCCTCCTCCGGCAGCTCCATATAAGTCCTGAAATAATTGACGTCCAGGGAACCGCTGCGCAGATCGGCCAGACCGTCCATAATACTCCCCACAAAGCCCGAGAAGCCGGTAATCGCGCCAAAGTAGAGCACGAAATCTCCCGCTCCTACCGCCCCGCTCAGCACCTCATGCAAGAGATAACCGTAGGCCAAAATGTCCCGCCCCAGATTCAGCAGACTGCCCGACTGCCAGTAAAAAAAATCCGCCCGGCTCTTACGCCGGTTCAGATTTTTGCTCTTCTCCAGCAGAAGCTCCTTCTCCTTCTTCAGCCAGCGCCTCATACCGAAGATCCGGATGTCCTTGGCGGCTCTGCTGTTCCCCATGGCGCCGTGTAAAACATAAGAGCTCTTTTTGTTCAGATCCGCCTCTTCGCTTCGAAACCTCTCCATATATTTGATCCGGCGCAGACTGATCCCATACTGCGCCAGGGCCAGTAAAATCAACAGCACCGCCACATAGGGATTTAAGAAGCTCAATACCGTACTGTATAACAGAAAACTGATGACATTCCGGATGATACCAACCGTTCCGTAAGTCATCTTGCAAAGGGCGCTCCAGTCGCCATGGTCGTTGATTCCCAAAGCCTTCCAGTACAGCTCCTTCGTCTCCCCCTCCTCCACATGGCGGTAGGGCACCCGGAGACTCTTCAGGAACGTCATGGCGATCAATTCGTTCCGCCTGCTGTTATACAGATGATATTTCCCGTTCTCGCAGGCAGCTTCCGTCACCCGGACGCAAAGGCAGAGCAGCCCGAAAACGCCGATCGTCAGCCACATCCGCTGCCAGGTAACCCCCTTCGTCGCCAGATCCACCGCCAGCTTCGGCAGATAGATCCCGAAAAGGGGACTGACCGCGCCAAATACGATTTCCGCCAGGCACAGCCAAAGGAATACAGGGATGCTCTTCCGGTAGTACCTGAAATAATAGGCTATGTTTTGCAAAATAGTATAGTGCTTCCCGCACGGGGATTCCGTCTGTTTCACTTTTCTTTGCCCTCCGTTCTCTGCCTCGAATAAGGTTATTCTTGCCATGATTGCTCCGCAATCACGGCCTGATGGCCATTCGGCCGCTTCCTGCCTTGAATAAGGTTATTCTATCATAAGAACCCCTTTCGGGCAGAAAAAATGCACGAACGGTCTCATTCGTGCATCAATGGCAGAAGAATCTCCGTCGCAAACACGTTTTCCTCGTCCTGCCTGTCAATATACCCCTTGTACCGCGCCACCACCCGATCGATCCTCATCAGACCGAATCCGTGGGATATCCCCGCCTTTGTGGAACGGTACTCTGCCGGACGTCTCTCCTCACGGGGTTCACCGCCCTGCCGGGAACCCTCCTCACGGGATGTTTCCCGCCGGAAATCCTCCCGATGCCTCTTCTCCGGCCGCCCCTGTACCGCATTCATCACATAAAGATACAACTGCCCCTTCATGACGTCGATATAAACCCGGATAAACCGCCTCTCTTCCTCCTCGATCTGAAGGCAGGCCTCCATGGCGTTATCCATCAGATTCCCGATAATCAGCGACAGATCCACATCGGAAACATCCAGCCTGGGGGGAACGATGGCCTTCGCCTCCACGTGAATCCGCTTCGCCTTCGCCAGGGATAACTTGCTGTTCAGCACCGCGTCGATCATCACATTCCCTGTCTTGACCACCGTATCCACCGTAGTCAGATCCTCATCCAGCCGATCCAGATAATCTCCCAGCTTCTCCGTCTCTCCCATGGAAAGATACCCCTTCATGGTCTGGATATGATTATGATAGTCGTGCCGCCAGCCCCGGGTCTGCCGGTACATATTCTCCACTTCCTCGCAATGCTTTTCCAGAAGATCGCTCTGATAATGACTGATCCGCCGGTCCACCAGCCGGATCAGGTAAGCTCTTCCTCCCAAAAACAGGGCGGGAACCAGAAGCGCTCCCGCGCCGATCCATAGAATTGTCATTTCTGCATTCTACCCCTTATTCCTCTATCAGTTCATATTCTGCGAGTTGTAACCGCCCTGCCTTGTAATCCTCCGCTTTCTTTTCCAGATACCGGATATTACTTTCACTATAAAACGGATCGGGGTCAGCGGTAATTTCAAAAGGGATTCTTCTCTCCTGCGCCAGCTTTGTACAAAAAATAGTAATTGCCGTTGTAAGGCTCATGCCCATTTTCCTGCAAATCTCTTCCACCGATTCCTTCAAATCTGCGTCCATGCGGAAATTTACACTTGTCTGTGCCATAGTTATACCTCCTGTTTCATTTTAATCTCCATTCCGCCGCTGACGCTGGCGGCACAAATAGTGATGAA
>JAMPIG010000089.1 GCA_023662875.1 Roseburia sp. | reverse complement strand
ACCACAGTGCTTAAAGTAATTATTCAATTTGTTTTCCCACCCCGTGAAAAGTAACCTCAAATTGAAAACAAAAACACGATTTTTTATACCCTTCTTGTCTCTTCTTTTATTATACTTTATAATGGAACAGAGGCAAGAGTCATCATAAGGAGGATTCTGTATGAACAAATTTTCACCCGATTTTCTCTTAGGTGCCGCCACAGCGGCCCATCAGGTAGAGGGAAACAACACGAACAGCGACTGCTGGGCCATGGAGCAGATGAAGCACACCAGCTTTGCAGAGCCCTCTCTGGACGCGGTGGATCATTACCATCGTTATCAGGAGGACATCCGACTCATGGCCGAAGCCGGTCTGAACGCCTACCGCTTTTCCGTGGAATGGGCGCGGATTGAGCCCTCGGAAGGGCATTTCGACGACAGCGAAGCGGCTCATTATCTGGACGTTATCCGCTGCTGCCGGGAGCACGGTCTGGAGCCCATCGTGACCCTCCACCATTTCTCCAGCCCAAAATGGCTGATCGGAAAGGGCGGCTGGGAGGCGGAATCCACCGTGGAGGATTTTGCGCGCTATGTCCGCTACATTGTAGGGAAGCTTGGCGGCGAACTCCGTTATATCTGTACGATCAACGAGGCGAACATGGGAATCCAGGTGGCCGCTATCGCAAAACGGTATATGCTGCAGATGCAGGCTCAGGCCGCTAAGGCCCAATCCGCCGACGGCACGGTACAGGTAGGCATCAACCTGGAAAAAATGATGGCCGGACAGAAGGCGGCCGCGGCGGAAAACAAAGAGGTTTTCGGCGTGGAAAAGGTCGAAAACTTTACCTCCATGCGCACGCCGAACGGCGACCGGATCGTGTGCCGCGCCCATGAGGCGGCCCGCGCCGTAATCAGGGAGCTTTACCCTGAAATCAAGGTGGGGCTGACCTTAAGCCTTCACGATATCCAGGCGCAGGCAGGCGGAGAGGAAAACGCCCGGAAGGAATGGGCGGATGAATTTACCCATTACCTTCCCTTTATTCAAGAGGATGATTTTCTCGGCGTGCAGAACTATACCCGCTCTCTCCTGGGGCCGGAGGGAACGCTTCCTTCGCCGGAGGGCGCGGAGCTTACCCAGATGAATTACGAGTTTTACCCGGAAGCTCTCGAGCACGTCATCCGAAGAGTCGCCGAGGATTTTAAGGGAGACCTGATCGTCACAGAGAACGGAATCGCTACCGACAACGACGATAGGCGCGTCGCCTTTATCGACTGCGCGCTCTCCGGCGTGCAGAACTGCCTCCGGGACGGTCTTCCGGTAAAGGGGTATTTCTACTGGAGCCTGATGGACAACTTTGAATGGCAGAAGGGCTACTCTATGACCTTCGGACTCATCGCTGTAGACCGGACAACCCAGACCCGCCAGCCGAAGGAGAGCCTTTCCTTCCTGGGAAGCTTTCGATAAAACCGCAAGGCGCGACTCTGTCGGATAATATTTCTTTTCCCTGCCCGTAAAAAAGCGAGCTTCGCTCGCTTAGAAGAATGCTTCGCATTCTTTCCTTGCTGCGACGAAGTTTCCTGTAAAATGAATCCCATGGAAATTCAGTTTTTTACAATTCCTGAATCTCCATGGGATTTTTTTGAGGCTGATTACCCTCTCGTCTTCAGCGCCGCCTCTTTCCTTACCGCGATCCGCTTCTGAACCTCGACCATCTCTTCCCTGGTAAGCTTGCAGAAACGCATGGCGATAATCGTACAAATCCAGCCCAGGATCGGCATCCCGTATTTTACAAACATGGTCATCCAGAAGATGCCTGTGGTCAGCTCGTCTCCCGGCTGCGGCATGGTCGTCGTATAACCCAGCAGCGCGACGCAGCCCGCTGCGATCGCCGCGCCAAAGGCGGAGACAATCTTATCGATCAGACTATAAGTACCCGTTACCACCGCCGGCAGATACTTCCCGGAACGATCCAGCTCATAATCGATGACGTCCGCCATAAACGCCGTCCCGGCGGTAGTGACACACATATTGGAGCCGTTCAGCGCCAGGTTCAGCACTACATAGACCAGCATCATGGGACTCATCATGACGGCGATCTGCCTGGGATCGATGATCGCGAAAAACGCCACGGTGATCACGGCGATAACCATGCTGACCCAGGTCCAGGTAACGATCGTCGCACGGCTGCCATACTTCCCGGCGTATTTTGCGCCTACAATCGCAAAGAGGATGGACGGTATCATACTGACGACCGTAAGCATGGTAGAGATCCCCATGTTCCCGATGACGATGCCAAAGAGCATGGTCGTAATAATCGTCTGGGTTCCGGTCTGCTGCGCGATTTTATCGGAGGACGCCGCTACGATATAGCACTGAAGCGGCCTGTTGTCCTTCAATACCGCAAGCATATCCTTAAATTTCAGGGACTCCTGCACCACGGACGTCCCGACAAAATTTTCCGGCTTGTCGTGGCTGCTGATACCGATGCAGACCAATATTACGCCCAGCGCGCCGACTCCCAGGCAGGCCCAGCAGGCCGCGGAGAGGAACTGCTGATTGTATTCGCCGCCGTACCTCGGCAGCAAAACCATATTCAGGACAATCATCAACACCATGGGAACCATGTAATTCAGCGCCGTGCTCCATACGCCTACCGTAGGACGCTGCTTCGGATCGTTCGTCAGGATCGGCCCCAAGGTCTGCGCCGTCATATTGGTGATGGTATAGCCGATGACATATATTATGTACAGCAGCGTGAACACTCCCCAGCCAAAGCCCTTGCTGCTCATGAAGTTAAACATGCAGAGCAACGCGATCGCTTCGATCAGGAAACCGCCGACGATCAGAATCCTCAGCTTCCCGAACCGGGTATTCACTTTATCGTACAGGAAAGCCAGCATCGGGTCGGTAACGCCGTCCAGAATACGCGTACATGTCAGAATGTACCCGACTACAATAGTAGTGACGCCGTAGCCGATGCTGGCGCTGTAGCTCGCCAGATTGATCAACGAGTAAACGCTCATGCCTACCAGCGCGTTGCAGGCGCAGAGAATAATCTGCCAGAGCTTTGCCCGGCGGTATACCACACCGTCGTTTTGACTGAAAGTGCCGTTTTCTTTTGCCATGTTTTTTCTCCTTTACTTGACTGCTGCCCTGTTTTTGTGAATTTTGCACTCTGAAGACCCAGGCAGCGAAATCCTTCCTCGATCCGGACTCTGGCATCAACAGAACGAAATTCCGCTATCTGAAGTTCATTATAGCCCTTGGATAATAGAATCCGCCTTTAGATTCTATTATAGAATCAAAGAGACGATTCCATTATCCAAATTCTATTATACAAAAGCCTCCTCGCGCGCATGTTAAAAAATCAAGGAATTCATTCCTGATTTCGTGAACCCGCAAGAAGAAGTCTTCTCCCCTGCCAATTCAGTATGGCAAAACACACGAAAATTTCCTAAGATTTATCAACAGCCACCTTTTCATTATTATTTCAAAGGAAAACGGTCAGTGAACTGGGATGACGTAAAGAATTATCTTGAAACTTAAAAACGGGGAAGTGCTGTGAGAGGCGGCGCAAGAGCCTCTCGCAGTGTTAGAATGCTTGCATCGGGGTAATGGATTAAAAACGCCAGGGCAAAGGAAAGCCCTGGCAACAGACCGCCCACAGTATTGCGCCGGAATGGCTCGTGGGAGATGTCCTTATAGTATATACGGGCAGCAGGGAAATGATTCATGGCAATAGAATTCTCGCGAAGCGTGGATTCTATTGTTTAAAGTTTGTCCTGCCAGTCATCCCGGAAACCATAATAATCCATGCGAACAAATGGGTATTTCTTAGTCAATGAGAGGATGGAACTTTTCATCTCGCTGAAATTATCGGGGGCTAGCAGCCTTTTCATTACAAGGACAAAGCCATAGAGATGGGAGTTGTCAATCTGCCCGTCTCCATTTTTGATCAGCAGGTTCTTCTCTTTTTTGTTAAGGGAGGGCTTCTGCTCAAAAAGACGGTTGTAAAGCCTGCTTCCATGTGCGCAGAGATTGCGGATGATTGTCATGCTGTGCATATAACTTCCGAGGATCCGTGAGCCCTGGGTCATGGTTAGGCCGAATATCCGGGCAATGGAGTCCTTGATCTCAGACTCCGAGATTGAGTACAGGAATGAAATGTCAGAGATAGTCAGCAAGTCCACATATGCCCATAAAGGAATCTGTTGTTGGAGGTCGTTGATGAAATGTTTCAGGTAGGCTTCATGGGGCAGGCGCTGTGTTTTCTGCTGCTCTGCTTTTTGGATGATTTCGCTGTGTTTTATGGCATTTGTAAAGGAAGCCGGGTCTAAATATCCAATGGGGCCGTGGGCTTTTGTGAATTCATATGTGTAGACGGATTTCATCCTGACTTCGATTATTTCTATGTACTGGAGGATGATATGCCGAAGTTCATGGTCGAAGTTATAGATGTCAACAATGTTCTGGAAGGATGCGTTTTGGGAGAAGGTATCATTCCTGCGGAGTGTCAGCGAGTAGCCGCTGATACGGTAATAATTATTGTGCAGAAGGAATTCCTTTGCTTTTTCGTCATCGGTTATGGACAGCCCGCGCGAGCGGAGAATTTCTAGCTGTTCATCAATGGTTTTGAATTCTTTTGTTGCCATGGCGTTATCTCCTTAAAACAAAACGCCCTCAAGTGTGCGTGTGTTTCCACAGAGGCCTGAGGGAGATGTTGCTTATATATTAGCACAATTTGTGGATTTGTCAAGGAACATATGTTCTTGAATTTCCGCAGTTTTATCCACAGAAGCCTAGCCCATCAAAAACCGGTCACATTGAAACGCTATACTATCCAATACAAATCGTTTAGGACACAGGAAGTAAAATTCTATTATCCAAATTCCATCATAAATTCATAGGGAATATCTTTTAAGAAGAAAGACGAATTTTTCAACACAAAGTCCCCTTTCCGGTGTATACTGTAATTACACTATATTTCAGGAGATCGATTATGCATATCAAGTCCAACGCAAGCATTGTAAATTTCTTAAAACAGGTTCAGAAATGCAGGGGCGACGTACTGTTCGAGACCTCGGAGGGCGACCGCATCGCCCTGAAGTCTACACTGAGCCAATATATTTTCTGCACGGTAGCTTTAAACCCGGAGCTTCTCCAAAGCGGAGCCATCCGCTTTGAACAGGAGGACGACCGGCTGCTTCTGGCAGAATTTCTCTGTGAGTGAGCGTCCCGCATCCGGCAGTCCTATCCGTGCCGGGCGGCCGCATCCATTCCGGCAGCCCGCCTCCTTATCAGGCTGCCCTTCCACACGGAAAGACCGCACCCTGTCCGGCCCATATCAGACTGTCTTCCGCGCGGAAAGACAACACATCCTATCCGACCGTCCCGTCGTGCCGGATGACCGTGTTCCCGCCATAAACAGGAATCCATAAAATACAGGAGTGATATCCTATGAAAATCCGAGAAAAACTGGAATTCTTTCATCAGCTGATCCAATGCAATCATCCCCTCCTCTTACGCAGCTATGAGCCGGAGTACCTTCTCGCCCCTTCCGGCGCGATGCGGGATGAGATACCGAATAACGACGACACGCTGATTTTCTTCAGCCTCGAGGAGTCCATCCGCAGACATATTGAACAGAGGCTGCGGGAGCCTCTGTTCATCGACGACTATCTGGGATTAATCTGGATTGTGGGATTTGAATATGAAGACGCTTCCCTGCGCGGGATCCATATATTGGGACCCGCTTATTCCGGGCGCAACTCCTATCAGAGCATCCGGAAAGAACTGGATAAACACAACCTGTCGGTCAGCAACCGCATCAAGGTCTTCAAGCTCTTTGACGATATTCCGATTATTCCGACCAACCAGCTTTTTCAGTACGCCGTTATGCTGCACTATTGCCTCACCGGAAACCGAATTACCACAAACGACCTGCATTTTACCGAAAAAGCATCCCAAAAGTCCTCCTCTTCCGAAATCAACCTGATTACGGAGGAGCACCGGGGCGTCTGGATGGCGGAGCAGGAATTTATGAGAATGCTGCGGGAAGGCAACCCGGACTATCTGAACGCTATGGCTCACTCCCACAGCTTAAGCGACGGCCCCAGGTTTGACATAGGAGACTCCCTGCGCCGGGCGAAATCGACCTCCATCGTCCTTTTGACCCTCTGCTCCAGAGCGGCGATCGAGGGCGGCGTAAGTCCTTCCGTCGCCTATACCCTGAACGATTATTATATGCAGATGATCGAGGAATGCGGCAGCGTCGCCGAAACCTCGGCTACCTGCAGTACCTTTCTGGAGGATTATGTCTCAAAGGTGCGTCAGGAAAAAGAAAAAACAGCGGTTTCCGGGCAGATCCGGAGCGCCTGCGAATATATCGCCGCGCACATCAGGGAGAAAATTTCGATCTCCCAGCTTGCCGACCGGGCCGGATATACAGAATACTATTTTTCTCACAAATTTAAAAACGAAACAGGGTGTACCGTGGCGGATTATATGAAAAGAGAAAAAATCAGACAGGCAAAATTACTGCTTTCCGGAACCAAAATGAGTATCCAGGAGATCAGCGAGGAATTGTCCTTTGGTTCCAGAAGCTATTTTTCGTCCACCTTTCAGAAGGAGACCGGCCTGTCTCCCAGCGAGTACCGGGAGAAGAATATGAAAATTTAGAGGAGCGTCAGAGTTCGGCTTTTTCGATTCTGCACTGATGCTTCCGAGGCGTTCACTGCCTTCACATCATCATCCGACACCCGACCGTTGCAGAATTTCCGCCCTCCGCCGCATAGCGCTCGCCGTTCGGCAGGACAATTTCGCACGACGCACCTTCCGGTACGTCAACATGCAGGCGGAAGTTCCCTCGGATATCTCCCTCCTAACCCGTATTTCCCCGAATCCCGTCTCCTTTTCACCGACCCCCATCTTACGTTCTGTCCTTCAGCCTCGCCCTGTCGCATATACGCAGCAGCCGCCGGACAGATCGCTCCAAATCCTCCCTGGATACCCTTCCCTCCGCATGTCCCTGCAGAATCTGACGGATGACCGGCGGGCCGCCCGGCATGACAATATCGTTTCCCGCGTGTACGGCATCCGCCCCGTCCACGACGACGTCCATATCGCCCCAGTCTGTGACTACGAGTCCCGAAAAGCCCCACTCCTCCCTTAGAATCTCCGTGCAAAGCTCCCGGCTTCCCGCCGCAAAGGTTCCGTTGATCTTGTTGAAGGAGGTCATAATGCACTGCAAAGAGGCCTCCCGCACCATCAGTTCAAAGGGCTTTAAATACAATTCCCGCAGCGTCCTTTCCTCCAGAATAGAATCCGCCGCGTCATACTGTCTTCCGGCACTCCCCCTGCGCCAGGTCTCCTGCTCATTGGCGGCAAAATGCTTCGCACAGACCAGAACAGGATGATTCTCCTGTACTCCCCGGGCAATCTCGCAGCCGCATATTCCGGCCAGCAGCGGATCCTCCGAAAAATACTCAAAATTCCGGCCGCACAAAGGATGCCGGTGCAGATTCATCGCCGGGGCAAGCCACACGTCTACCCGCTCCGCCTCACACTCCCTGCCCATCTCCTCCCCGAAGGCATACCAGAGCTCCCGGTCAAAGGAGCACGCCGTCAGCATCTCGCAGGGCCAGGCAAACTGTCCGATTCCGGCGGGCCCGTCCTTATAAAAGACAGAGTGAATCCCTTTCTCTTTTATGGCGGGCGACACATACCCCGCAAAGCCGGTGGGATGGTCATTTTCCGTCAGAGGATTTCCCGCTTCATCAAAAACGGTCGCAGGCTCCGAACCGTCCCCAAAGGCGGCGAAAGGAACGCCGGGGCCGTAACCCACGCAGAGGCTGGCCAACTCCTCGAGGGAGAGGGACGGGAGCGGATTCCTACCCATACCTTCCTCAATCTGTTCCTTATTCGCCTTTTGCGCCGCTTCCGGCATTCGTTCTGTATCCGATTTCACTGTTTCTGACATGCGCACCGCATCCAATATTTGAACCGTTCCAGGCATCTTCAATGCACCTGACATTCGAACTGCTTCCGGCGTCTCTTCCGCACCGGTTCTTTGTCCCGTGTTTGATATGCCTTCTGTCTCCGGCATCTTCCCTATGTTCAGGGTATCTTCTGTCCCCCGACGTAAAAACTCCAGCTTCCCCCGGTTGCAGTCCCGCAGCCCCAGCCTGTTTTTGCACTGCTTAACCAGAATCCTCTTCTCTACCGGGATTTTTACCGCTTCCTGCAGATTTTCCGAGGAATTTCCCACCAGCAGCCGATAGCTGCCCGCGGGAATCACCCAGGCGGCCTGTTCTTCATCATAGCAGGCGAACCGTTCCCATGGAATCTCCACGCGGCAGACCGTCTTTTCTTTCCGCTCCAGCAGTTTTGTTTTTTCCCAGCCAACCAACGCCAGACCCGGCCTTTCGAGTTCCCGTTCCACAAACTCCGACTTCGAGTTCTCGATTTCCCAATTCGCAAGCCTCGGCTCCGAACTTTCAGCTTCTCGTCCCGCCTGCTCCGGCCCCTCGATTTTGCCATCCATCAGTTCCAGCCTCAGTCTTTCGATCTCCCGGCACTCCACGGACAGATAAACCTGCACCGTCTCCCTGCCCGCTCTTTCCCCCGTATTTTCCGCCTCCACGTTGAGTACGATCTTGTCCTTTCCTTCTTCCACGCCCTGAAGATTCAGGGAAAAGGTCGTATAGGACAATCCGTAGCCAAAAGGATACAACGACGTTTTCACGGTAGAGAAATCTTTTCCGAAGATAGAAAAATAGCGGTATCCCAGGTAAATCCCCTCCCGATATACCGTCACAGGGCTTTTCCGAAAACCGACGCTTCCGTTTTCCGCCGCGTCCAGCCCGTAGCTCTCATAGGTCTTAAGCTTCCCCTCGTCTTCCTTATCCCAGGTAAAATCCCTCGCCGCCGGGTAATCCTCATAATTTTCCGCAATCGTTACCGCCAGCTTCCCGCAGGGGGACGCCTCGCCCGAAACAAGCTCCGCCAGCGCGTCCGCCCCCTCTTCCCCGGGGATGCCCAGAAACAGGATTGACCTGATGGCCTCGTATTCCTTCGTCCAAGCCAGATCCACCAGCCCGTTTACGTTCAGGATCAGGACAACCTTCGGGAAAAAAGCGCAAATCCGGCCAATCAGCTGCCGCTCGGACTCCGTCAGGTAATAGTCCCCCTCCAGATGCCGGTCGCATTCCTCCCCGCCGGAATTGCGCCCCAAAATCCATACGGCGGTATCCGTCCCCTCCGAAGCCTCCTTGAAAAGCTCCTCCGGCACGTCAGGCTCCGCCTTAGGCGCATGATACTTCCCGAAAATTTCATACATGATCCCGCTGTTGATATACTGCCCCGCCATAGACCAGTCGAAGGCATCCGGATCCTTTTCTCCCTCCGCCGCAATCTTCTCCCGGTAAAGGTAAGCCAGCCCTTCCTCCGGCAGAAGCCCCTGCTCGATAAAGGCCTGCAGGATGCTTTTGCAGCCGTCCCTGTGGGCGGCCCCGGAGCCGTTTCCGGACACAAAGGTATCCAGCTGTGCGCGCCCGAAAACCGCTATGCGGGTATTCTTTTTCAGCGGCAGAAGCTACCCTTCATTTTTCAGCAGCACCGCGGATTCCCTTACCATCCTGCGGGCGAGTTCTTTTTTACAAACCGAATTTTCCCTGTCTTCCATTTTCCGTACTCCCCCTGCAAGCCCTTCTGTATTTCCTTGCTTTCTGCTCTCTGCTTTCTATAAACTCCCTTTTCGGAAAAGTGTTCCTAATTATCTGCTCTATAAATTGGAAGTTGTCCAGTAAGATTTGAATTCTTCGTATCATTGAGAATTTTATTTTCTGATGTCAATATAGTCCAACACGTTCCCACATTCCTTTTTCTGGATATGAACTAAGCCGTACCACATGTTCATAGCCAAGTGATAAAAGAAGCTCTTGGGCTTGAATAAAACCTGCATCAAGGAACTTGGCATCGTGACAGTCAGAATTGATAATCACCTCACCGCCCCAAGCTTTCCATTCTTTAAGTAAAAATGCTGCCGGGTAAGGTTCTGACATATATCCTCTTGCAACGCCGCCCGTATTCACCTCAAGCAGCGCTTTTGTTCCATCATTGCTCGTAAGGAATCAAGAGCCATTATACGATAGACTGAAGAATCTTCGTCATATAAATGCAATGCAGCATTATTGTACCTTACAAGATCGAAATGTCCTATTATTGCCGGTTTTGCTTCGAGTACATAGTCCCGAAACAATGAAAAATATCGTTGCGCCATTTCAAGTCCATTGCCACTACAGCATTCATTAACATATTTTTGTATGCTCTCTGATGGTGCATCTATTCCACTATAACTACCGTCTGGTCTTCGAAAATAGTGCATGGAAGCAATAAAATAATCGTAATCCTTTGATTCTGTGCAACTAAACATGTCTCGTTCCATACCAAGATATACTGCCATATGTCCTTTATATTCTTGCTGTATCTGGCGTATCTTCTTTTTATAATCACCTTCCCTTGATGGAGCAATACAATGCGCTGGATCAAACGTCTGTGGTGCATGGGAGGTGAAACCAAGCGAAACAAATCCCATTTCATATGCCGTTCGAGCCATGTCCTGTGCAGATGTCTTTCCGTCACAAAAAGTTGTATGAACGTGCGCCGATGATAATATTTTTTTCACATGTTCCTCCATGTAAATAAATATGAAGATTTCAACAAATCCCAATTTGTAAATACAATTATAACTCACTTTTGATAAGTACACCATTCCGAAAAGGAAATCTATAAAAAGAGCTTGCACCGTTTTCCTGTAAAAAAATTTATATTCCTCTTCCGCATAAAGCCGTCTCAGGGCAACACAACCGCCTCCGCGTAAAGCTCCCGATCCTTCCCTTCCACCCACGCGTCCTGCACGATCTCAAATTTCGCCGTAAGCCGGATGTCCTCCGAGGAGCTTCCGACCGTCAGGTCAAACATCCCCTTTTCCACTTTCCATCTCATATCCTTATCCAAAAACGCCGTCTGGGAAGGATCCAGCTCAAAACAGATCTCCTTACTCTCCCCCGGCTGGAGGCCGATGCGCTTGAATCCCGCCAGCTCCTTTACCGGCCTTGTCCGGGAGGCAAAGCGGTCGGCCAGGTACAGCTGCGCCACCTCATCTCCGGCCCTGTCCCCGGTATTCGTCACCGTAAAGCTTACCTGAAGCTTTTCCTCCGGGGAAACCCTGCTGCCGGACAGTTTCAGATCTCCGTACTTAAAATCGGTATAGGACAGGCCGTGCCCGAAACAGTAGCGCGGCGTATGTGGCAGATCCACATAATTGACAAAGCCGATGCTCCCCGCCTGGTGCCAGGCCGAGCCGTTGGGATGGTTGTAATAGACGGGAATCTGACCCGCATGATAGGCCACGGACACCGGCAGCTTCCCGCCGGGATTGTAAATTCCAAGCAGAACGTCCGTCACCGCCTGCGCGCCGCATTCCGACGGATTCCAGGCCTCCAGAATCGCGTTCAGGTATTGATCCGCCGCGTCGCTGGAAATCGGTCTCCCGTTAAAATGGATGCCCACCATGGGCTTGCCGTATTTCGCCGCCTCCCGAATAAAGGCGTCCTGACAGACAGGCAGATTGATATCGCTGGCGTCCACGCCCTCTCCCATGGATGCCAGGGAGCAGGTGCCGTGCTTTCCTCCGAGCGTCAGCAGCACCAGATCCGCCTGCTCCACAAGCTTCAGAGCCTCCGCAAAGCCGGAGGTATCGTCCCCCGCGACAGGATATCCGTAGGCGTACAATATCTCCGCGTCCGGCAGCTCCACCTTAAGCTGCTCCAGCAAAGTCCGGCAGCCCGGCTTCTGGCGGCGCAGAATTTCGTCCAATTCTTCCGTCTCGTCGGACTGGATATTCGTCCCCGGCACAACCGCAACCTCCCGGTTATCCAAGTTAGGGCTTCCCGCTACGCCCGCGATGGAATTTGCCACTGCAAAGGTAGATTCCACCATACAGACATGGGTATAGCCGCCGAAAAACTTCCGCCCGCTGTTTGCATGCGGCCCGATCAAAGCAATTTTTAAAGGCTCTTTCCCCTCTTCGGAAGCTGGCAAGGGCTCCTTGCACTTATCCAAAACCGCGGGAAGTCCTTCCCCCTCTTCCGGAACTGACAAAAGCTCTTTTCCCTTATTCAAAATCGACAGAGCCTTGCCGCAAATCGGAAGCGTCCCGTCGTTTTTCAGCAGTACCATCGACTCCCTGGCCGACTGCAGGGAAACCTCCCTGTCCTCCGGCTGCGAGAAAGCCGCTTTCAGCTCCTCGCCGGAAAGCGCGAAGGGATGCTCAAACAGTCCCATCCGAAACTTTGCCTCCAGCACCCGCAGCACCGCCCGGTTCAGAATCCCGATATCCGCGCTGCCGTCGGCAAAGCGCTCCGCCAATTCCCGGCAAAAACCGTTGGTATCCGGCATCTCGATATCCATCCCAGCCTCCATGGCCATCAATCCGGCGTCCGCCGCCGTCTCGCCGATCCGCTGTACCTCATGGGCGTTGCCTATGCCGCCATAATCGCTGACGCAAAGACCCTCAAATCCCATCTCTTCCCGCAAAAGCCCGGTCAGAATCTCATGAGAAACAGAGACCGGAATCCCGTCGATGGAGCAGTAACAGGGCATGACGCCCCGCAGCCCGGCCCGGCTGACCGCCGCCTGAAAGGGCTTTGCATAGATTTCCCGCAGCTCCCTTTCTGTGGTGCTGCTGTGGGTTCCGTGGATGCCTCCCTGAGAGTTTTGGAAGGCCAGAAAATGCTTCGCCACGCTCTCCGGCCTCCTGCCCGCAGTCTCCGTCTCCTGGACTCCCTTCGTATAGGCCGCCCCCAGAACCGCTGCCAAAACCGGATCCTCTCCGTAAGACTCTCCCTGCCGTCCCATCCGGGAATCCCGAGAGATATCCAGCACCGGAGCCAGCACATGGGTAATGCCGCAGGCGGCCTCCTGACGGCTGACAATCCGGGCGATTTTCTCCT
>JAMPIG010000088.1 GCA_023662875.1 Roseburia sp. | reverse complement strand
GAACCCGTGTTACCGCCGTGAAAGGGCGATGTCTTAACCGCTTGACCATGGAGCCAGACGTCCTGCCATCCGCGGCACTCCGACTAAATCATACTATCACATCCGGCTCCATTTGACAAGCAATATTTTTTCAGTTGCGCAAACTTTTTATTGCTTTTTATTTTTGCAGCGCTTTTTTACTGCTCTCTCGCCCGGCAATGAGAATTCCTTATCTCGCTTGCAGCAGCGCTTCGATCTCCTCGATCCCGGGCATCACCCGCAGCGCGCCCTTTCTGGTCGTAACAATCGAAGCCGCGGCGTTGGCGAAGCGCAGCATTCCGCCCAGCTTCTCCTCGTCCAAACCCTCCAGCCCGTACTTCAATACGTGGTGCAGGCAGCACCCCCCGAAGGTGTCCCCCGCCCCTGTGGTTTCGATGGTTCCCTCCTGCAGAAACGCCTTTACCTCTATCCGCAGCTCCTTATAATAGGCCCGGCTCCCGTCCCTGCCCATGGACAGCAGAATCAGAGGAATTCCGTACCGCTCACGAAGCTTCCGGATTCCGGCGTCAAAGTCCTCCTCGCCGGTAAACCAGCGGATCTCATTGTCAGAAATCTTCAGAATATCGCACTGGCTGAGTCCGTAGGCTGTCTGCTCCTTCGCTTCCTCCAGAGACCCCCAGAGGGGCGGTCTTAAGTTCGGATCGAAGGAAATCAGCGCGCCGCTCTCCTTCGCCAGGGCGACGGCCCGCCTGGTCGCCCGGCGTACCTCCTCATGGGTCATGGATAAGGTTCCGAAATGAAAGATCTCCGTCTCCCGGATCAACTCCTCCCGCAGCTCCTCCTCCCGCAGCATCATGTCCGCCCCGGGATTTCGATAGAAGGAAAAATCCCGGTCGCCGCCCGCCAGGGTTTCCACAAAGGCCAGCGTCGTCCTTACCTCCGGATCCGTTACCAGGCCAGAGGTATCAATCTCCGTCTCCTCCAGCGCCGCCTTCAGGCGCTTCCCGAACAGATCTTGTCCTACCTTTCCGATAAAGGCCGTCCTTCTTCCGGCTTTTGTCAGCATAGCCAGCACATTGCAGGGAGCCCCGCCGGGGTTTGCCTCATAAACCGGGTTTCCCTGCCCGCTGACTCCGTTTTCCGTAAAATCAATTAAAAGCTCCCCCAGCGCCACAACGTCAAATTTCTTCATGCCGCACTCCCTTTCCTTCCTGCTTCCCTCATGTCGGCGCTGCCGACACATACCAATCCCACGGAACCATTCGCTTCCACGGAATTTGTCGTTTCCAGGAAGAATCGCTTCCTGAAGAGGTGGGCTACGCCCCTCAAAGAGGTGGGCTACGCCCCCTCTTGGCGTTCTTCCCGGAATGACTTAGATTTTCTTAGGTTGGGTACTAAGAGGGTGTGTAACCCCTCTTTCCAACCTTAGAAAATCTTTATACACTTCCCAGGTCATACTTTACCACATCCAGATTCACCGTTCCGTCCGCGATAAAGGAGATCCCTTCCGCCTCCTGCTCTGTATAGAGCACGGCGGAAAGCGTCTGTTCCCCGTCGTTGACAAAGACCTCCACGCTGAATCGATCCAGGATCAGCCGCAGCTTCAGCTCGCCGTCCCGATGGTTCACCCTGCTGCGCCTCTGATGGATGATCGCCTTTCTGGAGCCGGAAAACTTCCTGTCTACCTTCAACACGGACTCGCCCGGACGGAAGCTCAGCGACGTATGGTAACGATCGTTCTGGGCAAAACGAACCGAAAATTTCCGATAGAGGTCGCAGCCCTCCGACCGCCGAACCGTCAGCTCCAGATCGACCCGGCGTCCGCAGATTCCTTCCAGCCGAACCGTCCCGGAAACCGTAATGTTCTCATAAGCCACCCGGTTGGCTCTCATCTTCTCCAGCTCCCGTATCGGTCTCTGGTACAATCTTCCATCCTGAATCCAAAGCTCCCTCGGCAGGCTCATCTGGCCGAACCAGGGCTCCTCCTGTTTTCTTCTGTGATTGCAGGTGTCCCAGTTCTGCATCCAGCCGATCATCACCCGGCGTCCGTCCGGCGTCAGGATCGTCTGCGGCGCGTAGAAATCAATTCCGTAGTCCACTGCCTGATCCGACTGCTCCGTAAATTCCTCCGTCTCCCGGTCATAATCCCCGATCAGGCAAAGAGTTCCGTTCCCGTTATGATATTCAAAGCCGGAGGGAAGCATATCCTGCGGGCTGGTAACCAGAACCCACTTCCCGTCCAACGGGAAGAAATCAGGACATTCCCACATCTTTCCGAAGCGATCCCCGTTCGCCGCCAGCACCTTTTCGTAATGCCATTCAAAGCCGTCCGGGCTGGAGAAGAGCAGAATCTGCCCGCCCTCGTCCGCCGCCCTGTTCCCGACCACGCAGCGGTAGGAGCCGTCCTCCTCCCGCCAGATTTTAGGATCCCGAAAATCATACCTGCTGCCGCCCTCCGGGATATCCTTCTCGTCCAGCACGGGATTCTTCTCGTATTTCTCGTAGTCCACGCCGTCTCCGACCGCCAGACACTGGGTCTGTACCTCCCGGCTTCCGCCGTCCGTCTGCCTTTCCCGAACCACTCCCGTATACATCAGAAGCTGCCTGCCGTCCGGCAGGGTGACGGCGCTTCCGGAGAAGCAGCCGTCCCTGTCGCAGGCCTCGTCGGGGGCCAGCGCCGCCGGAAGGTACTTCCAGTGCAGCAGATCGTCGCTTACCGCATGTCCCCAATGCATGGGACCCCACTGGGAATCGTAGGGATGATATTGATAAAACAGATGATATTCGCCGTTATACCAGCTGAATCCGTTGGGATCGTTCATCCAGCCCGTCCGGGGGGACAGGTGGAAAGCCGGTCTCTCCTCCGCGGATATCAGCTTTTCCAAGGCCTCCTCATACTTTCGCGCTTCCCGCAATGTCTGGCTTGTCATGTCAAATTCCACGCTCCTTGATCAATTACTTCTTTCCTTATTTTGCCATTTCCCCATGTTTTTTTGCAAGGTTTTTCGTACCTTGCCGCGCTGGGCATTCCGCCTCCGGCGGCACATATAATAGAAAATCTTTATTCCGTGCACACTTTGCCTACGAGATTCAGAAGATCGACCCCATCGGCGCTACATAAAGCTCCTCGATGGTCACGCTTCCCTCCGCGGACAGGCTGATCCCGTGGGAATCGGGCTCGTCCGTGTAAGCGCGGATACTGATCGCCTTATAATTGTTAAAGAACGCCTCTACCAGCGACCGATCCACATAAATTTCCATAGTGATCCTGCCGTCACGATTGGGCAGCGCGCCGTTCACCGTGCTGACGCTGGCGCCCTCTCCCTTGTTCTCCGTGCGTCCTTGGATCGTCTCGCCGGCCACATCATAGGTATAGGTCGTAGCGTCCCATTTCCCGCCCTGCTTCAGGCTGACGGCAAACTGAGATGCGGCGCTTACGTCAGCTGTCAGCCGAATATACAGCATATCCTCGTCCACCTTTGCCAGCAGCTCATTGGCCGCCTCCAGCGTCAAATTTGACTCCTGAATCAGCGCTTCCTCCTCCAGGCTATGCAGCTCCTCGATCGGGGCTATCATGAGATCCGTTCCCTCGTCGTTGAGCCAGATCCGTCTCGCAAGCCCTACCGTATGCGCCCATCCCGAGGCTCCCTGCTCCGCAGCGCCCCTCTGATCCTGCATAATACTGAACATATAAATATTTCCGCTCACCGGATCCACGATACAGCTGGGGCCGGTAAATACGTTTGCGCCGTAATCCAGCAGATGAGGCTCACCCTGAAACGCTTCGTCCGGCGTAAATTTACCCGTCGCCAGGTCAAAATCTCCCAGCCAATAGTAGACCTTGTTGTCGGCGATGCTGGCGGGCGCGGGCGAGATTGAGAAGAAATACTTCCGCTCTGTCCCGGCCTCGTTGGTAACGGGCAGGATAATCGGCAGCTCCCAGGAGGTTCCGTACAAGGCGGACTGATTCTCCATCTCGTAGACAGATCCCTTATACTGCCAGTCCATGTCGACGGTTCCGTCGTCCTTCAACTCCAGAGTATCCGTTGTATAGAGAAGCGCCGCGCCGCCGTTGGAGGAAGTACTGCCCGAGCATACCAGCATACACCAGGTATCCCCTTCCTTCCAGATATGCGGATCCCGGAATTCTCCGGTGCGTCCCTCGCCCTTTTGCTGAATCAGGGCAAGCTCGTCGCAGATCGTCCACTCGGTCAGCTCCGGGTCGGTCAGATCCGCGGGGTAGGCCACGCCGATATTCTGATTGGAGATCAGTCCCTCATAATCCCGGAACCCGTCGTTCCCCGCCGTAAAGAAAAGAAGGGGCACGCCGTTTGCGTCCAAAGCCGCGCCGCCGGACCAGACGCCGTCCGGAACGACGGAATTCTCCGTCGGTGTAATCGCTTCCTTCACCGGCTTCCAATTTACCATATCCGTGCTGACCAGATGCCCCCAGCAGATATTTCTCCAGTAGGAGCCCGTCATATTCGCCTGATAGAACAGGTGGTACATACCGTTATAATACACCGGCGCGTGAGGCTCGTTCATCCAGAACTGATAAGGGCCGCCGTGGAACTGAGGGCGGGTATAGTCCCCGGTCAGAATATTCTGCAGCCAGATCTCGGAGAACTCGATCTCCGGCACCTTTACCGATTCATATTCCTTCTTGATTTCCTCCGCGGTCAACGCCTCTCCGTAAATTTTCAATTCATCCATATAACCGCTGGCTACGTTGAGGAAGCCCGCGGTCAGCCGCTCCGCCTCCATATTCCGGCCTACGGCCAAAGCCTTGTTTCCGGCTCCCGCAATCTCCGCTCCCTCCGGGACGGAGCGGGAAGCCACAAGCTCGCCGTTCAGATAGAGACACATATCTCCCGCCTTGGAGTCAAAGGTCGCCGCTACATAATTCCACTCATATTTGCTGAGATTGTCGCCGTTCGTCCAAACCGTCAGCCAGTCGTCCCCCGTGCCCGCCTGGAAGGTAAGCCTTCCGAAGCGCTCGTACCCCAGGAGGAAGCCCTTGTTCGCGGCCTTGTCGGACTGGCTGATGATACCGGTGGCGGCGTCCGTCCCGTTGTCCGCCGCGTAAGGATCGTCCCACTCAAAGGTTCTCGGCGCAATCCAAACGCTGACGGTCAGCGCCCCGCCCTCGACCGTAATGTCCTTCCGGTTGTAATTGATGTAAGTATTGCTGCCGTCAAAGAGCAGACAGCCTCCCTTTACGCCCTCCTTCCGCCACTGCGGATCCTGGT
The DNA here is from genome assembly GCA_023662875.1 of Roseburia sp. Lineage (GTDB taxonomy): Bacteria > Bacillota > Clostridia > Lachnospirales > Lachnospiraceae > Acetatifactor. Next base: position 7,837 of record JAMPIG010000088.1, on the reverse strand, counting down.
TCTCCATATAGGCCGCGTGGGCGAAGCCGTAGGTCATTTCCGTCTCCGGCAGATTGCCCGACGAATCCTTTACCATGACCCCGCTCCCCTCGTCAAACTTCAGATAGAGCATCAGGTTCCCGCCGCCCGCGCCGCAGCCCGTAAGAACCGCGGTCAGCAGCAGCGTCAGGAGGAACGTCGTCAGGATCATTTTCCCTTTTTTCATCTCGATACCCCCAAGCGTGCTTCAGCACGCATACCAATCAATAGTACTTATTGTTATCATGCCCGCCCTCGGCGGACATTCCTTAAGCTCACTTTTAACCCTCGCCTCAAATTATCAACAGCTAAATTTCATTGCGGCCGTCATCACAAAGGCACGCTTTGTTACAGGCTGCTCTCAACCAGCTGCCAGGGAATGCTTACCGGATCGCCGGTCGCTCCGTCCGGAACCTCGTCCGCGTTGTTCGCGTAATCCGGCGCCTCCTCGTAATAAGTCACTACCTCGTCGAAGAAGGCATGAGCCCAGCCCTCCGCCTGCTCGTCAGCCAGGACAAGGTACATCTCCTTGCCGAGGTACTCCGACAGATCCATCACATAAGTACCCATATCGGCCCAGGAGCCGCCCGCCCCTACGCTGGGGAAGTTCGCGTCGTTAAACCGGTTCTGCTTATAATACCCGACCTCTGTGCCGTCCGCCAGGTAAACATGTACCGCCGCGGCGTGTCCGCCCATGCGGACAGAGATGAAGCCGGAACCCGCAAGAGTAAAGTCGGACGACTGTACCGCCCAGGTCGCTCCCTCGTCCAATCCGTTGTTCCATCCGTCCAGATGATAGTTTCCGGCCTGATTATAGGGAAGCGCCTCGCCCCAATAGTTTTCCGCCGAGATAACGCCCGCCGCATGGCCCTCTACCACGCTCCAGCCGTCGGTGAGAACCGTCCAGCCCGCCAGATTGCCCGCCTCGAAGCCGCCGTTGGCAACCGTATTGTGATCCGCCATCGCCACTACCGTAAACGTCGCCTCCGCCGCGGCCCCCTCATAGCTTGCCTGATAGGTTACATGGTAATATCCGGGCTCGCTCATATCAACCGCCTCGAAGCCCTCGGTAATCTCCTTTTCGCCGACCGTAACCTTCGTCACCGCAAGGTCGGTAACCGCCTCGCCGCCGTAGGAAGCCGCCGCCTCCGCCAGCCATGCCGTCACGTCAACTGTGCCGCAGTCCACAACCTTATCCGTTACATAAGCGGTAACTGTCAGGGAGTTCAAGGGAACCAGATACGGGTAATTGCTGTAATAATTGCGAAGGGCTGTAAGGTCGTCATAGCTTGCCGAATTATAGGTCTCCGCCTGAATCTTTTCCATCTGCTCTACTTCCAGGGCCGCAACCTCGTCCGTCGTAAGGGACACCCGGAAATCGTCCACATTCAGAAACGCGAACCCGCCTCCGTCGTTGGCGTCCACTACCTTAAGGTAAACCACCTTGCCGATATACGGGCTTGCGTCCATATAAACACGCAGGAGCGTCAGGGCAAGAGAAGGATCGCTGAAATACTCGTTCCGCATACTGATCAGCTCCTCGTCGGTTCCGCCGTCGCAGAGAGCCACATAGCAATTCCCGTTGCCTGCGCCGATCATAAAGGAAATGTAACCGTCCCCGCCCAGGGTAAACTTCGTTGAGCGGATCGCGCCGGTCAGGTTCTCGGCGATCGCGCCGTTGTTGCTGCCGTCCAGATAATACTCTCCCTCGCCGTAGACGCTGCGGTCGTCCCAGTAATACTGACCCGTAGAGACAACTCCGCCTCTGACAAGAGCCGTCCCTTCCAGCGTCTTCCAGCCGGTCAGATCCCCGGTCTCAAAGCCGCCGTTCTCGATCGTCGCCAGGGTCTCGTCCTCCTCGAAGGGCTTCTCCCCGTAAGCCGCGATCTGACGGTCATACTCCGCCCTGGCCGCCGCTATTTCATCCTCGGAAGCGCAAACCTTAAAGGCGTCCAGATTCACATAGGAAAAATCATTGCCGTCATCGTCGTCCGTCACCTTGATGTAGATATTTTTCCCAATGGAACCGGAGAGATCCACAATCTTTGTGATCAGATGCTCCGTGATAAATACGCCGTCGCACTCCGGATTGGTCACTCTCGCCAGAGCGGTATCATTTCCCTCCTCAAAAAACTCTACATAGACCTTCTCCGTATTCTTTCCGCCGCCCATCTTAAAGGTGATGAACCCGGTTCCGCCCAGCTTGAAAACATCCGAGGTCAGCGTTCCGCGCATGGCCGGGTTACCGCCCTGGGTTCCGCTGAAAAAGTATGTGCCGGACTTCTCGATCGGCGCTCCGCCGATCTCCTCGCTGTCAACCACGCCCCTGAAATTAAAAGCCGCGTCCTGACGCGTCCAGCCGACCCAGGAGCCCTCGCTCACCTCCTCAAAGTCGCCGTTCACAATATCCTCCGCTGCGCTTCCGCCCTTACCGTCCGCGTCGCCGCAGGCCGTTACGCCCAGCGCCATACAAAATGCCAATAAAGATGGAATCGCCTTTCTCAAAATCCTTTTCATCATTCTACCTCCTCGCGTGCTTTAGCACGCATACGAATCAACATCTGAAATCTACAGCTTGCCTGTTTCAGACCTGTTCTACTGCAGCCTTGCCTTGCGGCACCTTACTTCGTCGCATCCTGCTTCGCGGTGCTGCTCTGCCGCTGCTTTACGGCGCTTTGCTTTGCTGCATCCTGCCTTCTTGCCGCGCCTTGCTTTGCCGCTGCTTCACTTTGCTTCGTTGCAGTCTTGCTTCATTATAGTAGTTCGCGCCCTTCTTTGGTGATTGGATTGTACCCTTTCCGATGATTATTTGGTGCTTGCTTCGTGACTTTGCTGCCCGCCCGGCGGCTGCCGGGCGTTTGGATCATGATTTGGTTGTTTGGTGGTTTTGGTTCATCCGATGATGTGTAACGTTTCATATTTATGTTAATTACAAGTATAATGACAGTCCCCCACCCTGTCAAGCCTCTTTCCCAATCTTAGATCAGGTTTGTCATTATTCATGGTTTTTAGTCTCTATTTTTGTGCAATATACCCTATATCAAGCCTTGTCTCTTGGCTCGTTTAATAATAGAACGTTTCATTCAATATTGCCGGGGTTCTCAAATTCCCGCTTCACGAAAATTCTACTGTCACATAAAGAGCGAATGATTTCGCGAAACGAGCTTTCCTCGCATTTGCTGTAGCGAAGCTTCCTATAAGATAAACAATGATATTTATGCTTCGCAAAAATTCCATCGTCATAAACAATAGAATTCCAGCTTTGCGAAAATTCTATTATCATAAAAAGACAAGGCGGCGTCCCCATCCGGGGCAGCCGCCTCATCGCTGTAAACTACCGCTATTACTATTTTATGGCCGCTCTGCCGCAACTCTGGAAATGGCTGCAGCTCTAGAAACAGCTGTGACTCCGGAAACAGCTATGTCTTCGGAAGCATCTGCGCTTCCGGAAACAGCCTCGCATCCGCAAGAACAATCCGCTCCGCCTGATCAAGCCGTTCGTCCAATCGTTCCCTCGACACGACTGTTCCTTCCCTCAATCGTTCCCGCAGCTTATTCCGCCGCAGTGTAGCGGCTATACGCGTCCTGATAAACCGAGAGGAGACGCTCCATACCGCAGCTGTCCTTCAGCATCTGCAGGTACTCCGCCCACTCGTCATCCATGGGGCCGCCGTTCTTGAGCCATGTGCCCTCCTTCTCCGATACCTGGCTGACAAAGTCCGCTTTATAGCGGGAAATGACATCCAGCTCATCGTTGGTAAAGGTTGCGTCGGAAGGGAAGAACCTCTTGTTTTCCACATAGGGAAGCCAGTCGCTCACCAGATAATTCAAACGCACCGTAGCCCTGTCCTCCATATAGAAAATATTGTTGTAATACTCGGGCAGGATAAGGCGGGGGCCGTAGACCTCGTAAAGACCTTTCAGCTCGCCGGAACTGTGGTTATACTTTTCCTGCGCTTCCTCGTCGGTAATGCTCTTCCATACGCCATTCTCATCCTTTTCCGTAAAGTAGATACCGATGGGGCCATATTGGAGCTGCATAACGATTTCGCCGTCATACCACTGGTCAAAATATTTCAGAAGCAGCTCCGGGTTTCCGCAGGCGCTGGTAATATTCAGGTTCCCTGAGGTGACGCCGTCGGTGCCGGCGCGGATATTGACATTGTGGCTTCCCTCATATTTCGTTCCAACCGGGCCGTCCAGAGGAGGAAGGAATACATAGTCGCCCGCATACTCACCGAGAATCTCTTCCTTCTCCCACCACACGGTAACGCCTACCCGGCCCTGCGAAGCCTTGGCGATCAACTGGTTCGTGGACTGGGAGAACATCTCCAGATCCATCAGTCCCTCGGCGTACCAGTCATGAAAATAGGTAACGGCGTCACGGTATGCGTCCGTCGTACCGGCAAAGAAAACATTCCCGCTATCGTCCACCAGCAGATCCGCGCAGATATCGCTGGTAAAGTTCGTGAAGCCGAAGCCGGAATAAAAGATTTCCTGCCCCCAGCACCACTGATCAAAGCCCGTGGAAAGGGGAATGGTTCCCTGGGTATTCCCGTAAACCTTCGCCGCCATGTCGTTATCCCGGAAAGCGATCAGCGCGTCGTGCAGCTCCGTCAGGTTCGTAGGCACCGCCAGTCCCAGATCGTCCAGCCATTTCTTGTTGATCATGGAAAATTCCGGAACCGAATAGATGCTGTAATCATATTCGTCGCTGACTGCTCCGGTACGCATCATATCCGCGGAGGGCAGGCCGTAGATACCGCCGTCCGCCATAGTGATAGCGGACTTGATCTCCGGATGCTCCTCCAGAATCGCGCAAAGATTCGGCATCACATCCGGCGTAAGGTACTCTGTCAGGTCGATAAAAGTACCGTCCGCGCCGTACTCATTGATATCATTCATGCTGAAATTCACCGCGATAAACGCGTCAGGCAGCTGGTCGCCCCCGATCAGAACGCCTACCTTCTCGCCGAGGGAATCGCTCATCAGATCCCATTCGATCTCTACTCCCACATTTTCCGCCAGCTGCTGTAAAACCGGGTTGCTGTCGTTTCCGGCGCTCAATACGGACATCCCGCCTACGAGATAGAAATCCGTCTGGTTCTCATCAGCCTTCTGGGAACCGCTGCCGCAGCCGGTAAGGCACGCTGCCGCCATACACGCGGTAAGCCCCAGGCCCATCCATTTCCGAAAAGCTTTCTGCTTCATATTCATACTCATCCTTTCTTTTTCGCACTATTACTTATCTTCTGCACAAAACAAATAATCCTTGCACACTTAGCCCTTGACCGCGCCGCTCATAAAGCCCTGCTCAAAATACTTCTGAACAAAAGGATAAATCGCAAGCATGGGTGCCGCCGCTATAATCATGGACGCGAATTTTACAAGCTCCGTAATCCGATTTGCTTCCGCATATCCCGCGCCGCTGGTGAAATCGCTCATGGCGGAGGTAGTAATCAGGATTCCCCGCAATACCAGGGGGAAGGGTGCCTGGTTGTCGTTCAGGTAAATCAGCGCCGTAAACCAGTCGTTCCAGTAGGCCACCATGGAGAACACTACCATGACCGCCATAATCGAGCGGCTTAAGGGGACTATTACCTTTCCAAATATGGTAAAATGATCCGCGCCGTCGATCTCCGCCGCCTCCATCAGCTCCTTCGGGATATTGTTCTCAAAAAAGTTTCTGACGATGATGACATTTCCCATCGCAACGCCGCCGGGAAGGAACAGCGCCCACATATTATTCAGAAGTCCCGTGTCCCTTACGACCAGATAGGTAGGGATCAGACCGCCGCCGAAATACATGGTGATGATAAAGAAAATACTGAAGAACTTACGGCCCGGAAGCTCCTTACGGCTCAGGGGATAAGCCGTGATATAAATCGTTACGACCGAATAGAGCGTTCCCACTACCGTATATTTCACAGAGTTCAGGAAACCCTTTAACAGCCCCGCGTTTCCCAGAACCGCCTTATATCCCTCCAGCGTAAACTGGCTGGGGAACAGGAAGGTTTTTCCCGCGTATACGTCATACGGATCGGATACCGACGCGATAATTACATAATAAAGCGGATACGCGATAACCAGCAGGATGACTGCTGTCAGAGCTACCAGAATAAAATCGCTGGCGCGGTCGGAAAGACCGCGGCTTGCTTTCGTCTTCATATGCTCCCACCTCCCTATACAAAGCTGATATTAGCGAATTTCTTGGCTATCTTATTGACAATAACCAGCAATATGATATTGATGACCGTGTTAAACAGGCCGATGGCCGTGGAATAACTGTACATATGATCCACAATACCCTGTTGGTAAACATAAACCGCGATGACGTCCGACGTCGCCTTATTCAGCTCCGTCTGCAGAAGGAATACCTTCTCGAAGCCGACGCTCATAATTCCGCTGGCGCTCATAATCAGCTGAAGGATAATCATCGGCAAAAGCTCCGGCAGATCAATATTCAAAATCCTCTGGAAAAGGGACGCGCCGTCGATCTTCGCCGCCTCATACAGTCCCGGATCCACCGCCGAAAGCGTAGCCAGATAGATGATCGTCCCCCATCCGGCGTCCTGCCAGATTCCGGAGGATATGTAGATCGTACGGAAGGCCTCCGGTATCGTCATAAAGTCTACCTGTCCCCCGGTGATCAGGTTGATCAGGCCGCCGTAAGGGCTCAGGAAAATACGAATCATACCGCAGACGACCATAATGGAAATAAAGTGGGGCGCGTAGAGAATGGTCTGCACGACTCGCTTATAGCGCTTAAACCGCAGCTGGTTAATTACCAGCGAAAGGATAATGGGTACTGGAAAGCTCCAGAGAAGCCCGTAGACGCTGAGCTTGATCGTATTGAGAATCATCCTCTTAAAGTTCGGTGCCGTAAAGAACCGCTCAAACCATTGCCAACCGACCCATTCGCTTCCGAAGAATCCCTGCCTGGGCTTATAGTCCCGGAAGGCAATCTGTATACCGTACATCGGGCCGTACTTGTATACGATCGTAATAATAATGGGAACCAGAAGCAGCAGATAGAGCTGCCACGACTCGGCGATACGCTTTCCCAGAGGCTTCCCGGAACGCTTCTTCGTCCGCCCGGAACCGTTCTTGCGGGACGCCGCCGCTATTGATGTACTACTCACGCTGAAATCTCCTTTCTCTTTTTCAAAATGATTAACAAGTCCGTTTCCGGCAAATCCTGCTCCTGTCGAAAACATCTTCCGACACCGTTCTTCCAACCGGGTCACCAACCTGTAAAGGAAATTACGCTGCCTCGTGAAACGTTATTTTTCGGATGCTCTTATGCTAACACATAAGTTGGAAAAGTGTCAACGGAAATTTATATTTTTTTAATAAGAAAATAGTATTTTGTTAATTATATTGAATTCTCTCTCTCCTGTTTGTGCATTTTGCTATTATTATTTTCGGGTTTTCTTGATATTTGCTTCCTCGTGTTTAAATAGAACGTTTCATATATATCTTTCCAGCACTAGATTTTTCTTTACACAGCCGGACGGCTGGGGTATAATGTTCGCAAAGGGCAGAGTCAAGTGCCCGAAGAAACAGCTGCTGAGCTTGCTCAAGCAGATGTTTTTTCGGGGATTTGACGAGCGAAGCGACCGCGGAAAACCAACGGTTTTTCGGGGCTCTGCCCGGGACTTGCAGCAACCATGATATAATGAGCGTTAGCGAGAAGAATGCGCTTGCGCATTCGGTGAGCGGCGAATGGCGATCATGAATCGAAGATTCATGATACAATGAGCGCAAAGGAAAATCAAGCGGCCGCGAAGCAGACATTTGATTTTCCAGGGAAATCGAA
>JAMPIG010000087.1 GCA_023662875.1 Roseburia sp. | reverse complement strand
GGTTCATCCGACCGATGGATCTTGGTCGGCAGGCTCAAGATTCCGAGAGCCTATTATGTACATCGTTAAAGCTGATACTATTATTGTAATGGAGGCTTCCAAATCTGTATATAAGACATCCTTACTATTCGTTGCACATTTTACAGTTTTTCAGCGCTGCGATTGTCCGCCGGAATCCCGCCGTTCTCCCGGGATTTTCCCGCACCCTCCCGGGATTTTTCACCGCTCTGCCGGGACTTCCCGGCGTCCTCCGGCTCCCCCCGGCCGATCCGCAGCAGGGCACAGCTTCCCCGATGAAGCGCGCTGCGGTAGGCAAGACCGTATCTCTCCCCGTAATAGAGCTGTACCCTCTGGTGTACATTCTTGACGCCGTAACCCCGGCTGTCTACCGTCACAATCCGCCTGCACTGCTCCTCAGACATGCCCCTTCCGTTATCCATTACCTGGAATACAATGTCTTCTCCCTCCGCCTGACAGCGGATCGTCAGGATTCCCATGCCGGGCGCTTCCCTGTTATCCAGCCCGTGCAGAATCGCGTTCTCCGCCAAAGGCTGCAGCAGCATATTGGGCATCGTACATTCCAGCAGCGCCGGGTCTACCTCGTACACGGTCTCAAAGGAATGAGAGTGCATAATCTGTTGAATCGAAATATAGGCCCTTACGTTCTCCAGCTCCTCCGCTATCGTCACATTCGTCCGGCCTTTATTCAACATCGTCCGATAGAAGGCCGCCAGGAGCTGAGCCAATCGGCTGATATCCTCCTGGCCGCAGCGGATCGCCCTGCTGCTGATCAGGGACAGGGAATTATACAGAAAGTGGGGGTTAATCTGGGACTGCAGAATCCGCAGCTCGTATTTCTGCGCTTCGATTCTGGCGTACAAAACCTCGTTGATCAGATGATTCAGCTGCTTTACCATAGCTTGGAAGGATTCGATCAGACGCCCCACCTCGTCATGGCGATCCGGCGTCACCAGGAGTCGATAGTCCCCCTGTTCCACCCCGCGCATATTTTCCGCCAGCGCCGTGATAGGCCGCGCCACGAGCGCCGTAAGTCCGGCACCCAGAAAAAAGACCAGAAGACAGCTGCAGACAATCAGAAGCAGCACCGTCCCGATCAGCTCCCCCACACCGCTTCGCATCTCCCGCATGGGCCGGTAAAGCACCGCCGTCCAGCCAGTCTGTTCCATAGTCTGCCGCAAAAGGACATAATCCCTCGGCACCTGTTTCGAGAGAAGTTCTTCCGCTGTAAGATGATTTTTTTGCATGGAGTCAGAGAATTTTTCAAATTGATAGACCGGACGCCCGCTCTCGTCCAGCAGAGCAAAGCCGAAGGAATCGGCGTAAATCGTCCGGACGCCGCCGAGAACCTCCGGCACATCGGCCGCGATTACCAGCAGATTGGTGTAATCGCTCTCCGAAAGATAAACCTGCCGTGTCAGATAAAGCGTTTTCCCATCCTCGGAAAACGTATACCGCGTCGAAAAACTCGACATGGTCTTTTCGTACCAGGGCTGCCCCTCCGCCTCCGAAAGCGGACGCAGCACCGTACCGTGAGGATAAATACCGGCGTCGCTGTAGAAGGTGGCCCGTTCCAGCCCCCGGTTTAAGACACGCACCGCTTCCAGCAGCGGATCGATCGTATCCCGATAGGTGATATACATTTCATAATTTCCCCGATAGTCCCGGGTCAGGGCTCGCTCAATCCCCGCATCCGCTGCCACAAAGTCCATCATGGCCAGATAGGTATCCAGCTTGTAGCCGATGTGATCCGTCTCCTGGCGCAGAGCATCGCCCAGCGCCGACCTGGTCTGATCCAGCAGCATCCGGCTGGTCTGGCGATAGAGGAAAAGCCCCAGGATCGTCATGGGAATCAGACTGACGATCAGGCAGATCCCGATGATCTTCCTCTTCAGGGATAAATCCCGGATCATCTGATAGAAACGCTTTCGCATCATTCCGCCTTCTCTTCCTTTCCTTCCACCGGCTTCATCCGATATCTCTCCGGCGTCGTTCCGCACATCTCCTGAAATTTTCGGATAAAATAGGAAGGATTCCCAAAGCCGACCTCCTTCCCCACGTCTCCGATCTTTCGATTCGTATTCCGCAAAAGCTCCTTCGCCTTCGCAATCCTGACTTGATTGATATATTTATTCAGGCTCTGGCCGGTATGCTTTGTGAACACATTGCTCAGATAATTGGCGCTCAGGAAAAACTGATCCGCCAGCTGGTTTAAGGTCAGCTCCTCCTGGTAGTGAAAATCGATATATTGCTTTACCTGGCAGACCACATAATTCGAGGATCTCGCCTCCCGGTCGATGCTGTCCGCCACCTGCTCCAGATAATCCCGGATCAGCTTCTCGATATCCTCGAAGTGCCGGAACATAAATACCTTTTCCGCGGCCTGTTCAAATTCCTTCATCTGACAGGGAAGCTGCTGCATGAACTGCCGGAGAAGATGAGTGCAGATATACCTGACGTAAATATGAGAGCAGGGATTGGAGTCCGTATATTTCTCAAGCAGCTCGTTCACCTTATCCCGCAAAGCCTGGGAATTTTTCATAAAGATCGCCGCCTCAACCTCCCTTAAAAGGTTCGCGTCGTCCTCCGAATAGCTCTGCTTTTTCGCTTCCAACCGAAGAACCCCGTCCGCATACGGATCCATACCGTCCTCCGGCCCGGAGGCTTCTCCGTCCCTGGGAGAGCCATAAAATTTCTTTTCGATATATTGCCTTGACTTGACAAACTGCAGGCTTTTGGAATCCAGGCGCGCGATAATAGAAGCCAGCGTCCGCTTTAATTCCTCCGGGTTCACGGGCTTCAGGATATAATTGACCGCCCCAAGGGAAAGCGCGCTCCGCACATACTCAAAATCGTCGTAGCCGCTGAAGAACAGAATCTCCATATCGGGATGCGTCTCCCGCACCTTCGACGCCAGCTCAAGCCCGGACATCAGGCCCATCTGGATATCGCTGATCAGGATATCGATTTCCTTCCGTTCGATCAGCTTCAACGCCTCTTTTCCGTTCCTGGCCTCCAAAAGCTCCGCCTTTTGTTCAAAATCCTGCAGAAGGAACCGGATCAGCGCACGCTCGTCCGCTTCATCGTCCGCCACAAGAATCCTGTACATGTTCTCCTCCCCTTTCGTCGCACGCGCTCTGCGGCAATGCCTCTCACAGAGATGCAAACTACGGTTAAGATCATCATAGCATGATTTCCGCTTTCGGGAAATAATACTTTTTACAGGTTTATTGCACGATTTTCCATTTTCATAACCTATCAGTTTCTTTCAGAAAATCCAGTATCTTCGCATTTACTTCATCGATCTGCTCTCCGACAAAGTGCGGTCTGTGCCCGCCGTTTTTGATCTCACAGCTCCTCGAATGCGGTACTTTTTCCTGCAGCTCTGCGCAAGTGCCAAAGGGATCGTTTTCGCCGTTTATAAAAAGAGCAGGACATTTTATGCTCTTCCACTCGTCCTCGGACAGATTGGGATGCTTCTTCCAGTCGGCGACAGTCATTCTGAGATATGTCCGCCAGTCGCCCCCGTGAGCCTCAAGATGCCTGAGCCGCATATCTTCCATAAAGCCCGTCTCTCCCCTGGCAAGCAGATTTTCAGGCAGAAAGTCATCCGCCCCTTCCGGCCTCGGGTAAGCGCCGCCCCCTATTGTCACGAGACTTCTGACCTTCTCCGGATATTTTGAGGCCATATAGCAGCCTACATAAGCCCCGCAGCTATAGCCGATCAGATGCGCATGTTCTATTTTCAATGCGTCCAGGAACCGCGCCATGTCATCTGCAATTTTGCGGCTGTCCCAGAGAAGACTTTCTGAGGTTGTGCGTCCATGTCCCCGAAAATCAGGATACAGGCAGCGGTATCTCCCGGCAAAGGGCAGAATCTGACCGGAAAACGCCAACAGCCCCCTGCTGAAATGGCTGTGCAGAAACAGAACGGTTTCTCCTTTTCCAAACTCCTCATAAAATATGTTTACATCTTCTAAGTTTATGTATGGCATTTTCTTCCTCCAAAGATTACCGTTTTGCTGACGTCACACGGATGCGCCGTCAGAATCCTCCCTTCAGAAAACTCTCCGCAATCCGCAAATCCTCTATCGTAGTCACCTTGATATTGCGGTAATCTCCCTGTACCAGCCGGATCCTCGCGCCGCCGTAACGCCGTACCACGCTGACGTCGTCCGTAATCCAGGAAAGCTTCTCCCGGCTATCCGTCTCCAACTCCGCGGCCATCCTTTCAAAGGCCGACAGAAGGATTTCCCGCCGGAAGGCCTGAGGCGTCTGTACGTTCCAGACGTATTTCCGATCGGGAGTATCCGCCTCGAAGCCCTCGCCGTCGGAAAGGGTGATCGTATCCTTGGAGGGAACCGCCGCCGTACACGCGCCGTACTCCAGCGCGCCGTAAAAGCATCTCTCTAAAATCTCCTCCGTCAGACAGGGTCTCGCCCCGTCATGGATCATGACGATCCGGGACGCCTCTTCCGGCTCACGCTCCGTCAACGCCCGAATTCCCCGCCACACGGACTCGTATCGCTCCCGGCCCCCCGCCACGACGGCGAGCGCCTTGGAAAATTGGCCCGCTTGGACAATTTTCTCCTTCGCATAGTCGATATCGCCCTCCGGCACCACCAGAATACAGTCGTCCACGACGGCGGATCGCTCCAACGCGCGCAGAGAATACCAGATCATCGGCCTTCCTGCAATTTCCAGATATTGCTTGGGCTGTTCTGTTCCCATCCTTTTTCCGCTGCCGCCCGCCAAAAGAATCACGCTGCAGCGCGGCCTCTGTCTCTCCGGCTTCCTCTCCATACCGCTCCCTCTTTTATTCCATCGCCGTCGGCCTGAAAGCGCCGCACGGCGGCTTCGGCCACGACAGAATTTCCCCGCAAATGCGTTCTTATAATTTCAAATTCGGTGCCGCGTTCAGGTCAAACCCATGCCGGACGCCCTTTTTGTACTCATAATAACCGGCCGCGCCGATCATCGCCGCATTGTCGGTGCAGTAGACCGGCGAGGGATAATAGAAGTCAATCCCTCTCGCCCCGCATTCCCGTCGAAAGGCTTCCCTCAGAGAAGAATTGGAAGCCACCCCGCCCGCAATGGCAAATTTACGGTATCCAAACGCCTTGACCGCATGAAGAGAGTGCTCCACCAAAACATCGATCACCGCCTTCTGGAACGAGGCCGCCACGTCCGCCCGATTTACCTCCTCCCCCTTCATCTTACAGGAGTTCAGATAATTCAGCACCGCCGACTTCAGGCCGCTGAAGCTGAAGTCATACTCATTTTCCGCCACCTTCGCCCGGGGAAAGAGAATGGCGTCCGGGTTTCCCTCCTTCGACAGCCTGTCGATCTTCGGCCCGCCGGGATAGCCCAAGCCGATAGCCCGCGCCACCTTGTCGAAGGCCTCCCCCGCCGCGTCGTCCCTCGTCCGTCCGATGATCTCATACTCGCCGTAATCCTTTACAATCACAAGATGAGAATGCCCGCCGGAGGCCACCAGGCAGACAAAGGGCGGTTCCAGCTCTTTATGCTCGATATAGTTGGCGCTGATATGACCGCTGATATGATGTACGCCGATCAGGGGAATCCCCGCGGCAAAGCTGATCGCCTTCGCCTCCGCTACCCCTACCAGCAGCGCCCCTACCAGCCCCGGGCCATAGGTCACCGCGACAGCCGTAATCTCCCGCAGCGTCACACCGGCCTCCGCAAGCGCCTGCCGGATGACCTGATTGATTTTCTCGATATGCTTTCGGGACGCGATCTCCGGCACCACCCCGCCAAACTGCGTGTGCAGAGCAATCTGCGAGTAAATAACATTAGACAGCACCTCTCTGCCGTTTTTCACCACAGAAGCCGCTGTCTCGTCGCAGGAACTCTCAATCGCCAGGATCAAAGCGTTCTCTGTATTTAATTGCTCCAAGTCCTGTCCCTCCTCTTCCCGACTCAATATTCTCCCGGACTTACCTTATCGGCGGACTCCCAGCCGTAAATCTTCCACCTTCTGTTCTCGTCCCGGCGCAGAAGAAATACTCTGGACGCGGACACGCTGGCGTTGTTGCCCTCCCGAACCGTATAGCCGCAGTAAATCCTGGCAAAGCTGTAACCGTCCTCCGTAAAGGTATCCACATTTGCCGCCGACGCTACCGCAACACTGTTCAGCCTTCTCTTGGCCTTTTTAAAGGTCGAGATGTCCTCCTTCAGCCGGATCAGATAAAGATCTACGTCATTTGCCTCCAGAAGCTCGTCATCGTAAAGCTTTCTGGCCATCATCCCGAGCTGCTCGATCTCCTCTTCCGTACACTCCTCGTTATAAAAGCACTTCTCAATCTCCGTGTACAGCTTGACAACCTCCTTCACCGTACCCGGATAATCCCGATCCAAATCCGTCGCCAATACCTTCTGCACCGGCGTCATGATGGCCTCAAGGGATTCCGACCTGGCTTTCCCGGTCAAAATGGCAAAGACTCCCACCACGCCCACAACCGCTACCAAAAGTATCACCACTACCGCAATCGTCGATTTTTTCATAGGACACCTCTCATTCTTCCTCAAAGTTCAGCTCTATCGTTCTGCCATCCCGGGCCGCTATCGTCCCCGGGAAAATCTTCCTTACCTCGTCCAGATATTCCTCCGGGTGAAGCAGAGAAGGGCTGTAATGCGTCAGCCAAAGCTCCGGCACTCCGGCGGCCCTGGCGATCCGGGCCGCCTCATACATGGTCATATGGCGATTCTCCCGGGCCTTGACCAGCTTATCCGGCTCGCCGTACATTCCCTCCAGGATCAGCAGATCCGAACCTTCCGCATTCGCGGCGATGGACTCCGTGGGCCGGGAATCGGTACAATAAGTAACTTTTATTCCCTTTCTTGCCGCGCCCAGCACCATATCCGGCGTAAAGACGCGTCCCTCCGCCTCTATCGTCTCGCCCTTCTGCAGCCGGCTCCAGAATTTCAGGGGAATCTGCTGTTCCAGCGCCCGATCCCGGTCAAAGCGCCCCGCCCGGTCAACAATCATGCTATATCCATAGCATACCACACTATGGTTCACCTTGAAAGCCTTAATCCGAAATCCATCGAAAGAAATTTCCTCTTCCTTTTCCTCGATCTCCCGGTATCGGATCTCAAAGGGCAGCTCCGGGGCGATCGTCCGAAGAGCGTTCACCGTCCTGGCCAGACCCTTCGGTCCGATCAGCAGAAGCGGCTCCGTCCGCTCCGCGTTGCCCATAGTCAACAGCATCCCCGGCAGTCCGCTGATATGATCCGCATGATAGTGCGTAAAGCAGATAATGTCGATGGGATTGGGACTCCAGCCCTTTTCCCGCAGCGCGATCTGCGTCCCTTCCCCGCAGTCGATCAGGATGCTTTTCCCGTTGTAACGAAGCATCAGGGACGTGAGCCACCGATAAGGAAGAGGCATCATACCGCCCGTTCCCAGTAAGCTTACATCTAACATTTTGTTTCCTCCCGCCGGTTCTTTTCTCCTCCGGCGTTTTTATTTCCGCGAGCAATGAGCCAAACGGCCATGCTTGCAGCCAACCATAGTTGGCTTGGACAGGTTGGCGAATGCCGCGGGGCAATACTCTTTCATTGCCCGGCACGCCGCCACATGATATTGGCGTCCTCTCTGGGCTTCTCGTAAAAGTCCGGCCGGATCCCCTCCGAGACAAAACCGAATTTCTCGTAAATATGGATAGCCGCGGCGTTGCTGACCCTGACCTCCAGGGTAAAGGCCGCCACTCCCTCCTCCTCACCCCGGCGGATCAACTCCTCCAGCATCGCCTGGGCGATCCCTCTGCCTCGAAACCGGGGAGCCACTACTACATTGTCAATATTCGCCTCGCCGCAGAGATTGGTAAACCCACAGCAGCCAGCCAGTTCTCCGTCCGCCAGCGCCACCACATACCGACAATAGTCCCGGGAGAGCAGTTCCCGGAACGCCTGCTCCGACCAGGGCATGGAGAAGGATTCCGCCTCGATCTCAGCCAGCCCGGCTACGTCTCCCCCCTGCAGCTTGCGAATCACGATGTTCATACTTGTTGCCATGCCATTCCTGGCACAAATGACCATGAAAGCCTATGGCAACAAGTTGATGCACACAAAACGCCATAGGGCGGCGTTTTGGCGCACGCTGTCTCGGATTTTGGCAAGAGATGCCAAAATCTCTCGCGGTGCCGTCTGATGTCATTTACTTTCATACTTTCCTCATTTCCGCGCCGTTCCCTGCGCACGCCGGGGCTGCGGTGAGCTCCGCATCCCGCTCCCGCTCCGCCTGGCTCTTGCGCAGATATTCCGGCTGATGCAGGTCGGCGTCGATCGCCCTGCCCTGTCCATAATAAACCGCCCCCAGGGATGCGACGCAGGCCGCCCTCTGGCGGTTACAGCCCGCAGGGGCGAGACGCCAGGGAACCTGTACCTTCTCCCGAATCTCCGCCAGATACACAGGGACACCGTCTCCCAGAAGGATCACGCTCCTCCCCAGCTGGTTTATCTCCTCCAGCAGCACGCTGATCTCCCAGGGAGCCTGTCCGACAACACTCCGCAGCTCGAAGCCCTCTCCCTGCGGGATAAACTCATAAACCGCCGCATATACCTGATTTCTCCTGGCATCCATCAGCGGACACACCAAGCCCTCCGCTCCCCAGAGATTCCAGGCCAGCCCCTCCAGCGTAGGCACCTCCACCAGCGGCTTTTCCAGCGCCAGCCCCAACCCCTTCGCCGTAGCCGCCCCAATCCGCAGCCCGGTAAAGGAGCCCGGGCCGGAGGCGACCGCTATCGCGTCCAGGCTGTTCAGATCCAGCTCGATCATCTTCCTCAGTTCGTCCAGCATCGGCAGAAGAGTCTGGGAGTGCGTCTTCTTATAATCGGTGGTATACTCTCCCAGAAGCCTGTCGTCCTCCACTGCCGCCACGCTGGCTACCAGTCCCGAGCTGTCTATTCCCAATATTTTCACTATTATACCCCTTTGCGCGCTCCATAAGAGGGTGTGCAAACACCCCTCTTTGCGCATACCAACAATAGAATTCACGCTTCGATCGTAATCCTGCGATAGTCAAACCCTTTTTCCGGATCCTTCTCGATGGTCACCCGGCGGTAACGCTCCGGCAAAATCTCCTCAATCCGGTCGGCCCACTCGATGATCGAAACGCCGTCCCCGTAAAAGCAATCCTCGCAGCCGATCTCCTCCATCTCTTCCACATCCTCAATCCGGTATACGTCAAAGTGATAAAGCGGAAGCCTGCCCTCCTCGTAGATCTGCAAAATCGTAAAGGTCGGGCTGTTGACCGTTTCAGTTACATCAAGTCCCGCCGCAAAGCCCTGAGTAAACACCGTCTTTCCCACGCCGAGATCCCCGATCAGCATATAGACTTCCCCCGGCTCCGCCGCCTGTCCCAGACAGCGCCCCAGCGAGAAAGTCTCCTCCGGGCTCTCCGGTTCCAGAATGACCCGGCCTTCCTCCTCCAGCCGCCTTACGAGCTCTTCCGTCCTGTATTCTTCCATCCTTAAATCCCTCTGATTTTTACCTTGTTGGGCGGCATGTGGGAGGAAATCATTTCAACCACCGCCACCGTCTTCTCCCCCATTTGCTTTTTGGGAAAAATCGTAGCGTTGACCCGGGAAGTATACAGGATAACGCTCCTGCCCGTGGAGACCGCCTTGTACATATCCTTCCAGAGACACTGCAGGGATTCCTCCTCCTGTGTAATGGTAATCCCCTCCTCGTCCAGGCGGTAATGCAGCAGCTTCTGGAAGCTGGGATTACTGAGGATCTGCTTCTTGCTCCGGATGTACAGCGTCCAGGGAAGGTACAACAGGAGAACTGCCCCGAATATCAGGTACAGCCACTGCCTCGTCATCGCCGCAAAAACAATAAACAGCGCGCCGACACAGCTTCCCAGAATTCCAGCGCCGCTGTTGTAGGAATGCCGCAGCATATAATCATACAGATCCTTCGATTCGATTTTTACGTCAAGTTCTATCATATGCAACCTCCGTTTCAGGAAAATTTTACCCGAAAAAGCGTAGTGCGTCAATGCTTCAACTGTTATTATAAACCAAATTTGCCAAAATGTTAATACACTAACAAAACTCCGCAGGATAATCCTGCGGAGCCAAAATCTTAATGAAAAAAACTGCTTATCCGAAAGAAGTGTGTCTGTCTCTCTGAGAAGATTATTATCTCTAAGAGGAATCTTCTTATCTCTTTGAAAAACATTCTTATCTCTAAGAAAATTATCTCCAAGAGAAATGTCCTTATCTCTTTGAGAACTGCGGTGCACGTCTTGCAGCCTTCAGGCCGTACTTCTTTCTCTCCTTCATACGAGGATCTCTCGTCAGGAAGCCCGCCTTCTTCAGCGCAGGTCTGTAATCGGCATCCACCTGCAGAAGCGCTCTTGCGATACCGTGTCTGACCGCGCCTGCCTGGCCGGTGAATCCGCCGCCCTTTACGTTGACAAGAACATCGAACTTATCGGCTGTCTCCGTGAGAACCAGGGGCTGACGCACAATCACCTTCAGCGTCTCCATTCCAAAGTACTCATCCATGTCTCTCTTATTGATTGTAACATTGCCTTTACCGGGTACCAGATATACCCGCGCAATGGACTTCTTTCTTCTACCCGTACCGTAGTACCTTTCCGTCTTAGCCATGATTTTTCTCCTCCTAATCCCTTAGAATTTCAGTACTTCAGGCTTCTGAGCCGCATGCTTATGCTCCGGGCCTGCGTAAACAAAGAGCTTTTTGTACATCTGTCTTCCTAAAGGCCCCTTGGGAAGCATTCCCTTTACCGCCATCTCTACTACTTCCTCGGGTTTCTTATTCAGCTTTTCTCTCAGGGTCGTCTCCTTCATTCCGCCCACATACGCGGAATGATGATGGTAAATCTTCTGATCCAGTTTCTTACCCGTAACCTTAATCTTCTCCGCGTTGACGATAATCACATAATCGCCGGTATCCATATGAGGCGTAAAAATCGGCTTATTCTTTCCTCTCAAAACGCTGGCAACCTGAGAAGCAAGGCGTCCAAGCGTCATATCCGTAGCGTCTACCACATACCACTTTCTGTCGATGGTAGCAGGACTTGCCATAAATGTTTTCATGATATTCCCTCCATATTACTTTCGACTTTTGCACCGGATCAGTTTCAGCAGCTCCGGATTTCCTGTCCCGCCTCCGACTGCCGCCGCAGATGTCCGGCTACGGCCTTCAGCCTCTTCGGGATCGCTTGTTTTCTATCTGTCAGCGCCTTGCCGGGGCTTTGGCATCGGCGCATAGAAACACTGTCACACAGTTAAATATTATATTATACCGTCCCGCCGCTGTCAAGCTGATTTTAAAAAAAATCCGCTGAAAATCGCGCCGCGAACAGCCTCCGAACAACCTGCAAACAGGCAGCGCCGCCCCAACCTCGGATACCTGTCCGTTGAAAAAATACGATTCACGCTTCGCGGAAATTTGATGGTCATAAACAAAGAAGAAACCGAACCTCCGCTGAGCCGAGGCTTTCGGTTTCTCCCCGCTTTATCACATAAGGCTTTTTCTCTGTTCCTATCTCCAGAGTGCAAAGGATAGAGACAGGCGCATCCCTTTCGTGGGTTCACTCGGTTGCTTCCGGCGCTGCAGGGACTTCTGGCGTTTCTGTCTCCACGACATCCGGTTCCGCCGGTTGCACGTTCTCCCCATGGAGCCATGCATAATACTTCGCTTCGTCATATATACGACCACAGCAGTCATATTCTCCGTTGTCATCATTATCCCAACAGGGAACACCGTTACCGGTTGATACGCCAGTTTCTGTTTTCGTTACACCACATCCCGTACAGGTATATGTAGTAACAAGATTATTACCATACCTGCCACAATATTCCGGATGCACCCATGACTCGTCAGTTACTACCCACCCTTCATGGTTCTCTTTATTGATGGGCATCTCCATATGCTTCTCTTTACCGCACCACTCGCAAATCCACCACTGATCGCCGGTACTGACGCAGGTAGCACGGATATGCCCTGCGGGCGCATACCATGCATGGCTCTCTCCCCAGCCGGTATCGTTTACAAGGCAGATTTCGCCACATCTGCCACATTTTGCATAGAGACAGCTTCTCGCCGTACAGTTACTGCTGTCGATATCTGTCACCTGATCGAACGCATACCAGTCGCCATGCTCGCAGGTGCAGGTGCGGGCGTATTTTCCGGCGCAGGGGCGGGTGTGGATTCGGATGCTGCCGGAGCAGGCTCTGACGACGCAGATTCCGATGCCGCAGGTGCAGAAGTCGGTGCAGGTGTTTCCGCCTCTTTGGGCTCTGTTGTTACCTTAGTTCTTTCCGTCGTCTTTGGCTCTGTAGATGCTTCAGACTCCGCCATAGCCACAGACTCCTCCATAATTTCCGGTTCTACCGTGGTCTCAGGCTCCTCCGTGGTTTCCGGCTCCACTGTGGTTTCCGGCTCCACTGTGACATCGGACTCCTCCACGGTTTCCGGTTCCGCTATGGTTTCCGTCCCTTCTACACTGGAATCAATGCCTGTCAGATCGGTGCTCTGAGCAGCCGGATCGTCGGAATCAACGCTCCCTGTAGAAACAGTAGCCTGATTCCCACAAGCCGACAAAAAGAGCAAAAACGCAGCAAACAGCGCCGTTATCGTAAATGTCTTCTTCCTTATCTTTTTCATTGTCAGCCTCCTTTGAATGATTGCTTTTCTGCATTGAATACGTAATATTTATCGGAAATCACGTTCCTCTCCAATAATCATATTATTCTTCCTGCATTTCCGCAGTGTAAGCGATCCCGTAATCGGCGCCAGTACTCCCGCCATAAAAAAAGTAACGAGCAAAGAGATTATTCTCTCATACAGCAGCGCATCCGAATTGGTCACAATATATATCGTATTATAGGGGGTATCTTCAGCATCGAGCTTTTTATACCACCAGTACGAAAAAGGATAAAAATAGGCGCTTACAATGGTTAAAAGGATAATAATGATGCCATTCATCACGGGAGGCATCCCTGGTATATGCGGCAGAATTAACCATGTACAAATCATGGCATCACAGATTAATATCGCCGGAGCGACAGCAATCAGCTGAACCAATATTCGCATCCGGTAATCCGGATGCAGATAGGAATAAGGGGATTTCCTTTTTCCGGCAGCTTTTTTAAAAACAGATTTTCCGGGCGGTTTGACATAATCATCATTTTTTGACATTTCTTCCTCCTCATAGTACCTTTTCTTTGGCATTCGTTTTTCTTTATATGGCATCTATATCCTCTTGCGTGATCAACACTAAATTTGCATTACATACTCAAACTTCGCACTTAAATAAGTGCCTATGTACCTTAAAAATTCAATAATA
>JAMPIG010000086.1 GCA_023662875.1 Roseburia sp. | reverse complement strand
GCACGGCAGCTGTTTCTTCGGCCACTTGACTCTGCCCTTTGCGGACATTGTACCACATTTTTCCTGCCCGCACAATCTTTGCTTACGCACCGCTGCGTTTCGCCCCCAAGCGAGAGCGTGTCCGCCCGGGAATAACCGGCGGCGGCCGCCGTCCCTTGCGGCACCCCCTCGCTCCGCCCCCTAGATCCTCCTCTTCACCGCCCGCAGCGCCCAAAGGCAGAAATGCGCGCCGCTGCTGGCCACGCTCATCCCTTCCACCTTCCGGTACAGATTCCAGATACGGCGCAGCGCCTCCAGCTTATTGGAGGACAGACTCTTTCCCGCCCTGCGGTATTTCGCCAGATTCTCGTCCAGCCCCCAGGCCAGATACCCGTTTCGCAGCACCTTCCACCAAAGCGCCGTATCCTCGCTCTTAACATCCGGCATCTCCAGCAGCTCCTTCGGAATCTTTTCCGTGTCGAAAAGAACCGTTGTGGTAAAGATCGTGGTATTACTCAACGCCTGCCTGTAGTTCAGCGTCTCCGGCACATGCACCACCTTCCCGGTTCCTCTCCCGTTTTCGTCGGCGAATTCATAGCCGGTAAACACAAAGGCTGCGTCCTTCTCCCGCATGAAGCGAAGCTCCCGCTCCAGCTTCTCCGGCTCCCAGAGGTCGTCCGCGTCCAGATAGGCAATGTACCTTCCCCTGGCTTCCCGGAGCCCCCGGTTTCTGGCCTGGGCCGCCCCCCTGTTTTCCGGCTGCCGGATCAGACGAATCCGCCTTTCTCCGTGTTCCTGGATATATCCTTCTATTTTCTCCGCCGTCCCGTCGCCGCCGGCGTCCTCTATCAGCAGCAGCTCCCAATTCGGATCCGTCTGGGCCGCAACGCTTTCTATGGTTTCCAAAATCACCTTCTCCGCGCGATAGGCCGGAACGATGATACTGATTATTTCCTCCACCGTTAAACCTCATCTGACCAGCAGATAATAATTTTCAAGTTTCTCCCGACGCATACCGAGAATTTCCTCGAAGTATCCTATGGTCTCTTCCTCTGTATCTCCCGGAAGGAGAATACAGTTTATATCCGTGTCTTTCAGTATTTCCGCGCATTCCCGGGCCGACGGAATCTCTCCGTCCTCCCCTTCCGTCCGGGCGAAGCCGACGTTCTCGGCCGCCCCCTCCATCCAGTCATACAGCCTGTGAGCCTCCTGACCATATCCGCCGTAGGAGTAAGCGCACAGTGCCTGCTCCCACATATCCCTGCCGTAAAGCATCCGAATTCCGGCGTCATACTCCCTTGCGTATTCCAGAATCTCCCGGGGTGCCCACAGGAAAATCCCTTTCTCCCCCATCCGGCTTTTCAGCTGCGGCAGCACCTTTTCCGCCGCCTCCCGCTCAGTCTGTTCCCGCGCGCTGTCCCAGGGAGCGAACCCCATTCCTCCGCAGAGCAGCGTTATAGCGAGCAGCCCAATCAAAACCACGGCGCTCTTCCTCCGGTCGCCCCGCACGGTCTCCGGAAGGATATCCGAAACAAATATCGTCGCGGCATATCCGATCAGCGCCGTCATCGGCACAAGGCTCCAGATCCACTCATAGTCGTAAAATCTCGTCTGGTACATCATCAGAACCGCCGCAGTCGGCGGCAGACAACAGCACAGGGCCGCTGCCGTGGCGTAAGCCAAAAAGGGCCGATGTAAGATTCTTTTATAATATATCCATAAAAAGAGCAAAGCAATCAAAAACAGCGCCGTCAATCTTCCCCCGGTAGAAAAAGAATACCAGCCGTCCCAGGCATTTTTCAGGAACTCCATCCCTGCCCCTCCTTTCCCGGCCTGCTTTTCGCCAAAAGGAAGGCCGCCAGCGCCATTCCGCCCGTCACGAGAAGACACATCCCCAGCCCATACAGCGTCCATACAACGCAAGCCTCCGCCAACGCGCATAGAAGACTGTGAAGATACTTTTTCCTCAGGCATAAAGACACCGTATAAGGAATCAGCACCGCGCCGCGCCAGCTGACGCCCCGCCATCCGGAATACAGCAGCTGGAACCCTTCCATACCGCCGCGATAGCTCCCTACCCAGATCAGAAGCGCCGTCACCATCAGAAAAAAAAGCTGCCTGCGGCGGTTTCCCGGGAAAAGACTTTTTGCCAGGCAGAGATACGCCGCATAACTGCAAAGCAGCGCCGCCGCCGGAATTACCCGCCAGACCATCGCCGCCGGGCTGACGCCTGAAAGGCGGCAGAGCATAGCGTACATTGTCGGCAGACACAGTATTTTTATCCGGTTCGGGAACCCCGCCTCATATAGGTTACCGGTTATAGGATTTACACGGTAGATTCCGTCTTCCTCCAAAAAGCTTCCAACCGTCTCGAGAGTAATATCGCTTCTTCGATCCGCCGTTCCTCCGACTGTTACGAAACAGAGCTGAGACAGCAGCAGAAGCAGAAAAACCGCCAGCATCGCCGCCTCCCATCCCGTCCAGGAAGTCTTCCCCCCGTCAGATTTCTTCCCCTTACGCCCCTGATAAACAGCCGCGCCAGCCAACGCCGCCAGCCCCGTCAAACCTGCTGCACCAAATATTATGATACATTTCTCCAGCGGCTGATTCAGAAAAACGCCGTAGAGGTGAGCCGCCTCCGCCGCACCGATCAGCAGAATTGCAGCCGTTGCCACACAATCCGCCCAATAGTACCTTTTTGTCATTCCTTCACCCCGCTTTCGCGGCCTCCGTCCGCTTTTCCATTTCCTCCGCAAACAGAATTTCATAACCGCTGCGCAATCACGGTATGGATGGCAATTCTGCCATCACCTGCCCAGAATAAGGTTATTTTACCATATTTGTTATCTCAACACAAGGAAAAGCAGCCGACGCACCATAGCATCGACTGCCTGACACCCCTCGGAAAGAGCATTCATCGTTTCTTTATCATTTGTTCATTGTCTACAGTTCCAACAGTCTTACATTGCCCGGATATCCAGACGCAGCTTATCAGCGATACGCGCAATATACTCGCTATTGGTGGGTCTTGCCCTGCCTGTAAGCACAGAATAGCCAAATACCTTTTCAAAGGTCTTTGTATTCCCTCTGTTCCAGGATACCTCAATCGCGTTTCTGATCGCTCGCTCCACCTTCTGGTCCGTTGTCTTGAATCGCTTTGCTATAGTAGGGTACAGCAGCTTTGTCACACTGCTCACCACTTCCATATCCCTTCCTGACAATAATATAGCTTCCCTGATATAGCGATATCCCTTTAAATGTGCCGGTACGCCGATATCCAGCATAATATCGGTAATGTACCTCTCCAATTCACAGTCCTTAACAGCGCTTATTTCCATCCATAATTCCCCTTTGCATCACGATAAACGCTCTCTTCCGAAATTGCAATTAGATAATACCACACATTTTGTCTATTGTGAATATATTATATCGCAGTTAAGTGTTTTATATTTCTTCCCGAATCAGGTAAATAGGGCGTCTCTTCACTTCCATATAGGTTTTCGCAAGATACTGTCCCAGAATACCGGTGCAGAAAAACTGCACGCCGCTTAAGAACAACATAATGCAAACCAGCGAGGGCCAGCCTGAAACCGGGTCGCCAAAAATCAGCTTTCGCACAATAATAAAAACAATCATCAGAAAAGCGAGCAGGCAGAACAATACGCCCATCACGGAGGCGATCATCAGCGGCATGGTAGAAAAAGCGGTGATTCCGTCCAGGGAATACAGAAACAGCTTCCAGAAATTCCACTTGGTCTCGCCCTTCGCGCGCTCCACATTCTCGTACTCCAGCCACTTTGTACGGAAGCCGACCCAGCCGAAAATTCCCTTGGTAAAGCGGTTGTATTCCCGCATGGAAAGAATCGCGTCCACCATCTGACGCTTCATCAGCCGATAGTCTCTCGCGCCGTCCATGATCTCCGTCTTCGAGATCTTCTTCATCAGCCGGTAAAACATACGGGCGAAAAAGCTTCGCACCGGCGGTTCTCCCTTCCGGCTTACTCTTCTCGTCGCCACAGAGTCATAGTCCTCTCCAAGACAGGAAAACATTTCCGGCAGAAGAGAAGGCGGATCCTGCAGATCTACATCCATCAACACCACATAATCCCCCCTGGAATGCTCCAGTCCGGCGTACATAGCCGCCTCCTTGCCGAAATTTCTGGAAAAGGAAATCAATCGGATCCGGGGATCTTTACCACGCAGCTTTTTTACCTCCTCCGCCGTTTTGTCCCGGGAACCGTCGTCAATATACAGAATCTCCACTTCCAGACCCTTTTCCCGGAAAAACAGATCGTTTTTCACCAGCTCCTCGTAAAAAAGAGCTACGCTTTCTTCTTCATTATAACAGGGAACCACAACGCTCAGTAAACTCATTTTCCATCACTTTCCGTTTCAAAATCTTAATATCAGCCCATATTTTCAGTATACTATTATAAGGAAGGTTCCGCAAGGAAAATCGAAACACGTCTCTTTATTAAATATTCTTAATATTTCGGCTATTTAGATGACTGAAAAACTTTTTTATGTTAGAATAAAGGGACAGTAAAGGAGTTCTTATGCGCAAGATAAAAATCGGAATGTTACTTTTCGCATCCGTATGGCTGCTGGCTGCCTGCAGCGGAAATCCCTTCTCCTCAGATTCGGATCCGGAACCGACCGAGGACGCTTCCGCCGTCCAGTCGTCGGAGCCCTCAGAGGCACCGTCCGAGCTGCCGGAAGACGGCTTGGACAGCAAGCTGCCTTCACCCTACGAGGGAATGGCCCGCAGCCCGCTTACCAACGAATGGATCGACGAAGAGAAAGCAAAAATACGTCCTATCGCCGTTATGACGCCAAACGAGAGCAATGCCCTTCCACAGTACGCGCTCTCCCAGGCCTCCGTTCTCTACGAAGCCCCTGTAGAAGGATTCATGTCGCGTCTTCTGGCGATTTACGAGGACTGGCAGGATCTGGAAAAGATCGGAAACATCAGGAGCCTGCGTACCTATTATACCTACTGGGCCTTTGAGTGGGACGCCTTTATTATCCACTGCGGTCATCCCTTTTATGTGGATGATCTCATCGCCCTGCCGGATACGCAGACTATCAACGAAGCGAATTACGTGGATTCCATCGCCTTTTACCGGGACGAATCGCGTCCCATGCCCCATAACGCTTTCGCCACGGGGCAGGGCATCCTGGATGCCATAGGCAAAAAGGGATATTCCCTGGAGTACCGCGGGCTCGCAGATCAGCCGCACTTTACCTTCGCGGAGGATTCCTCCCCCAACACCCTGCGGCAATACGGCGATTCCGCTCAGACGGCGGTCTATATCGATCTGTCCGGCTGCTATCCGCTTACCCGCTGTTATTTTGATTATAACGAGGCGGAGGGTTTATATTACCGCTACCAGCATCTCTCCGGCGGCCCCGACGGGCCTCACACGGATGCTTCGGGACAGCAGCTCGCCTTTCAGAATATTCTGGTACAGTACGTAAAGGCGGAGGATCTGGGCGGGGGCTATTACGCCTTCCAGTGCAGCGACGATACGGAGGACGGCTGGTTCTTTACCAGGGGGCTGGGAATTCATGTCACCTGGAAAAAGTCCGACGATTACGGTGCCACAAAATTCTACGACGACCTGGGCAACGAGATCGAGCTGAACACCGGGAAAACCATGATCTGCGTAGCGATCAAGGGCGATAAATTTACATTCCGCTAAAAAGCCGGGCGAACTCCTTCGCCCGGCTTTTCTAAATATCTGATCGCCGCAATTCCGGAAGAACGCCAAGCGAATAATTTCGCTTGGCGTTCTTCGAGCTGCTTTAGCAGCTTGTGAGACTTAGTACTTCTCCGCGAAGCAGCCCCTGCTGCAAGCGGTTAGAAGTGCTTCTCGCATTATTCGCCCAAGCCGCTTTCCACCGCCTGAACCAGCGTCTTCAGCGCCTCCTGCTCGTCTTCGCCCTCACAGACGAATTCGATTTCGTCGCCGCATTTCACACATGCCCCCAACACACTCAATACGCTCTTCGCATTTGCCGTATTCTCCCGAAACGAAAACGTAATCAGCGATTTGAACTGCATCGCCTCCTTGCACAGGATACCCGCCGGTCTGAGATGCAAGCCTGTAGGGTTTTTAATCACTACCTTCTGACTCACCATAGTACCTTCCCTCCAATCTCTGCTGCCGCGCAGCGTCCTCTTTATCAAACGCGCAAACGCGCGCTTTCAGCACTTTATTATCCGCCTGTCTTTCCTTTGCGCTCATTGTATCATCTAACCCCGCGATTCACAAGCGGTTTTTGATGCCTCTAAAACATCACGTCCTGAATCAGTCCTGCCAGCTTTTCCGCTTCCTCCCGGATCACCTGCTGATCCTTTCCCTCAATCATAACGCGCACAAGCGGCTCCGTTCCGGAGGGTCTGATCAGAACCCTGCCCTCCCCGGCGAATTTTCTTTCCAGCTCCCGGATTGCCTCCGAAATTTCCGGATACTCCAGGTATTTTTCCTTCTTATGGTTCGCCACCTTGGCGTTCACCAGCGCCTGGGGAAGTACCTCCATCACGGCGGCAAGCTCGGAAAGGCTCTTTCCCGTCTCCTTCATGACCTCCAGAAGGTGCAGCGCGCTGAGGAGGCCGTCCCCCGTTGTGTTTTCATCCAGGAAAATAATATGGCCCGACTGCTCCCCGCCAAGACTGGCGCCGATTTCCTTCATGCGCTCCAGCACATAACGGTCGCCCACCCTGGTCTGCTCGATGGTAAGGCCGCATTTTTCCCCCATCAGGAAGAAACCAAGATTACTCATTACAGTCGCTACGATCGTATCCTTTTTCAGCCGATTCCTGCTCCTCATATAGTTTCCGACAATGGCCATAATCTGATCCCCGTTCACGATCCGGCCGTTCTCATCCACCGCCAGCAGTCTGTCCGCGTCGCCGTCAAAGGCAAGCCCCACATCCGCCTTTTCATAGACCACCCGGGCCTGCAGCTCTTCCATATGGGTGGAGCCGCAGTTGGAGTTGATATTTGTGCCGTCCGGGCTGTTATGGATCGCTACCACCGTTCCTCCCAGCTCCTTCAGCGCCTCCACAGAGGTGTACCAGGAAGCTCCCTCCGCGCAGTCAACCACAATCTTCATGCCGTTTAAGTCCACCGGAACCGAACGGATGGAATGGTTGATATATTCCTCTCTGGCATCGGTACGATATTTGATTTTTCCGACCCCGGGACCGATCGGGAACTTTACTCCGTCCATGTTATCGCGGATCAGCCGTTCGATCTCATCCTCCAGCTCATCCGGAAGCTTATAGCCGTTTCCGTCAAAAAACTTGATTCCGTTAAACTCTACGGGATTATGGGAGGCGGAAATCACAACCCCCGCGTCTACCCGATATTTCTGAGTAAGATAGGCCACGGCGGGAGTCGGGATCACCCCTACATAAACGCAGTTCGCGCCCACGGAGCAGGCTCCGGCCATCAGCGCATTGGCAAGCATATCCCCGGAAATTCTCGTGTCGCAGCCTACCATAATCGTGGGCTTATGCTCCTTCTCTTTCGTCAGGACATACGCGCCCGCCTGCCCAAGCTGCATCGCCAGCAAAGGCGTCAATTCCTCATTTGCGATTCCCCTGACACCGTCCGTCCCAAATAGTCTTGCCATCCTTTTACATTACCTCCGCTTTATAAAAATGTACCATTACTGTAACCTCCTGCCGGATCTCCACATTCTCCGGCAAAGAGAACGTCACTGGAATCCGGTATGTATGGTTCCCGGGATCTGAAATTTCCTCCTCGCTCATCCAATCCTCCAGATCCGCCGTCCCGCGCACCGTATCCTCAGCCACTGCGGCCACCGCGGCCTCCAGCCCGATTATCGTCAGTTCATAGGGCTGCTCCTCCGGCTCCAGGATTTCCATCTCGTAACCCTCCGGCCCGTTCAACAGCTCAAAGTCCTCCGCCGTCAGTGTGTAAGTCCTTTCCACCAGCGGCTCCACAAAGACCTCCGCCGTTATCTTGCCGCTGGAGGCGCTGTCCTCCAGGCGCACGCCCTCCGGCAGGTAATCCCGGATATTGATGATCGTCGTCATATTACTGCTGGCTCCGGTGATATTCAATACCTCCTCCGGGACGGATATCTTCGTCAGCGCCGCGAGAGCGGCAACCGATCCCGCGACCCGGACGGAAGAAGGCTCGCAGACTATCTGTCCCGTCGCCACATAACCGTCCGCCGGAACTCCCATCACATTCAGCTCGACAGGAACCTCCTTGGTCGCCAGCACCTCTACGGAGGTGTGGATCGCGCTGACATTCGGCGTCACATTGGAGAGATCGCTCAGCAGATTATCCTCCGCGTCATAAAAATGAATGTCCGGCGTCATAAAGACGTTGGCTACTGCGTTGGAGATGTCGACCTCCACACCGATATAACTGATTCTTTCCACCTGAGACCTGGGCCCCGTCACGTCCACACGGTTCTGATCCGGAGTGATCCCCGCCACCAGATAGCCCTCGGCGACCTCTCCCCTTGTGGTACACTGAACCCGGAACGTCCTGGTCAGCCGCTCCTCCACGCTCAGCCGTACAAAATCATGGTCTCCCCGGATCGACTCCACATTTGCGTTCTGCACATAATATGATATTTCGATGGTATTGATGTCTGTCAGCTTACTCACATCCGCCTCGGCCATGATATCCGTGCTCCGCAGCTCCTGCAGGACGCTGCGTGGAGCCCTGACCGTTACCCTGACCGTATCCGTCTTTGCCAATACCTCAAAGACCTTATCCTCATTATCCAGAAGCTCCGTGTTCACAAGCCGCACGGAAATATTGGAAAAATTCGCGGTATCCAGAGGATCGTCTATTCCGACAACAAGAAACCAGAGCACAAAGGCCAGCAAAAGAGAAGCCAGCTTCAGGCCCCAGTTATGTAATATCTTTTTTCTCATGTTTTGCCCCGCTCCTTCCCTTCCAGATCTTTTTCCTCTTCGGCGCGTCGGCGCTCTCCTTATTCAGGATCTGCCGCATCTTTACCCGCAGCTCATCGGCGCAGAGATTCCTCTCCAGCTTTCCTTCATAAGCCAGACTGATTTTTCCGGTTTCCTCCGAAACGATCACCGTCAGGGAATCGGTCGCCTCGGACACTCCCACTCCTGCGCGGTGCCTGGTTCCCAGCTCCTTGCTCAGGCCCAGGTTATCAGACAGCGGCAGATAGCAGGTCGCTGATGTGACGCGGTTTCCGCGAACTATCACCGCCCCGTCGTGCAGCGGCGTATTATGCTCGAAGATATTGATGAGCAGCTGGCTCGTAACGATAGCGTCGATTTCAATTCCTGTCCGCTCATAATCCTTCAGGGATTCATTTCGTTCAATCACAATCAGCGCGCCGGTCTTGGCCTTCCCCATCTCGACGCAGCCCTTGACGATCTCATTGATTGTCTTCTCCGAAAAGATATTCTGCTCCTTCCGAAAGGTATCCGTGAGAAGACCGGAGGGCAGAAAATTCTTTTTCCCCAGCTCCTCCAGCGCATGGCGAAGCTCCGGCTGCATAACCACGATGATCGCCGTCACGGCAAAGGACAGGAGATTCCTGGCAAGCCACATGATCGTAGTCATATCCATGCAGTACGCCAGCACCAGGAATATGGAGATGACAATCACGCCCTTCAACAGCTGCCAGGCCCTGGTGGTCTTCATCCAGACCATAATATAATACACCAGAACGGCAATGATCAGAATCTCCAGGATATCATAAGCATCGATCGTTCCTCGGTATGTGCTGAAATTTTTCACATATTCAACTGCTCGCTCAAACCACTGCATTTGCCCTATGTCTCACTTTGCTTTCTGCTAAAATTCTTCGTAATCTTCGTCTTCCGGCATCTCCACATCCTCGTCGATATTGCCGATGGTCACGCTTTTCCCCGTGCTCCGGCGGCCCGCTCTCTGCCCGGCCTCCTCGTACGCTCCCTGTCTGCGTCCCGCGGTTCTCTCTGTGGTAACGCTGCGTCCGTGCTGAGTATTGATCCGCTTCACCGTCTTTGTCGCCGCCGCGACGGTCATCTTCGGAACCGCCTTTACATAATAATAGTACTCGTCGTCCTCAAACTGCACCTTTTCCGTGCGGCTGTAGTCCACACAGAAGCGGAAAAGCTCAATTACCTTCGCCACCGCCAGCGCCAGAAGAGAGCCGAGCAGCACGCCCAGAACCGAGATATTAATCTCGTAAAGCAGATCTCCGATCAGCAGGATTACCACGTTCGCCATAGCGCCGGCGATCATAGCGATCGTCCAGGCGTAATCGATGGACAGCCTCCGGATCAGATAAACCACAAGGATCGTCACCGCAAAGGCGGCTATCATCACCAGCATTTCCCGGTTTCCGAGAATCCCGTCTATAATCAGCCGCAGCTTTGCCATAAGGGTCTCGTCCGTCATGGTCGAAATCGCCGGCGTCGAACCGATCACCGTCTGGATCAGGTAGTGAACTACAATGCCGCAGCCCACAGACACGATGGAAGCGGGACCGCATAAAAGACCTGCCGCCAGGGGTATGATGTAGGGAACCTTCGCGGAAAACAGAAGCGGCGTAATCAGCACCAGCAGCGAATCCCTGGGGCTGAACCGGAAAAACAGCAGAAACATGGTCAGGTATACGCACCCCCCGACCAGCGCCACCTCCATGGAAAGCGCGTACATATGCATCAGGCTGAACCCCGCAGCAAACAACACGATAAATCCTGTGGGAAGGAAGGAACACATCAACGCGGCGATCAGTACAATCGCTATGTTATCCAGCCTGGTCATATACCCTATCTTCCCGTTCAGGGTATTCAGCACGATAAACGCCAGCAAAAACTTCAGGACAGGCAGCAGAAACGCCTCATACCTGCTGTACAGCAATTTTAATTTATCTCTTATTTCCAACAACCCTGTCATTTATTCCTCCATGCCGCGGTTTCTCGTCCTGCGGCCTCCGGCCGATTTCCGCGTGCCTCCTTCGCCTCCGTAGAGGGAATTCAACTTTTTCAGATTGTGATAGTACCGCTTCAGGCTGTTCTTCGCCTTCGCATAGCGGTAGGTACAGACGACATAAATCGCTATACCGTATCCCACTACGAATACGACGTAATAGGTCAGCACCCTTCTCGCAAACACAATCAGATCGATCTTATACAGATCCTGCATAAACAGTTCAAAGTCATAAAGCACATACAAAGCAAACCCGATGCCAAATACGATGGTGCCGCAGATCAGGGCCTTCAAAACCTGTACAGCAATATAGTCGCTGCGGAAATAATTTCCTATCTTTACGTTCTTTTTCCCTTCTCCCTCTTCATAGGACGCCATATGAGTCATCAGGATCACCCGTTCTTCATTCAGCATATTGCTCCTCCTACTGCAGGAATCTCATTTTCGCCCCGCCTTCTTCCTTCGGCTTCTCCGGCTTCTTCAGCTCCGGTTTCCCTTTCTTGATCACGTCGCTGAAGTCCTTCGTCATGGATCCCTTGCATTTTTCGCAGAACCTGCCGCTCCGAATCGGCGCGCCGCAGGACTCGCAGGTCAGATAAAGCGCAGAATCCTCCGTAACCTCCAGTCTGTCTTCCCGCAGCCACTGGCGGATCTGGGCCGCCTCCACGTCGCAGGCCTCGGCCACCTCGTTGATCCCGACGCCCTTGTGCTCCCGGATATATTCCTTAACCTCCTGGAACTTTGCCTCCTGGCTCTCCTTACAGCTGGGACAGATCGACGGGCCGGAAACATAATTGAAAATCCGCCCACACTTCTTACAGTTTCTGATGTTCATAGTATCCTCCGTTTTTTGCGGCCCGCTTCCTGCCATATATCAGGTCGGCCTATATTCCGGCTCCGCAGGCCAGCGTAATAAAGTAGACTCTGTCCGCACCGGCCTCCCGCAGCACTCTCGCCGCCTCATCGATTGTCGTGCCGGTCGTATAGATGTCGTCGATAACTATAACCGTCTTTAATTTTACATCATTTCTTCCCATAATAAAAGCTTTTTTCAAATTATTTTGGCGTTCTTCCGGATTTAATTTTTTCTGAGGCACCGTATTCTTTACCCGCACCAGCATTTTCGGATAAACCGGAAGCTTCATCCGCCGCCCCACAGCCCTTGCCAGCAGCTCCGCCTGGTTATAACCCCGGGCCTTCATCCTCCGCCTGTGAAGCGGCACAGGCACAAGCCCGTCCGGATTCACGCTTCGGATAAATTCTCCCAGGTGCAGACAGATCTGCTCTCCAAAATAGTCCGCGTACTCCCGGCGGCCGCCGTATTTAAACCGATAGATCGCCTCCGCCGCGCCCGCGTACTCGTAAAGCGCCCTGCCCCGCAGATAAAAATGCTTTCTGCGCCTGCACTCAGGGCAGTACTCCTCTTCCTCCGACAGCTTCCGGCCGCAGCGCATACACCAGGGCTCCTCCAGCAGTCGAAGCCGCCCCCTGCACGCCGGACAGATTTTTTCTCCCCGCCATCCCGTAATTTCGTCACAGACCGGGCAGCGCCTGGGATAAATCATCTGCAGCAGCCCTTCCCCCAACCTCTTCAGCCTTCCCAATCAATACCTTCCTTCCCCGATTCTCTCCTTCAGCGCCGTATAGCGCCTGTTTTCACTGGTGTTTTGGATCATGGCGCGCACCGTGTCGCTGCTCCCCAAAATCGTCACGCAGCTTTTCGCCCTGGTGATCGCCGTATATAGAAGGTTCCGGTTAAACAGCATCCTTGGCCCTCCCAGCAGCGGAAGCAGCACGGCCGGATATTCGCTTCCCTGGGACTTATGGATGGTGACGGCGTAGGACAACTCCAGCTCCTCAAGCAGCGAAAAGGGATAGGTCACCCTTCTCTGCTCGTCATATTCCACAATCAGGCTGGACGCGCTTTCGTTAATCTCCAGGATTTTCCCCATATCTCCGTTAAAAACCCCGGTTCCCTTCTCCACCGGAATTCCATATTTACTGACGATCTCCCATTCCAGCTGATAATTGTTCCGGATCTGCATAACCTTGTCGCCCTCGCGATAAATATTCGCCCCGCTGATATGCTCCTTTTTCTGCGGCGACGGAGGATTCAGGTACTGCTGCAGAATACCGTTTAAGGTCTCGCAGCCCAGGCTCCCTTTTCGCATGGGCGTCAATACCTGTATGTCAAAGGGCGTCGCATGTACATACCTTGGCAGCTTTTCCCGAATCAGCTGTATCATATGTTTGTATATGACATTTACGTCATTTCTCTCCAGCATGAAAAAATCCATGGATTTGTTGTCAAGGGCAATCAGCTTTCCCTCGTTGATTCTATGCGCATTGACAATAATGTCACTTTTCTCCGCCTGCCGGAAAATCTTCTTCAGCTCCACCATGGGAAACCGGCCGCTGCCGATCAGATCCCGCAGCACCTGTCCCGGTCCCACGCTGGGCAGCTGGTTTACGTCCCCCACCAGAATCAGGCGGGTTCCGGGAATC
>JAMPIG010000085.1 GCA_023662875.1 Roseburia sp. | reverse complement strand
TACAACAACTCGGTTAACAGCCGAGTGCTCTACCATTGAGCTATCGAGGATTACAATTTGTTATCAGTATAATCCTTTTTCCCTCTTTGTCAAGAGGGTATCCGGATTTTTTGAAAATATGCGGGAGAAAATGAAAAAAAACACTGGTAATTTCTTTAGAACCGTGTTATAATACTTTTTGTCCGCAGATATAGTTCATCGGTAGAACGCCAGCTTCCCAAGCTGGAGAGGCGGGTTCGATTCCCGTTATCTGCTTTTTTGCGTCTGTATTTATGGCATCTCAAAAACGGCAATCAGGCAGCGAAGCGGGAGGTGATCACATGCCGACGGGTATTGAGGTAACAAAGCAGGCTCTTGATGATTTTAAGAAAATTCAAGAGTATATGTTACTTGCAAAGAAAGAAAATGCCACTGAGACATATGCAAAGATGAAAAAGGAATATTTGACCATTAAGGCATTGTTGCAGGTATCCGGCGTCAATTTGACAGATATTGACGAAATAAGGGAATGATCAGATGAGAGCAGATGTGCAAAAGATGCGGGATTTTGTGATAAAAAAAGCAGCCGAATTTATTTCGGCTGCTTTTTTAAAGCCTTCGCTGTTTTTACGCATCCTCCCCGGAGAACCTTTCGACCAGACGCCTGTATTTTTCCGCGCCCTCTGCGTCCTTCCGGGCGACGCAGGCCTGATACGCCTGATCATAGAGCGCCAGGGCGCTTTTTTCCGGCTGCCGGAAAAGCTTTCCGGCGAAATCGTCGGTTTCGATGAATTCGAAAAGCTCGCGCTCCCTTTCGGTCATAAGCAGGGCCTCAAAGTAGAAGCGGAGATGAAGCGCCGTCTTCTCCGACCGGTATCGTTCGAGGCATTCCTCGAGAACCTGCCTGCCCTTAAGATCCTCCGCCAGGAACTGCTGGCGCTGCAGGGTAAAGGCCGTATACAACTCCTCGTCCTCTCCCTCGGCCATGGGAATCAGGGCTTCGCAGAGCGCTAACGCCTTTGCGTGATACTCCCTGCTTCTCTGCAGGAGCATATGGAGCTTCAGGGCCAGAAGCTTCAGGTTGCCGTCGTCCTCCTTCAGCTCCATGTCCAGGTATCTCATCGCCTCCCGATAATTGATGTCGTTTCTGTCCGAAGAGT
Organism: Roseburia sp.; assembly: GCA_023662875.1. Classification (GTDB taxonomy): domain Bacteria; phylum Bacillota; class Clostridia; order Lachnospirales; family Lachnospiraceae; genus Acetatifactor. The sequence goes on along the minus strand of JAMPIG010000085.1, from coordinate 12,729 downwards.
ATTTTTTTACCAGGAACAGAATTTTGTCGTAATCCGACACGCCGAACAGCATGTCGATGCTCACGTTAAAAAATGCAGCGATCTGGGGAAGCAGACAGATATCCGGTATGCTGACGCCGTTCTCCCAGCGGGAGACCGCCTGGGGAGATACGGACAGATACTCCGCCAGGGCCGCCTGCGTGATCTCCTGTTCCTTTCTGAGCTTTGCGATCTGTGTTCCGATTTTACTTTCCATACATAGCCTCCTTTTTCTTTTTGCCATGGCATTCCCTTATGTCATGGGCTCCTGAGCCGCCCTGCCGGTTTGTTCTTCTACAGGAACCTTCGTCACAGCAAGGGAAGCTCGGTTTTTCATGGGAAATCTCGAAAGCTCTGCGGCCGCCTGCCTTCCGATAAGCTCATTATACTAAGAAAAGGAAGTTCTGTATATCAATTCTATCGTTGAACCGTTTTCATGGGACGGTTGACCGGTCAGTCGTCCTCCCGCGTCAGATTCTTCAGCCAGAGGTATTTTCGATACCGGGGATAGAGCCAGGGCAGCTTAACGATCTCGTCGGAGCACATCAGGATATTTGTTTGAGTATCGGTGGAAAAGCGGGGTGAGTTGTGGTACAATGTTGACACGGAAGGGCATTGTGTCAACTTTTGATTCCATGTGCGCTGAAGCGCATGAGATCATGGTATAATAAAGGAAATTTCAAGAAAGAGGGTGAAGGCTTTGACAGAGATAACCTATTTGAATGCGGAAGGCGATTTCCGGCTGGAAAATGCCCAGCTCTACCCGGAGATTTATTTCCCGCTGGCGAATGAGGGGCATATGATTTCCAGTATCACGCCCCACCTGGCGGGGGACTGCAAGACGGGGCAGAACGCCTTCCTGTTGGCACCGGCCAGCGCGGAAACTTTGCATGAAAGCCGTGCGAGCCGGAATTTCTGGATACAGCTTTCCGGTGGGAAGCCCTGGTCTGTTACCGGACAGAGCGCGGCCCAGAGGGGGATGCTGTTTGAAGGCGGGGAAGAGACGGTTTTAACGGGAGGATTGCTGTGGCAGAAAATCAGCAGAAGGAAGGCGGATCAATCGCTGCTGGCGGAGGTTCTGAGCTTCGTTCCGGCAGGCTGCGACCGGGCGGAGATTATGCAGGTTGTGATTACCAATCTTTCCGACGAGGCCCTGACCATAACCCCTACGGCGGCGATTCCGCTTTACTGTCGTTCGGCGGATAATATTCGGGATCATCGCCATGTGACAAGTCTGCTTCTGCGGGGAAAGGTGAGCGCCTACGGCCTGGATGTAACGCCTACGCTGACCTTTGACGAGCGGGGACATCTGCCCAATGAACTGACCTTTCGGGTGTGGGGGGCGGATGAGGACGGCGCGCCGCCTCAGGGTTGTATGCCGCTGGTCTCCGATTTTACGGGCGCGGGGAGCTATGACTGGCCGGAGGCGCTGGTAAATCCGAAAGGTCGGGAATGGCTTACACCGGGCTGTACCGTTCAGGGCGGCGAGATGATTGCGGCCCTGCGTTTCGGGACGGTTCGCCTGGAGCCGGGGCGGAAGAAGAGCTATCAGATTGTCCTGGCAGTCCAGGATGACCCTGCCGCCTATCTGACGCCTGCGGGCGTGGAGGAGGCCTTGGAGCGCACAAAGGCTTATTGGCAGGAGAAAGCCGGTCTGCGCGTCCTGACGGGAAATCCGAAGTGGGATTGCTGGCTGCGCTGGGTGTCCGCCCAGCCGACGCTGCGCCGAATCTGCGGATGCAGCTTTCTGCCGCACCATGATTACGGACGGGGCGGGAGAGGCTGGAGAGACCTGTGGCAGGACAGCCTTGCCCTGCTGCTGCGGGAGCCGGACAAGGTTCGGGAGGACTTGCTCCGGTATTTTGCGGGGGTGCGGCTGGACGGCACGAATGCCACCATCATCGGGGAGCGCCCCGGCGAGTTTCGGGCGGATCGGAACAATATTCCAAGGGTCTGGATGGATCATGGCTTCTGGCCTATGCTGACGGTTCAGCTTTATCTGGATGAGACGGGGGACGATTCCTTTCTGCTGGAGCAGCAATCCTATTTTTCCGATACCATGGCTTTTCGGGGAGAGGGAGGCCCGCGGGAGACGGCCGGGGCGGAACGCCGGGGAACCGTGCTGGAGCATCTGCTGATCCAGGGAATCACGGCGTTCTTTGACGTGGGAGAGCACGGTCACATCCGTCTTCGGGGCGCCGACTGGAACGACGGTCTGGATATGGCGGGAGAGCGGGGAGAGAGCGTGGCGTTTACCGCCGCGTACAGCTACCACTTAAAGCTCCTGTCCAGGCAGATTCAGAAAATCCGTTCTTCCGGGGAGACCGTCATCCGGCTGCCCGGGCCGCTGATCCGCCTTCTGGATACGCCCTGCGGCAGTCCGGAGGAGATGCGCCGGGGCCTGACGGAGTACTGCCGGTCGGTTTACCGGGGGGCGGACGATGACAGCATGCCGCTTTCCGCGCTGGCGGAGAAGCTGGACGCTATGTCCGACTGGATCCGGAGCCATATCAGGCGGACGGAATGGGTTGGCGACGGAAAGGGACAGCATTGGTTTAACGGCTACTATGACAATCACGGCCGTCAGGTAGAAGGACTGTTTGAGGGAGAGGCGCGCATGATGCTTACCGGGCAGGCGTTCTGTCTGCTCTCGGGAACGGCGGACGAACGGCAGGCGGAGCAGATCGTCCGGGCGGTGAACCGGTATCTGTATCGTCCCGACCGGGGCGGGGTATGCCTGAATACGGACTTTCACGAGGTCAGGCTGGACCTGGGCAGGATGTTCGGCTTTGCCTACGGGAGCAAGGAAAACGGCGCGGTCTTTTGTCATATGGCGGTTATGTACGCTTATGCGCTGTATGCCCGGAGCTTTCCGGAGGAGGGCTGGCGCGTGCTGGAGCAGCTTTTTGCCCAGGCCGGAGATTTCCCGAAAAGCAGGGTATTGCCCGGCGTGCCGGAATACTTTGACGAACGCGGCAGGGGGATGTACCCGTACCTTACCGGGGCGGCAAGCTGGATGTGGCTGACGGTACAGACGCAGATGTTCGGCGTCCGCGGGGAAGAGGGCAATCTTGTCCTGGAGTCCAAGCTGCTTGCGGAGCAGTTTAACGGGGAAGGATGGGCGGAGATCTCCTGCCACAGCGCCGGTTGCCAGCTTCGCGTGCGGTATGAAAATCCCCTGAGGCTGGAGCCCTCGGCCTATAAAATCGGGAAGGTAACGTGCGGCGGGAGAGAAATTCCGGGGAGCGGGAAAAAGGTGGTTCTGCCCCGCGGGGAGCTTGGCGGCGGGGAGGTTGAGATCACCGCGGAGCTGATACCGGCGGGGTGAGTAAAGCAGCCATCGTAATTGATTTCCCTGCAAAGTACGAAATCAATGGTTGTGACAGAGAAGATGTTCCAGAAAGAAACCTGGAGGAAGCAGATGAATAACGTAAAAAAAGTAACCGATCATTTCTGGATTCTGGAGGAAGAGGGCGTCCGCTCCTTCTTATTCGAGGGGGAGGAGAGGGCCATGCTGGTCGATACCGGATTCGGCACGCTGCCGATCCGCGAGCTGGCGGCGGGACTGACGGATTTGCCGGTGTTTTTGGTGAACACGCACACCGACAAAGATCATACCGGGTGCAACCGGGACTTTCGACCGGTCTATCTGCATCCGGCGGAGATGGATCACTATAGGAACGCCCTGCCGGAGGGCTGCCGCATGGAGGACGTACAGCCGCTCTGGGAGGGAGACATCCTCGATTTGGGACGCTGGAGGTTTGAGGTGATCCTGACGCCCGGGCATACGCCGGGGAGCATTATGCTGCTGGAGACCGAAAAGCGTATGCTGATTTCCGGGGATTCGATTCAGGACGGGAATATCTTTCTGTTCGGGGCGGGACGCAATATCCATGCGTTCCAGAGCAGCCTTAGAAAGATAGAGGCGATGGCGGATCGGATCGATTCAATCTGGCCCTCCCATGGAAGCTGTCCGGTCAAGGCGGATATTATACCGGGTATCTTACAGGGAACGCAGGATCTGCTGGCGGGGAAGCTGGAGGAGCAGGAGCCGCCCTGGCCCATGCCGTGTAAAAAGTATGCCTGCGAGGCGGCGGCCTTCCTGTTCTGAGGGGGTCGCTGTATTTAAGGCATTGACGGCAGGATGTTGTGTAAGTGGAGGACTGGAAAGGCAAAAGCTTTGATGTGACAGGGGGATCAGAGGATGAAGACGCAGAAGGAGACGGATTTAAAGTCAGACGCGAGGCTGGTTCAGGTCAGGCCCAGCCGCCGTCAGATCAGGCTGCAGCAGATGGAGTTTTATGCCTTTGTGCATTTTACCGTGAATACCTATACGGGGAAGGAATGGGGGGACGGGACGGAGGATCCGGCCATTTTTCATCCGCGGCGTTTTGACGCCGCCCGGTGGGTGGACGCCGTAAAGGCGGCGGGGATGAAGGGGCTGATTCTGACCTGCAAGCATCACGACGGCTTCTGCCTCTGGCCCAGCGCTTATACGCGGCATTCCATAGCCTCCAGCCCTTATCGGGAGGGGAAGGGGGACATCGTCCGGGAGGTGGCGGACGCCTGCCGGGAGGGCGGGATTCGGTTCGGCGTCTACCTTTCGCCATGGGACCGCAACAGCGAATTTTACGGAAGAGGGAAGGAATACGACGATTATTTTGTCGGCCAGCTGACGGAGCTTCTTACGAATTACGGGGAAATTTTTGCCGTGTGGCTGGACGGGGCCTGCGGGGAAGGCAGCGACGGGAAAAAGCAGTATTATGACTGGGAGCGGTATTATGAGACAGTCCGCAGACTGCAGCCGGAGGCGTGTATCCATGTCTGCGGGCCGGATATCCGCTGGTGCGGCAACGAGGCGGGAGACACCAGGCCGTCCGAGTGGAGCGTTGTCCCGGCGAGGACGAAGGACACGGAGACGATCGCGAGCCGCAGCCAGCAGGCGGAGGATACGGATTTCGGCTTCCGCGGAAGGAAGATTTCGGCCGGAGACAGGGATTTGGGGAGCAGGGAAGCGCTGCGGGACGAAATGTCCCTGGTCTGGTATCCGGCGGAGGTCAATACGTCGATACGCCCCGGATGGTTTTATCATGCGGAGGAGGATGTGCGTTCTCTGGAGGAGCTGATATCGATTTATCTCCGCTCGGTGGGCGGAAACGCCACTTTTCTCTTGAATATTCCGCCGACGAAGGATGGGCTTTTTTCTGAGAACGACGTGAGAAGGCTTCAGGAGCTCGGCGCTTTTCTGGAGAGGAGCTTCCGGAGGAACCTGGCGCTGGAGGCGGAGTTTATCTCCGACAGCCATAAGCCGGGTTTCGGGATAGAAAATGTCCGGGAGCCGGGTTACGAAAAATATTTTACCACGGAGGACGGAACCCGTCAGTGCGCGATAGAGCTTGTCTTCCGGGAGGTTCAGACTGTCCGGTATGCGGTGCTGCAGGAGAATATCGAGTGCAGCCAGAGGGTGGAGCGCTTTGTGATCGAGGCGGAGCAGGACGGCGGCTTCCGGGAGGTATACCGGGGGACGGTCATCGGCTATAAGCGCATTGCGCCGCTTCCCGATGTGCGGACGAGGCGGCTTCGGCTCCGGATTCTGGACGCCCGGGTTGCGCCCACGCTGTCCTTTGTCGGGGTTTATCCGCCGCAGGAATAGCGGTATTCTGCGTGTTAAAATTTGTGTTGCTTTTTCTCTTGCGAGGGATTACAATAAATTTTAAGCGTACCGTAAGGCAACGGTTCGCCTCAGTTATCAGTGTTTATTAGAAAAGCAACCTAACTTTGGCGGTCGCGGTTGCTTTTTTGATGTCTGTAGCGATCAAGTATGATGAATTTGATCGGAAAACATTTTAGGAGAAGAGGAGACCAGATTTTGGACACAACCAGAAAAACGTGGCAGAGCATATTCTATACCCTGATCTTGATGATAGCGCTTACAATATTATTCCGATGGTATTATGTTTCCAACCGTCAGCAGATTGAGGCGCGCAATATGAATTACGCGATGGACTCCGCCCGGCAGACCGCGCAGGGGATCAGCAATGAATTTATTAATGCGGAGCGCCGGGTACGGAATTACGCTTACTTCCTGAGCGTGGGGCAGAACGCGTCGAAGATCGACGCCGCCATGCTGAAGGAGCTGGAGAGAAATGTGGATTTCGACTCGATACGGTTTATTAATTCCGAGGGAAAGAACCTGACCTCGGACGGGACGGTGGCGGAGAGCGCCGACCGGGATTACTTTCTCGCCGGAATGCGGGGGGAGAGCGGTACTACCATGGTATTGAATTCCCGGGTTACGGAGCGGACAACCATGGTTTTCTTCGCTCCGGTACGGGAGGGGAGTCAGGTAGTCGGCGTGCTGCTGGGGTTGTATCTGGCGGAGGATTACTTACAGGAGATTCTGGAAACCAGCTATTTCGGGGAGGCGGCGGACGTCTATCTGTGCAATCGTTCCGGAGAGGTAATCGCCTCCGCCGATGGGGAAAAGATCGATAAGCTGCTGCCAAACGCCCTGCGGGACAGAGGAGTGATTGACGCCGGAACCGCGGAGGGGATCTGGACAGTGTTTCGGGGCGAGGAAAAGGAGAAGGGCTTTATCTGTGATACGTCCGGTCTGACGGACAACCTTTGCGTTATGTCTGTGCCGAATACGGAGTATATTCTGGTGCAGGCTTTTCCCAAGAATGTGACGCAGGATATGATCCGGGAGGCCAACCGCGACGGAATGATTCTGCAGGGCGGGTTGATCGGGCTGTTTGTGATTTATATGCTGATTCTCCTGATGCGGAGCCGACGGACGAGGAAAGCGCTGGAAAAGCAGAACGAGCAGTTCAGCTATGTGCTTCAGGGCCTGAATACCCTTTTTTCTTCCCGTTATCTCATTGTGGATCTGGAGACGGGACATTACTCTTATATGGCCGGAGAGCGGCCGGAGAGCAGCGAGCTTGCGATGGAGGGGGATTATCAGGACATTCTGGATACGCACAGTGCCGATATTGTGGAGGAGGAAGGGAAAAAGGAGTTCCGCCGTTATTTTGAGACAGGAGCTATGACGGAGTATCTGTCGAAAAGCGATATTCTCACGCACGAGTGCCATGTGAAGCGCGGGGAAAAGGAGGCCTGGGAGCTTTTGATCGCCGTCTGCCTGAATCGGAACGAGGAGGGCAGAGCGACCAGGATTCTTTATGTCCGCCAGGATACCACGGAGATGAAGCAGCAGGAGCTTCGGGCGGAAAGAGCGCAGGCTACCATGAACCGCAAGGAGCGGCAGTATCGTATCGCCATCACCTCCGCGGCCTTCAATACTTTTGAGTTTAATCTGACGCAGGATCGGATCGAGCAGGATATCACCCGTACCGTTGACGGGCAGCAGGTCTCCTTTTTGGAGAAGGCCGGCTTGTCCGTGCCCTGCGCCGCTTCGACCTGCTTTGAACGGTGGAAGGCTTTTATCTTGCCGGAATCCCGCGAGGAATACGAGTCGGCGGTCAATCTGGAGAATCTGAAGAAACGCTTTGAGCGGGGAGAAGCGGAGGTGACGGCGGACTATTGGGGCAGCACGTCGGACAAGCAGCCGATGTGCATCCGCCAGTCCTTTATCATGACCCGGGACGAACAGACCGGGGATATTATGGTGATGGTGGTTTCCAGAGATATCACCGCCCAGGTGCAGAAGCAGAGGGAGCAGACGCAGGCTCTTCAGGACGCCCTGCTGCAGGCACAGCACGCCAACAGCGCCAAGACGACCTTCCTCTCCAATATGTCCCACGATATCCGTACCCCGATGAACGCTATTATCGGGTTCACCACGATCGCGGTCAGCCATATTGACAATAAGTCCCAGGTACTGGACTGCCTGCAGAAGGTGCTGTCCTCCAGCAATCATCTGCTCAGTCTGATCAACGATATTCTGGATATGAGCCGGATCGAGAGCGGAAAGCTTCAGATCAAGGAGCAGGAGTGCAATATATCGGAGCTGACCCATAATCTGGTCAACATTATCCAGCCCCAGATCAAGGCGAAGCAGCTGGAGCTGTTTATCGATACCTTTGACGTAGCCAACGAGGATGTGGTGGCGGATCCGCTGAAGCTGAGCCAGGTTTTTGTGAATCTCCTGAGCAACGCCGTAAAATATACCCCGGCCGGGGGAACGGTAAGCTTCCGGATTCATCAGCAGACCACCTTCCATCGGGGCTATGGGGATTATACCTTTATCGTTAAGGATAACGGGATCGGAATGAGCCCGGATTTTGTAGAGCATATCTTCGAGCCCTTCGAGAGGGAGGAGAGCACGACCAGGACGGGGATCGAGGGAACCGGGCTGGGCATGGCGATCACGAAAAACATTGTAGAAATGATGGGCGGCACGATCACGGTGACGAGCGAAAAAGGGAAGGGAAGCGAGTTTCGGGTAGAGCTGAGCCTGAAGCTGCAGGACGTGGAGAAAAACGCGGCGCAGATTAAAGAGCTGGAGAGCCTGCGAACCCTTGTGGTGGACGACGACTGCGACAGCTGCGAGAGTATCAGCAAGATGCTGAAGCAGCTCGGTATGCGCTCCGAATGGACGACCTCCGGCCGGGAGGCTGTCTTCCGGGCCAAGAGCGCCCATAACGACGGAGATTCCTATCACACCTATATCATTGACTGGCAGATGCCGGAGATGAACGGAGTAGAGACGACGAGGCGGATCCGCGCCGCCATCGGACATGAAACCCCCATTATCATCATGACAGCCTACGATTGGACGGATATCGAGGAGGAGGCCATGAGCGCGGGGGTTACCGCCTTCTGCGCGAAGCCTCTGTTCATGTCGGATTTAAAGAATGTTCTTCTGACCGTGAACCACCTGACGGAAAAGGAAGAGATCAAAGCCTGGACGAAGGCGGATTTCGGCGGCAAGCGGATTCTGCTGGTGGAGGATATCGAGCTGAACCGGGAGATCGCGGAGGTTATCCTGGAGGAGAGCGGTTTTCTCGTGGAATCCGCGCCGGACGGTACGGATGCGGTGGAGATGGTCAGCCGCTCGGAGGAGGGCTATTACGACGCGGTTCTGATGGATGTACAGATGCCTACCATGGACGGCTACGAGGCGACCCGGACGATCCGGGCCCTGCCCAGGAAGGACGTAGAGACCCTTCCGATTATTGCGATGACCGCCAACGCGATGGAGGAGGACAAGGAGACGGCCTTAAAAAGCGGCATGAACGCCCATATCGCAAAGCCGCTGGATATCGATATTTTCCTGAGCGTTTTGGGAAAGTTTCTATCGTAATAATGAAAGAGGCGCGGCCTGCGGGCCGCGCCTCTTTGCACTATAAATGCGATCTGTTCTTGACAGGTTCTGCCCAATCCGCTATACTGAAGCTGTGAAACGGGGAGGGCACCCATGACAAAAAACGGCTTTCACGTCCTGAAAATTTACGGCAAAGGGGATGACACCCATCGAAAAAAACATTATTGTTGTAGATGAGCAAGGTAACGAGTACGAAGCGACCTGGCCCAGACGGGCAAGGGGTCTTGTAAAGAACGGCAGGGCACGCTTCCTATCAGAGAATAAGATATGCCTTGCGTGTCCGCCAGATATTGATTTGGAGGATAAAAAGATGACAGAGAATATGGATATCGGTTATGTTTTCAGGCAGCTGGAGGAAATTCAGAAGCAGACGGGATATTTGAGCGAGGCGCTTGCGGCCCTTAAGCAAATGCCGGAAAGCGACAGCGGCGAGCCGGGCTCTCCCGGAAATATTGCGGAGCAGGAGATCGCGAGATCCATCGGCGATATCGTCCGCTGCCGGGAGACTACCAACCAGAAGCTGATCGAGTTCTACGGGATGGTCTACCGGGATCTCCGGGGAAAGCCGGAGGAGGGCGCAGACGCTCAGGGATCTGCGGAAAAGAAGCAGGATTCCGCCGATTTTTCCGGTTTCGAGCAAAAGGGGACGAGAGGCGTTTCCCTGGCGGATCTGGTATCCACTTCCAAAGCCTTCGCAGCCCAGATGGCTCAGATGGGGAAAGACATAGGCCAGCAGGTGGGTAACGACATCGTGGTTCAGGTGGGCAATGATATTGCCTCACAGGTAAGCAGTGACGCCGCGGAGCAGGAGGGCTGAAAGGTTACCGCTTCTGTGAGCGGCGAATGAGTAGGCTCATTCTTCTCTAACGCTCACTATCATAAGAGTATCGGGGACGCCCCGCGGCGAAAGCCGCAGGGCGTCCCTTTCTGAAAGGAAAGCGTTTATCCGGGATCCCGGACGGATAAACTGCTCCGCTTCTTATAAGCAGGCCTTGATCTTTTCGATCATTGCCGCGTACTCCTCCTCCGTCAGGAAGGTCTTGCCGGGGTTCATCTGGAAGGTGCCGCCCCATTCGTCCCCGTCCCGGTACTTGGGAACCAGGTGCATGTGAAGATGGCAGCCGGTATCCCCGTAAGCGCCGTAATTCAGCTTGTCGGGGCGGAAGGCTGCGTGCAGGGCTTTAGCGGCATGGGCTACGTCCGCCATAAAGGCGTTTCGCTCCTCGTCGCTGATGTCTACCAGCTCGCTGACATGATCCTTGTAGGCCACGATACAGCGTCCCGGCTTGCTCTGCTCCTTAAAGAGGATCAGGCTGCTGACCGTCAGGTCGCAGATAAAGATGCCGAATTGATCCAGCAGCTCCCCTCTCATACAATAACCGCAGTTTGTGTCTTTCATTTATTGGTTCCTCCTCTCATCACAGTTTTCTGTGCTTTCTTCAAGATAAGCAAATGCCCCAAAGCGTGGATCCTCCTGTCGTCGTGGCCGGTGAGTCAAACTCTGCGGAGCCCTGACGAATGTCGTGAGGATCAAATGGCGGAAACTCCGCCCTCGCCGGATAGAACGCCGGGCATCGAGACGATCCGGTTCAATCCGCCCTGGGTGCCGCGTCGTCAAGCACCTTCCGATAGGGCGCCAGCATACCTTCCGTCATCATGTTCCCGGACTTCGCCTGGAGCTTGGGGTTTGACAGTAACGCGCCCACGAGCTTCATCTTCAGGATCGTGCTCCTTTGCTTCTGAGGGAAGTCATAAAAGCCATGCTCCAGATAGAACTGATGGTCGGCCTTCATCATTCCCTGCATGACCCAGATCAGGTCGCGGAAAATCTTCATGCCGCCGACTCCCAGAAACATCGACGGGAGCTGAACACGATGCTTCAGGGCATAAGCCAGGGTCTGGGCCAGATTCCGAATCCCCTCCGCATCCGTGGCGACTCCCGCGAGATAGTTGCCGCCGACCTGGGCCCTTCCCTCGATAATCATCTGTAAATTCGGCTCGTCCTCCAGATTTCCGTTTACCAGATACCCGAAGGGCATCCCCATGGTTACGGTCCTATGGCCGTTGCAGAATTGCCTGTCGTCATACATTTTCATCCGGGAGCCCATGGAATGATCCCGGATCGTAAAGGCATAGACAATAGCCGCGCCGGTCTGGATCCGGTTTCGCAGGAAATCGTCAAAACCGTCCTTATAAATACATTTTCCGGAGACGGCGCAGTGAAAGCAGCCAAGACATCCCCCGGCCAGCGGATAATCGTTCAGGTTCACCACGCGGGTCGGGTAGGGATAGGCCGCCCGGAAATCCTCGATCCTGTTTGCCAGAGAATCGTCTCCCTCGGAAAGGCTGGCTACGATAACGGTTTCCTTTCCCTCAAGCTTTTTCCGTTCCTTCAGGGAACGCTGATAGACAGGCGTCTCCTTTGCGGCGCGGACGGGAGCCTTCTCGTAAATATCCCGGGACTGCTTCCAGAGAACCAGCCTCCAGAAGGAGATGGCCTCACGCTGTCCTTTTTTTGTCAGCAGATCCTCCATGTCGGCGGACAGGCCGCCCAGGTACTTCAGCCCCATGTCCTGGCAGTTTTCCTGGATGAATTTATGGGCCGTAGTGTCGTAAAAGTGCTTGGAGGTGCTGAGCTGGGCGGCGTATTTTCCCTTCAAATCCGCGCCGGAACATTTCAGGAGCTCCAGGAAGCGGTGGAGTTGCGCCGGTACGATAAACGTATAGACCGGATAACAGAAAAGAAGAAGCTCCGCCTCGCCGATAGCGTTCAGCGCCTCGGTCATATCCTTTTCGTACATCCGGATCCGCTGCCCTACATGCAGCGTGGTAAAGCTGCAGTCCGGAAACCGCTTTTCCAGAAACAATACTGTCTGGTAGGTAATGCTGTTCGGTCCCTTGGGGCTGCCCGATAAAACACAAACCTTCATAACGTACTCCTTTATCCCCTTTTGCGATTAATTATTATATCATGGTTTCTGCAAGTCTCGGGCAGAGCCCCGAAAAAGCAGGCTTTTTCCAAGGATGTATAGCATCCTTTGTCGCTCTCGCTCGTCAAATCCCCGAAGAAACATCTGCTCAAGCCAACCCCTGGTTGGCTTTGTGCAAGGCACGGCAGCTGTCTCTTCGGGCACTTGACTCTGCCCTTTGCGGACATTGTACCACATGTAAAAAAACTTCTCCACAAAATTTTATAATTCTTTGTGAAGCGGGTTGCAAAAGATTGTGCCAAATCGCGGGAAATGCGAAAATTCTACTTGCCAAACCGGGAGAAATGTGGTAGCATATTACTCGTTGGGAATATTTGAAGGCTGCAGCCCGGTCATCCGGTTTGGCAGTCGGAAAAGGATACAGCCGAAAAAGGCGGTCAGGCTCCATGGTCAAGCGGTTAAGACATCGCCCTTTCACGGCGGTAACACGGG